>JBIOZK010000220.1:0-36307 GCA_044870975.1 Pyrinomonadaceae bacterium
TTACCGCTAACCTGTCTTCAATTGGCGGCTCCCCGGCACAGGCTTTTGCTGGTGTGGGAAACACATTTACGTTTGTGGCGACCATTCCTATATCCACTACGCCGGGAGCGAAATCTCTTCCGGTCACGATCACGGATGCCCAGGCTCGTAGCGCCAACGCGACGATCTTCCTCACCGTGCAGGAACCACACGTCACCATCAGTCAGATTTACGGTGGCGGTGGAAACGCCGGCGCCACGTTTACGAATGACTTCGTCGAACTCTTCAATCCAACGGCCAACACTGTCGATTTAACCGGGTGGTCATTGCAGTACACCTCTGCCGCAGGTGACAGTTGGGATTTCACCTCGCTGCCCCTTGGCGGCTTCATCGAGTCTGGCCAGTATTACTTGATCGCGCTCTCAGGTGGCGCTACCGGGGCGCCGCTGCCGGCCGCAAACATTAGCGGCGATATAAATATGAGCGCCACCACGGGCAAGATCGCCCTCGTGAAGGACTTTGATCCGCTCGAGGGTGCATGCCCGCTCGGTAACGTGAACATAGTAGATTTTGTCGGGTATGGGACAGGTGCTACGTGCGCGGAAACGGCGAACGCACCGGCGCCCAGCAACACCACCGCGATCTTCAGAAAGAACGGCGGAGCCACCGATAACGACGACAATTCGGAAGACTTCGTGGCGGCCACTCCAAATCCGCGGCGAACAACGCCTATCGTTGAAATCGGACCGGCAGTATTTACGACCGATCCGCGCAAAAACGCTGCCTCCGCGCCGCGTGATGCCACCATCGATATCAACTTCACTGAGGCCGTCACGGTCGATAGTGGGTGGTACGACATCACCTGTACTTCCACCGGTAATCACAACAGCGCTACGGTGAGGTCATTCTTTGGGAACGAGACTTATACCATTACACCTAACGTAAACTTCCTCGCGGGAGAGCAGTGCACCGTCATTATCTTCAAAGACGCAATCCACGACGTGGACACTGATGACACCGGCACTAATGCCGACTCGCTGCCGACCAACAAAGTCTTTTCCTTTACGGTGGCAACCGGCACGGCCCCGCCGTATCCCCCCAGCGTCAATGTGACCATGGGGAATCCTAGCGGCGCTAATGTCATTGACCAGAACAACTACCTGATGGAGAAACCTGAGTTTACGCTGTCATACAACCGGTCACGAGGCACCCCAAATTGGGTCAGCTCGCACCTATCCGATGATTGGGTGGGTTCTTTAGCGCGCGTGGATACCTTCCGGGCTGACCCGGCTATCCCAGACGATTGGTTCCGCGTCTCAGAATTCGACTACGTCGGATCGGGCTTTGATCGGGGCCATGTGGTTCCCAATGCTGACCGTGACAAGGAAACTTCTATTCCTATCAACCAGGCAACGTTCCTGATGACAAACATGATGCCCCAGACGCCCGACAACAATCAGGGCCCCTGGGCAGCGCTTGAGAATTATTTAAGAACCCTCGTGCCCGCTAACGAGATATACATCGTCGCCGGCGGCTCGGGTACGGGCGGAACGGGTAGCAATGGCTTCGCGGCCACAATTGCAGAAGGCAATGTTACGGTTCCAGCGCAAACCTGGAAGGTGGCATTAATCATTCCGAAAGCCAGCGGCGACGACGTGGCCCGAGTAAACTGTTCAAGCCGCACGATTGCCGTGGTAATGCCCAACGTTCAGGGTATCCGGAACGATCCGTGGGAGAATTATCTTACCTCGGTTGATGCGGTCGAAACGCTGACCGGATACGACTTCTTCTCGAATGTCCCGGCGGAATTTCAGCGTTGCGTTGAAGCAGGGGTAAATGGCGTTAATCCGCCAGGAACCGCTGATCAAGCAGCGAGCACCCCGGAAGACAATGCGGTAACGCTGACGCTTCGCGGATTTCAGTCAAATAACAACTCGCTGAGTTTTTCGATTACCCAAGGCACCTCGTCTGGGTTGCTTGGCTCGATTGGTCCGGTGTCATGCTCGAGCGGCATCTGTACGGCGGACATCAGCTACGACCCGAACGCGGACTTCAACGGATCGGACACCTTCAAGTTCAAAGTCAATGACGGTGCGCAGAATTCCGCTGAATCGACTTTCACGATTGGCGTCAGTGAGGTTAATGACTCGCCGAACCCCGCCACCGATAACAAGACTACTCAGGAGTACACGCCCCTGATTTTCCCGGCGACTGATCTGACTGCTAATGACAGCGCTGGTCCTGCGAATGAGAATAGCCAGGTGTTAACGGTCACCGCGGTTACGGCCACGGCCGACACCCACGGGACAGTGTCGTTGGTGAGCGGTACGGTGACTTATACGCCGGCAGGAATCTACAGTGGGCCGGCGTCGTTCACTTACACAGTCTGCGACGATGGAACTACAGACGGATCGCCGGATGCGAAATGCTCTACCGGCACGGTCAACGTAACCGTGACACCTGACACGGTCGCACCTGTAATCGAACTGAGTGGAAATTCGATCTCCCTCTGGCCGATCGACAAGAGCCTTCGCACGATTAATGTTTCGGACCTGGTTAGCGGGGCTAGTGACAACCTTGATCCGAACGTAAATCTGAGCAGCGTCGTCATTGCCAGCGTGAGCAGCGATGAAGGCACGGCGGCGAGTGGCGACATCGTGATTGCCGGCGACTGCAAGTCAGTCCAGTTACGGCAGACGCGTAACGGCAATGGCGACGGACGGGTGTACACCATCACGTTCCGCGTCCGTGACGCCAACAACAATACGTCGTCCGTCACCGCCCAGGTTACGGTGCCGCACGATCAAGGAGGTGGCGCAGCCATCGATTCGGGGGCGCAGTACACCATCAACTCGACGTGCCCATGACAGTTCGGGCGCGCGAAACAGGGAGGGGCGTGGACCACGGTCTGCGCCTCTTCTTTTTGCCGCCAATTGGATTGAGTCAAGAGCTACCGTTCCGCAGTTAATTAATTTCTCGCGAAATTGCTCGGTATTCTGAGCTTCCAGCCGGTTTTCACCTTCCACTACACGCGTATTTCGGCGTCTCTCCAGCTTGTTTTGGTGTCGTCACAGCTTGTTTTGGCGTTTCTACGGGTTGTTTTGCTGTTTCTGCAGCTTGTTTTGACATCTCTGCAGCCTGTTTTGGCATTTCTGCACGTTGTTTTCGCATTTCTGCACGCTGTTTTGGCGTTTCCGCAGCCTGTTTTGCCGTCTCTGCACGTTGTTTTGGAGTTTCTGCAGCGTGTTGTGGAGTTTCTGCAGCTTGTTTTGCCGTCTCTGCACGTTGTTTTGCCGTCTCTGCGGGTTGTTTGGGTCACCGAGTCGTCAAAGTTTGCGCTTTTATTAAACCTGGACGGACCAATGGAAAAGGCTGAGCAGGAGCGATCCTGCTCAGCCCTTTTTTGATGGATGTGCGTCGATCTTACTCGTCGTCGAAATTGTTCGATGGTCGCCGCGTCTGTAGTCGTGGGTCTTCGTACTGTCTACCTTGTGCGAGCGGCGGTGCAGAACTCGTCGCGTCCAGACCGTGGCTGTCTTCACCTCTAATCACGCCGGTATTATCGATAAAGAACGATCGTCGACCGGTTGATCCATAGTCAGTCGGAATCGCCACGACTTCGAATTCCGACAGGCCGTTACGTCCACTCGGAATCACCTCAAGCTTGAATCGATAACCGGATTTCGTGCCGCTTGCCAGGTCTGACGAAATCAGTGAGTCTCTCTGCAGATCAGATAGGTTGCCGTAGCGTCCGCGCCCAGACGTGGCCTGGTAGGTTTGTTCGGCGGCGTGAATTGTCCGGAGCGACCGGATCGCCGCACCTTCATTAGCCGCCCTACGCGCGGCCATCAAGTTGGGGATCGCGATTGCGGCAATTATCAGCACCGGAATGAGGAAAACCGCACACACGATATTGACGACCAGCCCGCCTACGGCCATCCCCTTTCCGCCGTATTCGTGCGGATTCCGTTTTATTTTATTCAGCGCGATAACCGAGATGATGATCCCCACGATGGTCGGGATGACGAAAATCCCAAACAACAGAAAATTCAGGACTCCGAGCACCAGAGCCGTAACAGCCAGTCCCGTTTTCAACTGGGGCTGCACGCTGTACGGCGAATCGGATGTTGGCAAACTGCCTGGAAGAGGCGCGAAGCTTTGCGGCACATCCGAAAACATGTCAGCACCGCACTTCTTGCAAACCTCAGCGTCGGCCCATCCGACAAAACCACAAGCTCGACATTTCGCACTGTTCATTGAGGTAACTCCCGGGATTGAAGCTGATTTCTTAGGACGTGAGGTAGGGCAGGGACTCTAATTGCCCGGAACCGCTCGGCGCCGGGTTAATTTCATCATAAGGACGGCGTTCGTGGAGGTCAACGAATATTTTGCCGAACGCGCAAATTGCAGGTGTTTTTAGGTAATTAGCGGCGCTTCACTCGGTCGTGACGACCTGCTCATCGTGCAACGCCGCGTGCATGGTGTGCCAGGAAAGAGTCGCGCACTTAACGCGCGCCGGAAAGTCTCGCACGCCGGCGAATATCTTCAATTTCCCAAGATTGTTGGGTTCGTTCTCTTCATCCAACTCGCCCATGGCCATCCGGTGAAATTCATTGAAGAGCGCCTCAGCCTCAGCTTTTGTCTTTCCCTTCACCGCCTGGGTCATCATGCTGGCGGACGCTTTGGAGATAGCGCAGCCTGAGCCTTCGAAGCTCACGTCCTGCACTTGATCCTCTTCGACGTGCAGATAGACATTCAGTTGATCGCCGCATAACGGGTTGTAGCCTTCAGCCTTGCGGTTCGCATTCTCGAGCTTATGAAAATTCCGCGGCTTCTTGTTGTGATCGAGGATGACTTGTTGGTATAGCTCGCTTAGTTCAGACATCTCAATTATCAATCCCAATAGGCAAATGAATCGAAGAACTGTTGGACGTCGGAGGGATTCTCGCTGCCCGACTGCGGCGCCTTCTTCTGACTCACTGATATTGTGTAGAGTCTCCGGCCGACGACAAATGCCCGCGTGTAACTGGTCCGGCTCAGGCCACGAATCCGAAACTCGGCCCCCAATCTGCCGTTGAGGAATACATCGCCGCTGGCTATGACGTAAGTCTTGTTGCGGGTCATTTCATCCATGCTCTGCTGATAAAGCTGTCTGAGCGCGGCTTCGTCGTTCGGAATAGAACGGCCGAGATCAGCGCACGACGCACTCCAATTACCTGATGAAGTGGTAACTTTGAAGCCTCTCATGGAAACGACATCGTCATCTATCTTCGGTTTGCCGGGAAAAAGAATCCTGAAGTTACATTCGTTAGAAACCGCCTCAAGCCACCCCGGTAGCGATGATACGCGAACGTCCTTTATAGCATTTGCTTTCGTTATTGGAACGGCGGGTTGTTGAGCGAAAGCCGCGAGCAGACCGGCCGGCATCGGGGTTGACGCTAACATGATCAGCCCCATCACCACTCGCATCTTACGAAAAGACCTCGATCACTTTCTCGATCGCTTCCGCCAGGACATCGACTTCCTGCTTCGTGTTATAGAAGGCAAACGAAGCGCGCGCAGTCGCGGGAATCTTGAAACGCTGCATGACTGGCTGCGCGCAATGATGGCCGGCGCGAATCGCGATGCCCTGCTGATCGAGGATCGTGCCAATGTCGTGCGGATGAACATTGTCGATCGTGAAAGAGATGACGCTGAGTTTCTCTTTCGCCGTGCCCACGATACGCACACCTTCAATCGCCAACAACCGCTGCGTCGCGTAGTTCAGCAAATCGTGCTCGTAAGCCGCAGCTTTCTCGCGACCGATGATGTTCAGATAATCAATGGCCGCGCCCAGGCCAATCTGGGAAGCAATCGCGGGGGTGCCCGCTTCAAACTTGTTCGGCAAATCTGCGTACGTCGTTTTTTCGAAGGTCACAGTCCTAATCATGTCGCCGCCGCCCTGAAACGGATTCATCTGTTCCAGCAGACGCCGCTTACCGTAAACGACACCGCTACCGGTCGGCGCAAACATCTTGTGCCCTGAAAAAGCGTAGAAGTCGCAGTCGAGATCCTGCACGTCGACCTTGCCGTGCGGCGCCTGCTGGGCGCCATCGATCAGTACCGGCACGCCGTACTTGTGCGCGCGATCGATGATCTCCTTCACCGGATTGATCGTGCCGAGTGCATTTGAAACATGCGTCACCGCCACAAACTTGGTGCGCTCGTTCAGCAGCGCGTCGTACTCGTCCATCAACAACTCGCCGGCGTCATTGATCGGAATAACCCGCAGCTTTGCGCCTTTTTCTTCGCAGAGCATTTGCCACGGGACGATGTTCGCAT
Source organism: Pyrinomonadaceae bacterium (assembly GCA_044870975.1). GTDB lineage: Bacteria > Acidobacteriota > Blastocatellia > Pyrinomonadales > Pyrinomonadaceae > UBA11740. The sequence continues at coordinate 6,301 of JBIOZK010000220.1, forward strand.
GATGCTCCATCGCCGAAATGATGATCTCGTCACCAGCACCAATGAACTTCCGGCCATAGCCGTGCATTACGAGATTGATGCCTTCGGTGGCGCCGCGGACAAAGATGCATTCCTTAACATCTGCCGCATTAATAAAGCGTTTGACCTTCTCGCGCGCGCCTTCATACGCGCTCGTCGCTCTCATGCTGAGGTAATGCACGCCGCGATGAATGTTTGAATGTTCCCGCTGGATATACTGGGCGCCGCGCTCAATCACCATCGTGGGAACTTGTGACGACGCAGCGTTGTCAAGATAGACGAGCGGCTTGTCGTTCACTCGCTGGCTCAGGACCGGAAAGTCCTTACGAATGCGCTCGACATCCCATTCCCGGCTGGGCTTGGGCCTGATAGGAATTAGTTCTTCGACGATTGCCATCTAAGCCTCAATCTGGAATTCGGAATGCAATCGGTTCAACACGGCTTCGTCGAGTTCCCGCTTGATTGAATTGATTTTGATCCGCTCGATGACTTCTTCAGCAAAACCGTAGGTCAACATGTTCTTCGCCAATGCCGGATTGATGCCGCGGCTTTCCAGGTAAAACAGTTCGTCTTCATCGAGCTGCCCCACGGCCGCTCCGTGCGTGCACTTAACGTCGTCGGCGTAGATTTCCAATTGCGGCTTGGTATCAACCTGCGCTTCCTTCGACAGCAATAGATTCTTGTTCGTCTGCTGCGCGTCAGTCTGCTGCGCGCCGTGACGTACGAATACCTTGCCGTTGAAAACCGCGCGCGACTTGCCGTCGAGGATTCCTTTGTAAAGCTGACGACTGGTGCAATGCGGCTGCCGATGATCGATCACAGAATGGGTATCGTGATGCTGGCTGCCTTCGACCATGTAAAGACCATCAACCGCGCATTCCGCGCCTTCATGATCCATGCGAACGTCGATGTCATGGCGTGAAAGACCACTGCCGAGATTGATTGAAGTCGTTTCGTATTTGGCCTTCGGGCCGACGTCGGCGCTGGTATTCGCGATGTGAAATGCGTTCGCACTCTCGCGCTGAACTTTGTAATGCTGCACCTGCGCCGAGTCGTCAACCTGGAAATCGATAACCGCGTTCGTCAGATAAGCGCCATCGTCCGCATTCGCATAGCTTTCAAGGATGGTGACTGCAGTGTTGGCTTCCGCGTGAACCACCACGCGAGGCAACCCGGCCGGCCTTTCACCGTTGGCGGACTCAGTCACAAATAAAAGGTGAATCGGCGCTTCCGCCACCACGTTTCGCGGAATCCTCAGAAACACTCCACCCATGAAAAGCGCATTATTCAGGGCAACAAAGCCATTGGCAGATTCCGCGCGCCGATCGAAGAGCCCGGCGATGACGGAGGCAAATTGCGAGTCATTGGCAGCTTCGACTAAATCAATCGCGGTGACGCCATCAGCCAACTGCGAGGACAGGTCGCGACGAAATACTCCGTTAACGAAGACCAGTCGCGATGGCGCTTCTTCGTACGAGAAGCCGCGCAAACCATCAGCCGTCAGCGCCGTGCCGTTCGCGTGCGTGACCGGAGCGAACTCACCTTTCGCGATGGCGGCGACGTTTGTGTACTTCCATTCTTCCTCATCGACCGATGGGAATCCGAGTTCCTGGAAACGCGTGAACGAGCGCTCGCGAAATTCGCGCAGCCAGGCAGGCTCGGCAGATCGCCGACTGGCGATCTCACCAAAAGCTGAGGCGTAAGAATCTGTAGCCGCTGATGCTTTCATTTCTTTGCCGCGGCTGCCCCGTTGTCGTTTTTCAGCCAATCGTAACCCTTCTCTTCCAACTCCAGCGCGAGTTCCTTGCCGCCTTCCTTGACGATGCGGCCGCCGGAAAGCACGTGCACAAAATCCGGAATGATGTAATTCAGCAGACGCTGATAGTGCGTGACCACGATCGACGCCCGCTCCGGACTGTGAAGCTTATTGACGCCCCCCGCGACGATCCTGAGTGCATCGATATCCAAACCCGAATCGGTTTCATCGAGCACGGCCAGCTTCGGATCGAGCACGGCCATCTGCAGAATCTCATTCCGCTTCTTCTCGCCGCCGGAAAACCCTTCGTTCACCGAGCGCGTCATGAAACTCGCGTCCATCTCGACCAGCGCCGCCTTCTCTTTCAGCAAATCTTTGAACTCGAGCGGATCGAGTTCCTCTTCGCCGATGTGTTTCTGCTTCTCGTTGTAGGCCAGACGAAGGAACTGTGCGTTGGAAACACCGGGAATCTCAACGGGGTACTGAAACGCCATGAAGACGCCTTCGCGCGCGCGTTCATCAGGCGACATGTCCAGAAGACTCCTGCCTTCGTAGATGACTTCGCCGCCAGTAACCTCGTATGACGGATGCCCGGCGAGCACCTTTGCCAGGGTTGATTTGCCCGAACCATTCGGACCCATGATGGCGTGTACTTCGCCTTTATTAACCGTCAGGTTGATGCCTTTCAGAATTTCTTTGCCATCAACCGACGCCTGCAAATTCTTAATCTCTAACAACGTACTCTCCTTCAATTGACGGGGGACGCGCAGAAGCGGCGACACGGAGAACTTTCACCGCGTCACCGCGTCTCTCCTTCACCGCCTCTTATCCAACCGCGCCTTCCAGTTTCAACCCCAGCAGGCGCGTCGCTTCGACTGCGAACTCCATCGGGAGTTGCAGGAAGACGTCTTTACAAAAACCGTTGATGATGAGCGACACCGCATCTTCCTGCGAAATGCCACGCTGCATCAGATAGAACAACTGCTCTTCGCTAATCTTCGAAGTTGAAGCTTCGTGCTCGACTTGCGAAGTGTCGTTCATCACTTCGATATACGGAAACGTATTTGCGCTACAGTTGCTGCCGATCAGCATCGAGTCGCATTGCGTATAGTTGCGCGCGTTTTCGGCCTTGGGCATGACCTTGACCAGGCCGCGATAACTATTATTCGCGCGGCCGGCGGAAATCCCCTTCGACACAATCGTTGAGCGCGTGTTCTTGCCGAGATGAATCATCTTCGTGCCGGTATCGGCTTCCTGCGCGTGATTCGTCAGCGCCACTGAATAGAACTCGCCAATCGAGTTGTCACCCATCAAAATGCAGGATGGATATTTCCAGGTAATGGCGGAGCCAGTCTCGACCTGCGTCCAGGAAATTTTCGAATTGCGACCCGCGCACTTGCCGCGCTTCGTCACGAAGTTATAAATGCCGCCTTTGCCGGTTTCATCACCCGCATACCAGTTCTGCACGGTCGAATACTTGATCTCCGCATCATCGAGCGCGACCAGTTCCACGACCGCTGCATGCAATTGATTCTTGTCGAACTGGGGCGCTGTGCAGCCTTCGAGGTAAGAAACGTAAGCGCCCTCTTCAGCCACGATCAGCGTGCGCTCAAACTGTCCTGACTCCGAATTATTGATCCGGAAATACGTGGATAACTCCATCGGACACCGCACGCCTTTGGGAATGAAGCAGAACGATCCGTCCGAAAATACCGCGCTGTTTAGCGCCGCAAAGAAGTTATCGTTCGTCGGCACCACCGAGCCGAGATACTTCCGCACGATTTCGGGATGCTCCCTAACTGCCTCGCTAAAGGAACAAAAAATCACGCCATGCTTCTTCAGCTTTTCTTTGTAAGTGGTCGCGACCGAGACCGAATCAAAAACGGCGTCAACGGCTACGTTCGCCAACTGCTTCTGCTCAGAAAGCGGGATCCCGAGTTTCTCGAACGTGCGCAGCAGTTCCGGATCGACTTCATCCAGACTTGCTTTCGTGGCTTTCTGCTTCGGGGCGCTGTAATAAATGATGTCCTGGTAATCGACCTGGGGATATTCGATGTTGGGCCACTTGTTCGGCTCTTTCATCGTCAGCCAATGTCGGTAGGCTTTCAGCCGAAACTCGAGCATCCATTCGGGCTCGTCTTTCTTGGCAGAGATTATCCGCACCGTGTCTTCGCTCAACCCGCGCGGAATCATCTCAGACTCAATATCGGTGGTCCATCCGTATTTGTATTCTCTGTTGGCCAGTATCTCAGCAGTGCTCATATCTTCTCCGCTTTAGGTTGTGCGCCGCGACGGCAGGCTGAAGCTTGAACTCTGAACCGCGCGCAAACCTTGAATCTGATGCACTCGCGCGTCAACTTTCTCTTCCGACCCAATCAACTCAGCCAGCGTAATTTCTGACAGAGCGTTCTGCACAATCTCATGAAGTCCGACGATCACCGGACGGATGCCGCAGTCGCTCGTGTGCACACATTCATCGAGGACGCCCGCATGCGTCTTGCAGAATCCATCGACAGTGTCCTCGTCCAAGATGCGAATCACTTCGTTCAACCGGATCTCAGACGCCGGTCGCGCCAGCGTGTATCCGCCATTCGCGCCGCGAGTCGATTGCACCAGGCCGGCCTTGACCAGAATCCACATCAGCTTGCCGGAGTTGGCCGCTGACAGACCCTCGGCATCCGCAATCTGATTCAGCGTGAGCGACTCGTCGCGGGTCTCCGCCCGTGCTAATTGCACCAGGCATCGCAGGCCGTACTCTTCGTGTGCAGAAATCTTCATTTTGCCTGTTTTCTTTGTATTTCGGCCTGATTATAGCATTCCTTACTTTTTTATCAAGTTTCCAGAACGACTACTTCCTACGAGGACATGCTTCGGCTGAGCAGGTCGATTACAATCGCGGCGCAATTGTAGCCGCCACGAAATGATATTTCTCTTACCCGTCACCTCAAGATGGCTCGCCGTTGGATTGGCAATCGCGGCCATCGGCGTCGCCACGGCGGCCCTCAAGTTACCGGGGTCTCACATCAATCCGACAACGGTGGCGCTGGCGTTTCTTCTCGTAATTCTCTTTGTCGCTCGGGCCTGGGGTTCCATACCTGCGGTCGGCGCATCAATTATCGGCGTTCTCAGTCTGAATTTTTTCTTCCTGCCGCCGTTTGGTACTTTTGCCATCAAGGATCCGGCGAACTGGATCGCGTTCATCGCGTTCATGGTAACTGCGATTACAGTCGGTCAGCTTTCCGGGAGTGCCAAGCAGCGAGCTGAAGATGCTGAAACGGCAAAGCGGGAAGTGGAGCGGCTGTATTATGAATTGCAGGATTCGTTTGAACGTTCGAGTCAGGCAAAAGCATTGAAACAGAGCGAACGGCTAAAATCGGCGTTGCTTGATGCAGTGACGCATGACTTCCGCACGCCGCTTACGTCGATCAAAGCATCAGCAACCGCGATGCTGGACGACCTCTACGCAACTGAGCGCGACAGGACTGATCAGGCATTCGACCAGGAAACCCGCAAAGAGATGCTCCAGGTTATCGACGAAGAAGCTGACCGTCTTGATCGCTTCGTTGAAGGTTTGACCAAGCTGGCGCGCATCGATGCCGGTGACATGCGACTGCAACTTCAGCCCTCTTCGGTTGAAGAGATGGTAGCGGCCGCTCTAAAACGCGCCGAGCCGCGTACCCGTTCACATCGTCTGGAAGTTTGGCTCGACGAATTGCCCCGGGTCACGGTTGACGAACACGCAATCTCCGAAGCGATTTACACGTTGATCGACAACGCGGCCAAATACTCGCCGCCCGAATCTCCGATTACCGTGCGCGCCACGCAGAGCATCGACGGCGCCATTATGATCAGCGTCGAAGACCACGGCCCTGGCATTCGCTCTGAAGTGCGCGATCGAGTGTTCGAAAAGTTCTTTCGCGCTATGCGCGACGGAGACGTCTCTGACCAGCGCGTGTCTGGAACCGGGATGGGCCTCGCCATCGCGCGCGGAATCGTCGAGGCGCATCATGGCCGCATCTGGGTTGAAGATGCTGACCGGGGCGCGGGAGCGCGGTTCGTAATTGAATTGCCGGTCGGATCACTCTCCCGCCCTCCCGAAGCCGAGAGCGAATCGCGTCAAGCGCAGAGCTAATGCAAAGCAAACCACGCATCCTGGTTGTCGATGACGAGCCGCAGATCACCCGGGTGCTCTTGCGCAGCCTTACATCAAAGGGATATGACGTGCGCGTCGCCGGCGACGGCGGTTTCGCGCTGCAAACATTCCAGGATTGGCCGCCGGCCCTCGTCATCACCGATCTCGCCATGCCTAATATGAATGGGCTCGAATTGTGCCGGCGATTGCGAGCAAAGTCCGATGTTCCAATCATAGTGCTGTCCGTGCGTGGCGAAGAACGAACCAAAGTGGAAGCGCTTGATGCCGGCGCGGACGATTACGTAACGAAACCTTTCGGCATGGATGAGTTGATGGCCCGCATTCGGGCCGCACTCCGGCGACAACCAGCTGATGACATGCAAGCGCGCTTGCTCGAAGTTGGTGAATTCCGAATCGATCTCGATGCGCATGTGGTGACTCGCGGTGGTGAGGAATTGCGACTGACTCCCAAAGAATTTGATCTGCTCACGCACCTGGTGCGAAACGCCGGCAAAGTACTGACGCATCGTTCTCTGCTGGGCGCAGTCTGGGGCGGCGAGTACACCGAGCAGCATGAATACCTGCGTGTCTTCATCGGGCAGCTGCGCAAAAAAATCGAACCCGATCCGTCAAAGCCTCGCTACATCCTGACCGAGCCGTGGATTGGCTATCGGTTCAATCTCGATGAAGGCAGATGAGTTCTCAGGTCTTTACGAACTCTTTATAAACCGCTTACTCCATCCTTACATCATCGGCACTAACCTGACACTGGCGACGCAGAGTCGCGGTGGCAAGTGCGCGTCCTAAACGAAATCAAGGTACCCGAAGAATTTGCGCAACGGCTGGCGGAGCTAACCGCGGAGCTGGCAGCGTTGGCTCGCCGCATCGAACTAATAGAAGGCGAACGCGGCAGCGGCCCGCTCGCACAGCCAACCGATCTCACGATCCATTCTTACGACGATGACGAGAATTCGATTCAGCTTCTCACCGAAAACGGTTTTGTAATTGTGCGGCCGTGGGAGACCGACAATCTTCTTGTACCCGACGGAGGGACCTTTCGATTCCGCGTACAGGATTGCGAAGGGATTGATCGAGAAATCAGGGTCGAGATTTCAAGTCAGCTTCTGCGCGAAACTGCTTGGCGCACGGGCGGACGCATTGAACGTTCAAATCATTTTTGGGTCAGCTGTGCGGAACGGCGGCTGGCGAACTACCTGATGGAACAGGGCGAATTCCCTCCCGCAAACGAAATCTTAATCGAAAATCTTGGTCCCGAGGATGTGATGCTCGCGATTCGTTGGGAGAAATCTACGTAAGGCTCGAGTCTGAAACAGGCTCGTGACTCCCTGACCCTTTTCTATGGCTTACACGCTCAAACGTTTACTGGTCGGCAAAGCAAAGAAAACCGCGATGGCGGTTCATGAGCGGCTTTCGAAAAAAACCGGCCTCGCGGTCTTTGCTTCCGACGCGCTGTCTTCCACCGCGTACGCCACGGAAGAAATTCTGCTGGTTCTGGCCATCGCCTTCGCGTTTGGACAAGCGAATGCGTTCACCTACGTAGTGCCAATCACGATGGCTATCGTGCTGGTACTGATCATCGTCGCCATCAGCTACCGTCAAACAATTTTCGCTTACCCTTCGGGCGGAGGGGCATACATAGTCGCGAAGGACAATCTGGGGACCACCCCCGGACTGGTAGCCGCGGCAGCCTTGCTGGTTGATTACGTATTGACCGTCTCGGTTTCGATTTCGGCTGGCGTCGCGGCCATTACGTCGGCAGCGCAAGGGACAAAGTGGGCGGGAATCGATAATCACAAAGTCTTGCTTTGCCTGATTCTGATCGCCTTCATTGCCCTGGCCAACCTGCGCGGTGTGCGCGAGTCAGGCGCCCTGTTCGCCGGGCCTACTTATTCCTTCGTAATCAGTTTCTTGTTCATGGTCGGGTACGGAATTATTCATTACGTCATTCATCCGGTCACAATTGTCGCTACCAATGAACACCTGAAGCTGGCCGAGGGCTATCAGGTTGGTCCGCTGACCTGGTTTCTCGTGCTGGGCGCTTTTTCAAACGGATGCGTTGCCTTGACAGGAACCGAAGCCATCTCGAACGGCATTCCCGCCTTCAAACAGCCTGAATCGAAGAATGCGGCGACCACGTTGGCATGGATGGCGGCGTTGTTGGCGGCCATGTTCATCGGCACGAGTGTGATGGCCTATCTCTATCGCGTGCATCCCAGCGAAAACGAAACCGTCATCTCGCAGTTCGCGCGCATTATCTTCACCGGTCCGATGGGTTGGTTCTATTACGTCATTCAAGGGACCACCGCACTGATATTAATCCTGGCGGCCAACACCTCGTTCGCGGACTTCCCTCGCCTCGCCAGCCTGCTCGCGCGAGATCGCTTCTTACCGAGACAGTTCGCCACCCGCGGCGACAAACTGGTCTTCTCAAACGGCATCATCATTCTCGCGATGTTTGCCGCGGTGTTAGTAATCGCTTTTGGCGGCGATACCAGCAGGCTGATTCCACTGTACGCCGTCGGCGTGTTTCTCTCTTTTACGCTGTCTCAAAGCGGCATGGTGCGACACTGGATGAAAGCTGGCCGCGCGCTAAAGGCCGCGGCTAACACGAAGGACGAAGCGTCCAGCCCTGCAAACACCGACGCTTATCGCATCAAGCCGGAAGAAGCTCAAGCCGCGAAACATTGGAAGAAATCGATTTTAATAAATGGTCTGGGCGCGTGCGCGACTCTCGTGGTGCTCATCGTGCTCGTCACCACCAAATTTATCCACGGCGCATGGATCGTCGTGGTCCTGATTCCGCTGCTGGTAGCCTTGTTCCGCGCGATTCATCGCCACTACCTCGACGTGGCGCGGCAGCTCACCACCGAGGGCGCGCAGAAGGTTCAGCCAATTGAACACGAAGTGATTGTGCCAATTTCCGGGATACACCGCGGCGTTTTGCAGGCCCTGGAATATGCCAAAGCAATCGCGCATGGGCACGTCACTGCGATTTACATTAACGTTGACGATCAAGCTACGCAGAAGCTGCGCGAGAAATGGAGCGGCTGGGTTGAAGGTGTGGAGCTGGTCGTAATTGCCTCGCCGTACCGCTCGCTGGTTGGTCCGCTGACTCGCTACATCGACCGGCGGCTGACCCTCTATCCGAATAAGGTGATTACGGTCGTGTTACCTGAATTCGTTCCGGCAAAGTGGTGGCATCATTTGCTGCACAATCAGAGTTCGCTGTTGCTGAAGGGCGCCCTGCTCTTCAAGCACAACGTGATCGTCATCAGCGTGCCGTATCACCTACTCTCGAACAAGCAGACAAACGGGAAGAACGGCGCTAACAAACGTTCATCGTCGGTGAGGGCCGTCGAATAAGATTACTCTTCGGGGACCGTCTTTATCCCGACACTCTTGACGATTCGCTCGCGGTACTTGCGCGCATCAGCCTTAATAGCCGCTTCGTTGAGAGTCAACAGGCGGCGATCGCGCATAACGACGCGTCCTTCTATCACGACGGTATGCACATCCCCCGCCTTGGCTGAATAAACCAGGTCGGAATAGATGTTGTAATAAGGCGTCTGATTTAGATCGTCGAGATCGACGATGGCCAGATCAGCGCGCTTTCCTTTTTCAATCGATCCGATCTCTTTTTCGAGGTGCAACGCGCGCGCGCCGCGAATCGTCGCCATCTCAAAAGCTTCCTGCGCGGTTACGACTTTGGGATCTTTGCTGATTAACTTATGAAGCTTGGCGGCGGTGTCCATCTCTTCCCAGAGACTGAGGTCATTATTTGAAGCAGCGCCATCAGTGCCGAGGCCCACCGGCAAATTGTTCTTCAGCATCTGCGGCACCGGAGCCACACCGGAAGCCAGCTTCATGTTCGATTGCGGGTTGTGGACGATGCCCACGCCCAGCTTTTGCAATAACCCGAGTTCCTCTTCGGTCGGCCACACGACGTGCGCGGCGATGACCCGGTCATTTAGAAATCCCAGTCGATTGAGGTAATCGATCGGGCTGGCGCCTTTATCTTTGATGCTGTCGTCAACCTCGCGCTTCGTCTCAGAGATGTGAATGACGATTGGTGCGCCGGTGCGATCCGAGAACGCACGCACGGCCTTCAGATGTTCAGCAGAAACCGTATAAGGCGCGTGCGGAGCGATCGCGGGGACGATGAGTGCGCTCCCCTTCCAATGTTGGACAAAACGCTCGACGTAGGCCATCGCCTCCCCGTTGGTTTTGTTATCGGCGACCGGAAAGTCGATGACTGTCTCTCCGAGCACGCCGCGCATCCCGGCCTTGAAGGTCTCGTCCGCGATCGCGTCTTCGAAGTAATACATGTCGCAGTAGGTCGTCGTCCCGCTGCGAATCATTTCCGCCAATCCCAGACGCGTCCCCACCCGCACGAAATCTTCGGTCACGTTCTTGGCCTCGGCCGGAAAGATGTATTTGGTGAGCCATTCCTGCAAATCGAGATCATCCGCGATCCCGCGAAACAGGGTCATCGGCACATGGGTGTGGCCATTGATCAGACCGGGAATCACAACCTTGCCCTGCGCTTCGATTACCTGCCGCGAGCTATAGTTGAGATCCATGAGAGCAGCCGTGTCGACTGCCACGATGCGGCCGTCTTTGATCGCGATGCCGCCGTTTTCAATCACGCGACGCGCACCGTCCATCGTCACCACGGTGCCGCCTCGGATGATCAGGTCCACAGATATCTCTCTGCGTTGGGCCACGGTCGGAATAATCGACGCACAAACCAGGAAGATAGCAACAACGAATTTCGCGAATGCGAATCTGTTCATCGCAGTTTCACTTGGCGCCGCCCTGCAAGAATCTCGCGTCGAACGCCTTGGGCAGGAGTTCCCGGATGTCGACAATTTCACTCTGACCCTTCAGGTTGGCCAGCGTGATTTTGGCGTGCTTGGTGTACTCCCAAATAATCTGCCGGCAGGTGCCGCAGGGCGGGGTCAGTTGTTCGGTATCGACAACCACCACGAGGTCTGTAAAGTCTCGCTCACATTCGGACAGCGCCTTCCAAATTGCGACGCGTTCGGCGCACACGGTCAGCCCATAGCTGGCACTTTCGATATTGCAGCCGGTATAGATCTTCCCGGCTTTGGTTCGCAGCGCTGCGCCTACCAAAAAATTTGAAAACGGCGCGAGTGAACAGTCACGCGCTTTTTTCGCTATTTCAATTAACGAATCAGTATCGCTCAAAGCTGGCCTCCCACATGTGTTTCTCGGGCCAGCCTCTCGCGAATCTTTCCGCTTATCAAATCAATGCTCACAAGATTATGACCACCCTCAGGAATGATTACGTCTGCAAAGCGCTTTGACGGTTCGACAAACTGCATGTGCATTGGCCGCACCGTCGCAATGTATTGGTCAATTACTGAATCAAGCGTGCGCCCGCGCTCGGCAATATCGCGACGCAGGCGGCGAATAAAACGAAGGTCATCCGGGGTATCGACGAAAATCTTGATTTCCATCTGCTCGAGCAGGCGCGGCTCAGCGAAGATCAGAATGCCCTCAACGATGACGATGGGCTTCGGCTGAACGCGCGTCGTTGCCGGAAGCCTTGAGTGCGTCTTGAAATCATAAATCGGAAGCTCGACCGGTTCACCGGCATTCAACTTCTTAAGATGATTAATTAGCAGTTCGTTATCAACGGCATCCGGATGATCGAAGTTGGCCGCGTTGCGATAATCAAGCGGCATGTCCTTCAAGTCGCGATAGTAAAGATCCTGCTGAATGAAGACGACTTCGTCGGCGCGCACGGATTCCAGAATCCGATTAGCTACTGTCGTCTTGCCTGAACCTGTGCCTCCGGAAATGCCGATGATCATCTGTCAGTTCTTAGCCCAGCTTCGCGATCACTCGTCTCAATAGTTCAGTAAACTGTCCCCGCACTCGTTTGCCAATCTCCATCACCTGGCTGTGGTCGATGGGACGGTTCGACACTCCAGCTGCCAGATTGGTGATACACGAAATGCCAATGAGGCTCATCTCCATGTGTCGCGCCACGATTGCTTCGGGCACGGTGCTCATCCCAACGGCGTCGGCCCCCAGGGTGCGCACCATGTGAATCTCGGCGGGTGTCTCATAGCTGGGGCCGGTCAAGGCTGCATAGACGCCGCGGCGCATATCAACATCTATGGCCTTCGCCTCTTCGATTACGAGGTTCTGCAAATCGGGATCGTAAGTAGATGTAAGATCCGGAAAGCGAGGTCCAAAGCGATTATCATTCGGGCCAATTAAAGGATTCGTCCCCATCAAGTTGATGTGATCGCTAATCACCATCAACGAGCCGGGGGTGAATTCCGTGTTGAGCGAACCGGCGGCGTTTGTCAGAATCAGCGTCTGCACGCCCAACAGCTTCAGCACGCGAATCGGAAAAGTTACGTCGTCCAGCGAGTAGCCTTCATAAAAATGAAAGCGTCCCTGCATCGCCGCGATGGGGACGTCACCGGCTTTCCCAATTACCATTTTGCCCGCGTGGCCTTCGACCGTGGCCTGAGCAAATCCCGGAATTTCGTTGTAGGCAACCGAGGTCGAATCGGCGAGTTCGTCTGCGAATGCGCCCAGGCCGCTACCCAGCACGACGGCAATTGACGGCGTCATTTTGGTACGTGAACTAATTTGCTCTGCGGCGCGTTTGGCGCGGTCGTATACACTCATCGGATTGGCTTTTGCTGACATGAGTTTACGTCAAGACATTACAACATTAACAACCTTAGATGTCATCCGCGGCACAGACTTCAGGCTGTGTGCTCGGCCCTCACAGACTAAAGCCTGTACTACTCATCTCTCTTTTTGATACGGGGTTCCCAGAGCTTTGGGCGCGCGTGATTGGCCGATGAAGCCAGCCAGCACAACGATGGTGACGATGTAGGGAATCATCTGGATGAATTGCACGGGAATGTCTTCCGAAGGATTCCAGGGCAGCTTAGCCACGCCTTGCATTTGAATTGTGAGCGCGTCGGCCAAACCAAACAGCAGACACGCGAGCATCGTCTGCACCGGCCGCCACTTCCCAAAAATCAACGCCGCCAGCGCGATAAATCCGCGGCCGGCAGCCATGTTGCGAGTGAACAGTGATGACTGTCCGATGGAAAGATAGGCGCCGCCGATTCCTGCCAGGACTCCCGAAAGAATCACGCCCACGTAACGCATTCGATTGACACCCACGCCGGCGGCATCCGCGGCTTCCGGATTCTCACCGACCGCTCGCAAACGCAAGCCAAACGGCGTCTGGTACAAAACGTACCAGGTGAGCCCAACCACAATCAGAGCCACGAGCGAAATGATCGAGACGTCGGTGAAGATTCGCCACCCTGGCATGAAAGGCAGAACTCCCGACAACACCGGCAACAGATTCTCTTTCGGCACCTGCGGGGTGGAGCCGGAAGAAAGAAACAGCGCTCCGCTCAAAACCGCCGGTAATCCGATGAACAGAATGTTGATGCCGGTGCCGGTGACAACCTGATCGGCTTTGAAGCGAATGCACGCCACGGCGAGAATGGCTGCGACTGCGGCGCCGGCGATGATTGCCGCACCCAATCCCACCCAGGGACTGTGCGCATAGAAAGTAACCGCCGCCGCGGTGAAAGCTCCCGCCAAAAGCAACCCTTCGAGCGCAATGTTGATGACACCCGAGCGTTCCGAGTAGAGGCCGCCCAGCGCCGCCAGCACGAGCGGCGTCGACAAACGCAGCGTCGAGAACAAGAGTGACCAGGTGAAGATTTGCCGCACTAGACTTTAGCCTTCTTCATCAATCCAAATTTCTTGATTGCTCCGCCGAAGATCGCGTCCGGCCGCAACGCCACCAGGATAATTACGATTCCCTGGAGCATATCGACAATGTCCTTCGAAACGTGCAGCGTGAACGCGTCCACGAAGATGCCGCCCCGCAGAAGGATCGCGAACAGGATCGCTGCCAGGAAAACTCCCACCGGATGATTGCGGCCGAGCAGCGCCACGGCGATGCCGACGAAACCGTAGTTCGCCGAGAAGCCATCGTAATAACTGTGCCGATAACCAAGGACTTCGTTGATGCCGACCATGCCGGCCAACCCACCGGAAATGCCCATGGCCAAAATGATCTGTTTGCGAATCGATACCCCGCCATATTCGGCTGCTGATGGATTGGCGCCGGTTGCGCGCAACTCATATCCCCATTTTGTCTTCCACAGAAAAATGTAAACGAGGATGCACGCGATCACCGCGAGAATGAAAGCGAGGTTCAGCGGAATGCGTTCGGGGAAGCCGGGAATGAACCGGCCCAGCGTCGGCAGATGCGCCTGCGGACTGACCGGCGCGGTTTGCAAGATTGGATCGCCTGGAATTTTGTAGCGATATTGGGTGAAGTAACTGAGCAGTGCGACCGCGATGAAGTTCAACATGATCGTGTTGATGACTTCATGCGATCCGAATTTCGCTTTGAGCACGCCCGGAATCCCGCCCCAGATGGCGCCCGCGGCGATCGCGGCGATGCAACACAACGGCACCAACACCACTGCGGGCAAATGAAGGAATGGGGTGATCGCAGTGTTGCCCGGATCCTGCGCTCCGAATTTAAATCCGACCCAGGCCGCCGCGAACGCCGCGACATATAGCTGCCCTTCCGCGCCGATATTCAAAAGGCCACAGCGAAACGCGACCGCGACTGCCAAACCCGTGAAGATCAACGGCGTCGCATTGAAAAGCGTGTAGCCAATTCCATCCGGCCAGGAAAATGCGCTGCCAATCAGCAGCTTGTACGTTTGCCAGGGGCTGTCGCCAATTATCCAGACAACAATGCCGCCAATCAGGAATGCGACCAGCACGGCGACGAGCGGAAACAGGATTTCGCGAACGTATTTCATACTGAAAATAATGAACGCGGAATGATGAATGATGAACAATCGGTCGTAATGATTCGCTCATCGTTCAGCATTCATCGTTTTCCTCCCGTCATCATCAGGCCAATCTCTTCGTTCGTGGTAACTTTCGGATCGACTTCGCCCACAATCTGTCCGTTGTGAATCACCAACAAGCGATCGGAGAGGGCGGTAACTTCTTCCAACTCAGCCGACACCAGCAACACCGCGCAACCTTCATCGCGCAGCGCCACGATCTTTCTATGAATAAATTCGATTGCCCCGATGTCAACGCCGCGCGTCGGTTGCGACACCAGCAATAGCCTGGGGGGCAATCCAAACTCGCGGCCGATGATTAGTTTCTGCTGGTTGCCGCCCGATAAAGCTCGCGCCGGCAGTTCCGGGTTCGGCGGCCGCACATCAAAATCGCGAATCACCTGCGCGGTACGATCTTGAATACCCTTTTGATCGAGCAGAATTCCATCAGCGGAAACGGCGGGCCGGCGATAATGAACCCCGAGAATCGTATTCTCGGCGAGACTAAAATCAAGCAGTAATCCGCGACGGTGGCGATCTTCGGGAATATGCGCAATGCCGAGCTCTTTTCGCTGGCGCGCATCTGCATTTGAAATGTCTTTCCCTTCAAAAGAAACGGAGCCGGAGACATGCGATGATGGAATTAGTCCGGCCAAAGCCTCTATCAATTCCGTCTGCCCATTTCCTTCGACGCCGGCAATGCCGACAATTTCGCCTGCCTTCACCTCAAACGAAACGTCATTGACTCGTTTCGATCCATCGCGTCCCAAAATCGTCAGGCCCCGGGTGCTAACCACCGCAGCGCCCGGTTTGGCCTCCGGCTTTTCGACGCGGAGCAGGACTTCGCGTCCCACCATCATGCGCGCGAGTTCAGCGGCATTGGTCTCACTCGTCTTTACGTTACCGACGACTTTGCCATCGCGCATGACCGTGACGTCATCAGAAATCGCCAACACCTCCGAAAGTTTATGAGTGATGATGACGATCGTCTTCCCCTGCTCCCGCATGCGGCGAAGAATAACGAAGAACTCCTCGACCTCCTGCGGCGTCAGCACCGCCGTGGGCTCGTCGAGAATCAGGAGTTCAGCGTGGCGATAGAGCGCCTTCAATAACTCAACGCGTTGCTGTTGCCCGACCGACAACGTTTCGATGGTAGCGTTGGGATCCACCGACAGCTTGAATTCATCTGAGAGTTTGCGAATCTCCGCTGAAGCTTTTTTGAGGTCGAGCGCAGCAGCGTTGCCAGGCTCTGATCCGAGGACGATGTTCTCGGCCACGGTCATCGGCTCAACCAGCATGAAATGCTGATGCACCATGCCGATGCCGAGCGCGATCGCATCGTGCGGGCTGCGAATCTCGCGCACCTGGCCGTTAACCAGAATCTCGCCTTCATCTGCGGTATAGAAGCCGTAGGCGATGCGCATCACCGTAGATTTCCCCGCGCCGTTTTCTCCAACAATCGAATGAATGGTGCCGGCCGGCACCTTGAAAGAAATGTGATCGTTCGCCAGAACTGCGCCGAAACGTTTAGTGATGTTTTTTAGTTCAATCACTTGTCAGTGGTCAGTGGTCCGTCGTCAGTTGTTCGGCGCTTGAGCTGTTATGTTGCCAATAGAATTGAGGTGGGCGTTAAGCTTTGGCGCCAACTCATCAACAATTAATTTCAACCCACGAACTTCTTTCTCCTGTAACAAATCACGCTTGTAGGCCCGGCGAAGCCAATGCTGCGTTTCATTTAGCGATCCTCTCGCGATCCGCACAAAGCGTCGATTGTCGACAAACGTTCCGCGGCCAGTTCCTTCTGCAATGTTTGCCCCAATACTGTCGGCGGCTCTAATCAATTGTTTGCCTACGGTGTCACGGGCCAGCACATTCCACTCTGTGACAATCGACCAAATCTGATCTGCCAACACTTCTGACAATTGATAGACTCGAAGACGCTCAAAGTTTGTTTTCGCCATCTTGCTCCCCGCAGAGGACGAGAAAAACAACGGACAACTAGCTACGGACAACTGACCTCTTTTACTGCATCATTCGATCGACAACCTTGATCTCGCCCGACACGATCTTCTTCTTCGCATCTTCCGCCGCTTGAATCATCTGTGGACTCACGAGAGTCTGATTGTTCGCGTCGATCACATACGCCACGCCATCAGTGTCCAAACCGAAGACGTGGAAGCCGCCTTTGAATTGACGGTTCACCACGTCTTTGACGATATCGTAGACCGCGTTGTCGACGCGCTTGACCATGCTCGTCAGCACAAAACCGGGCTTCACCATGTTTTGATTTGAATCGACGCCAATCACGAAATGCGTGGCGCGCCCGGTTCCGTCCCGACCGGACTGTTCGACTGCATCGAACGCGCCGAGTCCCGAGTTGCCCGCCGCAGTGAAAATGACGTCAGCGCCTTTGCTGATTTGCGCGAGCGCAATCTCTTTTCCCTTTCCGGGATTGTTCCAGGCCGCATCGGTCACACCCACGTAGTTTTGAATCACCTGAATGTTCGGATTGACCGCTTTTGCTCCTTGCTCATAACCGCCTTCGAAGCGATGAATCAACCCGATGTCCATCCCGCCCAGGAAACCAATCGTGTTCGTTTTGGTCGTCATTCCGGCGAGCAGGCCGACCAGGTACGATCCTTCGTGCTCTTTGAAAACGAGTGACGCGACGTTCGACTTCGGGGTCTTGCCGTCCGCCTCAAAGATGACCCCGTCGATAATCGCAAACTGAATGTTGGGATAGTCAGTCGCGACCTTCTGCATGATTGGACCTTGCGCGAAGCCCACGCCAATCACCAGATCGTAACCGCGTTCCGCAAATGAACGCATCGCCGGCTCGATCGAGACAGGGTTGCCCGGCTCAACATCGCGCACAATCACATTCAATTGGGCTTTGCCACAGGTCGTTTTACCATCGGGCAGCATTCCCGATTCAGCGCACTTCACTCCGTTCCAGGCCGCAGCATTAAAAGAGCGATCGTCCTTGCCGCCGATGTCAAAAACAATACCGACGTGAATCTTGGACTTGTCGTCCTTACCGTAGAGAGCGTTGTTGCACGCCTGGCCGGCAAAAACGAGAGACAACAACAGCAGCAGCGTTAATAAAAGCTTGAGCTTCATCTGCTTACCTCTTCCTACTCCACCACTTCCTTGATCAAAGACGGCGCCTGAGGACGTGCTTCGCTAACTGAATATGCGGTGCTAATTCGGGCCGCCGCTCGTTCGCCCCTGGCGGCATCATCACAAAGAACTGTGCCGATCAAATCACCTGACTTCAGTTCGTCGCCGATCTTCACCCGCGCTAGAAATCCCACCGTCGGATCGATTTGATCTTCGACGCGCACGCGGCCGCCACCCGCTTCCGCGATTGCATTACCAATCTCTTGTGTATCGATGTCGGCGACAAATCCGGAGCGCGGCGATTCTACCTTAAACGCCTTGTCTGTCAACGGCAGAATCTTACGCGGCTCGTCGCACACGCGCGCGTCGCCGCCTTGAGCTGCGACGTTACGACGGAAGCACTCAAGTACTTCTCCTGATTCGTACACTTTCTGAATGCGCGCCCGCGATGCTTCAATCGATGATTCGAGTTTAACCAACATGACCATGCGAGCGGCCAACTCGATCGACAAATCAAGCACCGGCCGCGCGCCATCCCTGATCTCGCCGCGCAGCAATTCAATGCACTCCAGAACCTCGACCGAATTTCCCACCGCTTCACCCAGCGGCTGATTCATATCAGTTATCAGCGCCTGGGAACGAACGCCGAGCGCGTTCCCAGTCGCCACCAGCGCCTGCGCCAACTGCTTCGCGCGCGCGTGTTCAGGCATGAATGCGCCGGAACCGGTCTTGACATCGATCACCATCGCATCCAAACCGGCGGCGCCTTTCTTGGAAATAATCGACGCGACGATCAGCGGGATGGCTTCGACGGTCGAGGTGGCATCACGCAATGCGTAGAGCTTGCGATCCGCCGGCGCAATCTCGGCAGTCTGTCCGTTCATTGCGAACCCGCACTGATCGAGCACCGCGCGAAATTCTTTTAGCGATAGATTCACGCGATAGCCGGGAATTGATTCCAATTTATCCAGCGTGCCGCCGGTGTGCCCGAGACCCCGGCCCGAAATCATCGGAACACAAATTCCCGCGGCCGCGGCCATCGGCGCGATCAACAACGAAGTCTTGTCGCCGACGCCACCGGTCGAATGCTTATCAGCCTTAGGTTGAGGGATATCTGAGAAGTCGAGGATGTCACCCGAATGCAGCATCGCATTCGTGAGCATCGACTGCTCGACTTCAGTCATGCCCCTTAGGAAAACCGCCATCAGCAACGCCGTCGTTTGATAATCGGCCACGTCGCCGCTGGTCACCCCACGGACAAAGAACTCAATCTCCTCGCGCGAGAGTTCCCCGCCATCGCGCTTCTTACGAATGATGTCCTGTGGTCGCATGATTACGATGAGCTCTTCTTTAGTAGAACCACGGCCTGCGCCGATATTGCTTCGCCCCGCCCGACGGCATCCAATCCTTCGCCGGTCTTTGCCTTAATGCTCACGCATGCTGGTTCGATATTCAAAATCTTTGCCAGGTTCTGCCGCATCGCATCGATGTGCAGACGCAGCTTTGGGCGCTCCAGCATTACGTTCGCATCAATGTTGCCAATCTCAAACCCGCGCTCATGCGCCAGCCAGACAACCCGCGAAAGCAACTGCATGCTGTCGGCATCTTTCCATTGTTCATCCGAATCCGGGAAATGAACGCCCAGATCTCCCTCGCACAGCGCGCCGAGAACGGCGTCGGTAATCGCATGCGTCAACGCATCTCCGTCTGAATGCCCCTGACTGCCTCGCTCAGCGGGAATGTTCACCCCACCTAAAATGAGCGGTCGCGAATCAGCGAGTCGATGCGTGTCGTGTCCAATGCCGATACGAAACATATTAGTGGCACAGACTTCCGTCTGTGGTCGCAGCTCTAACACAGACTGAAGTCTGTGCCACGCAGAACTGCCTCTGCCATTACCAAGTCTGCTGGGGTTGTAATTTTAATATTCCGTGCGCTGCTTTCTACGATCGTCACAGGCATGCCGAGGCGTTCAAGCAAAAAGCTATCATCCGTAACCTCGCCACCGGACGATTCAATCACTTCCAGGTCCTGATACGCTTGCTTGAGAATGTGGAAGTGAAACGCTTGCGGTGTCAAGGCACGCCGCAATGCCGCGCGCGGCACTGTCTCAACAATTTGCTCGCCTTTGATCCGCTTAATCGTGTCACTCACGGGCGCGACTAGAATTGCGGCTCCAGTCTGCTTTGCGACCGCGACGACGTGATCGATTTCGTCAGGGGTCACTAACGGCCGGACAGCATCGTGCACCGCTACGACAGTAGCCTCATCAACTGCGGCCAATCCATTTCTCACGGATTGCGCGCGCGTCTCACCTCCGCCGACCATGCCTGAGACTTTTGCCAGGCTAAATTTCTTAATGAATGTTTGAAAGGCGTCTACATCGTCCGCCGGCAAAACGAGCACGACGCGGTCGATTTGCCGACTCTGCTCAAACTGTCGCAGCGTATGAATGATGATCGGAACGCCGTTTATTTCGAGGAATTGTTTGGGCCGGGTGGCGCCGAAACGAGTGCCTTGTCCACCGGCGACAACGATCGCGACGTTCATTCGATTAGTCTGGCGTTACGATTCGGTGTCGCTAATGCGAGTCAACGCAGGGGCCGTTTTGACTTCGCGCAAAGGACGACGCGCACGATCGCTGCTGGCGTTGCCGTTTTCAGACTCTTCATGGATTTTGCCGAAAATCATCTTGCCGGCCGTAGTCTGCAACACGCTGGTGACCGCGATATCAGCATTCTTCCCAATCAACCGGCGCGCATTGTCCACGACCACCATGGTACCGTCGTCAAGATAAGCCACGCCCTGGTTATACTCCTTGCCTTCCTTGAGGATGAAGACGCGCATCGCTTCGCCCGGCAGCACGACCGGCTTCAGCGCATTGGCCAGTTCATTGATATTCAAAACGTTGACTCCGCGAAGCTGCGCGACCTTGTTGAGATTGAAATCGTTGGTGACGATGACTGCATCAAGCTGCTTGCCGAGTTCGATCAACTTTAGATCGACTTCGCGGACCGAAGGGAAATCAGTCTCTACTATTTGAATATCGAGTGACGAGTTGTTTTGCAATCGATTCAGCATGTCCAGCCCGCGCCGTCCCCGCTGACGCTTCGACGAATCAGGCGAATCAGCCACCTGCTGCAACTCACGCAGGATGAACTGCGGAATGATTAGCGTGCCCGTGAGGAACCCTGTTTCTGCCACATCCGCGATTCGGCCATCGATGATCACTGAAGTGTCGAGCACCTTGACGTCGCGACGCGCGGCCTTGTCCTTAAAGATGCCACCGAGCGCCGACAGCTCCAGGTAATCACCTTTAGCTGCTCCCACCACCAGCCCCACATACGCCATAAAAGAGACCAGGCTCAGCGTGACGAACGTCCGGACTTCATGGCTAAGTGACTGCTGCCGCATGATTAGCTCGCCGATTAAAAAGGCTCCAATGATGCCCAGGATTGACCCGACGGCCGCGCCAATCAAAGTTTTGAGCGTCGCCTGTCTGATTCTCAGCTCGAACAGAATGATACAGACGGCCACCAGGGCGCCGACGCCCGCCGACGTCCACGGCTTGCCGGTGACTGGCTGCAACCAGGCCGCTGCGCCGATCAAAACGCCGGTGAAAATAATTCTGAGAAGGACGACATCAGGCCGCATAATCCGCGCATTCTAGCACCTTTACGAGGGCGCGTCACCGATTTCGTTGGCCGGAGTTTTGGACTTTGCAGATTGTCACCTATGATGTGCCGAACGGCGCCTGCGCCGGGGAGCAACTTCCATGAGTGACCGAAAATACCGACAGCGTGGCTATCAGGATTACGACCGCGGAACCGAACGGCCGCAGCAGACAAAGCCTCAATCAAAGCCGCCCGAACGCGAAGGCCCACGCTCGCCCAAAATGATGGCCTATGGCGAGAAGGTTAAGTGTGCCGCGTGTGGCGCAATCGTTCAAGCTAATGTAGGAGTTGAGAGTTCATGTCCGAAGTGCAATGCCGACCTGCACACTTGTCGCATGTGCACCTACTTCGATCCGGGATCGCGCTTCGAGTGTCGGAAACCGCTAACCGCACGCATTGTGAACAAGGGCGGCCGAAATAGTTGCGACCTGTTCGCCGCCCGCAGCGTGGTCGAGCGGGAAACTTCTTCAGGCAAGCCGACTGACGCCAGACAAGCATTCGCGAACCTATTTAAGAAATAAAGGCACGCACGTCTCTCGCGGGCCGCCTTGATCAATACTCTGCACGCCAGAGGCGTGCGTACCACCTTACGGCTTCACCACAATCGCCGGGATATTCTGGTCCTTCACCAATTGATTGAATGCCGGGACGTCGGTCTTCATGATTTGCGAAAGCTTCTGAAGCTGCGCGTCAATCTGTCCCGAGAGTTCGTTAAAGACTTCGACTGACTGATCGTTTGGCGGAGTCTCCGACCGCGACACAACTCCCATCAGCGCCGCCAGTTTATTATTCAGGCGAATGGGAAAGTTCAGCGGATCCTGACTGCTTTGATTCTTGGTTTGGTAGAGCGCCTCTTCCACCTCAGTCAGCTTTTTGGTCAATGAATTTCCTGCGTCCGTGATTGGCTTCGACTGCGGGCCAACTCGCTTGACGAGATCGTCGATCTGTTTCTTCACATCACGAATTTGAATGATCGCGTTGTGCGTCTCAGTAAGCTTGTCGCGAATCTTCAAAGACAGATCTAGTTGCTTCGCGTAATCAGCCGCGGTGGTCGACAGGCGCGGGTCGCCTTTCACTTCAAAATTCTCGGTCATGGTCTGGCCATCGACCGTCAGCTTCACTTGATAATTGCCGGGCACGATACGTGGTCCTTGAGTCTGGCCGGCCCAAAGAATCATTCCCGGGAAGCGCGTGGCGTCCGGATAGCGCAAGTCCCAAACAAATCGATTGAGTCCGACGTCAGTTGTCGCGCGCGCCGGCGCGCCGCCGCCAAAGAATCCCTCATCGCCACCGGCAGCTGTCTGGTCAGGTGAGCCGCCTTGTCCCTGGCCACCTGGGCGCGGCAAACGCGTCGTGAACTTGTTGACCGACTTCCCGGTCGAATCGAGAAATTCGAGTACGAGATCCGTCGTCGGCCTGGCCTTCAGCGAATAGTAGACAACGACGCCTCCAGCAGGGTTTCTGCCAATAGTCGCCGTGGGCGGGAGCGCGAATCCACCACCGCCCGCCATCCGATAACTCTCTTTCGGTTTAAACAGCTTCGTTTGTGAAGCCGCGGCAAAGCCACCTGCGTCCATCATCTGATGCAGCGCCGGCAGGTCGTCAAAGATCCAGAATGCTCTCCCCTGCGTCGCCGCGACCAACTCCTTCTCGCGTTTGTGAATCGCGAGATCGGTAATGGGCACAAGGGGAAGATTAAGTTGCATCGATTGCCAGTTCGCGCCGTCGTCGAACGAGATGTAGATGCCTGTTTCAGTGCCGGCGTAAAGCAAGCCGCGCTTGTTCGGGTCTTCGCGAATCACACGCGTGAATGCGCCGTCAGGAATGCCGTTCGTGATCTTCTTCCAGCTCTTGCCGTAATCACTTGTCTTGAAAAGATAAGGCTTGTAATCGTCGTATTTGTACATGGTCGCGGCAACGTAGGCCGTGCCGGCTTCAAACGGCGAAGCGTCAAGCGAGTTAATCTGGATCCATTCCGGCATCATGCTGCCGGGCGGAGTTACGTTCGACCAGTTCTTGCCGCCATCGCGCGTGAGTTGAACCAACCCATCGTCAGTGCCAACCCAAATCTGTCCTGCCTGCACCGGCGATTCCATCACCGTAAAAATCGTGTCGTAATACTCAATGCTGGTGTTGTCCTTTGTGATTGGCCCACCCGACGCTGCCTGCTTTGATTTATCGTTGCGCGTCAGGTCTGGACTTATGGCCTGCCAACTCTGTCCCTCGTTGGTTGTTTTGAAAAGCACCTGCGATGCTGAATAAAGCGTGTTGGGATCGTTCGGTGAAAAGACCAGCGGGAAGTTCCATTGAAAACGGTGCTTGATGTCACCTGCGCCCCAACCCATCGGATTGTTCGGATAGGGATTGATGTCGCGCAGCTGACCAGTGCGATGATCGTATCGGGTGATCAACCCGTCATACGATCCGGCAAAAACGATCTCGGAATCCTTCGGTGAAGGCGCAATCCAGCCTGATTCGCCGCCACCCACGTCGAACCAATCGCTCGTCGTGATGCCACCTTCGTTGGTGCGGCTGGCGATGCGCACGGTCGAATTGTCCTGCTGTGCCCCGTAAATGTGATAAGGAAAATCGTTGTCGAGCGCGACGCGATAGAACTGCGCGGTCGGCTGATCCTGTTCGCTCCAGCTGCGGCCGCCATTGAACGAAACATTCGCGCCGCCGTCGTTGCTTTCGATCATCCGATTTGGATCTTCGGGCGCGATCCACAGGTCGTGATTATCACCGTGCGGGACGCCAATGCCCGTGAAGGTGCGCCCGCCGTCATTCGATCTGTAAAAGCCGGTGTTGAGGACATAGACCTCGTCGGCATTCTTTGGGTCGGCGTAAATGCGCGAGTAATACCAGGCGCGCTGCCGCAGGTTGCGTTGGTCGTTGGTCTTCGTCCAGGTGCGACCGCCGTTGTCCGAGCGAAAGACACCGCCGTCGTCAGCTTCCACCAGCGCCCAAAGTCGATCTGGATTTGCCGGTGAAACTGTAATGCCGACTTTTCCGATTACCCCTCGCGGCAGACCTGGATTCCGAGTCAGTTCGGTCCACGTATCGCCGCCGTCCATCGACTTGAGGATGCCACTGCCGGCTCCGCCGCTCTCCAGTGTCCATGGTTTCCGATAAACCTCCCAAAATCCCGCGTACAAGATGTTCGGATTGGTCGGGTCGATGATCAAATCGGACGCGCCCGCCTTGTCGCTGCGAAACAGAACCTTCTTCCAGGTCTTACCACCGTCCGTAGATCGAAACACGCCGCGGTCGGCGTTGGGCGCCCAGACGTGACCCTGCGCGGCGACGTAGACGATATCGGGGTTTTTCGGATGCACGCGCACGCGGGCAATCTGCCGCGTGTCTTCGAGCCCAACGTGTTTCCAGGTCTTGCCACCATCCGTCGATTTGTAAACACCGTCACCGTGCGAGACGTTGCCGCGAATCGGGTTTTCACCCATCCCTACGTAAATTGTGTTCGGATCAGAATCTGACAGACCAATCGCGCCGACTGATCCAGTGCCAAAGACCGAACCGTCGCTAATCGGCTCCCAATTGATTCCGCCATCCGTTGACTTCCAAACGCCGCTCCCGGTCCCACCGAAATAGAAAACCATCGGCTGCGAAGCGACACCGGCGACTGCAGACACGCGTCCCCCGCGAAAGGGCCCAATCTGGCGCCATTGCAGAACCTTCAGTGCATCAGACGGCGCCGGCGGCGCTGATTGACGCCGTTGACCATGCACGACAATGCCCAACGCGAACGCCCAGGTTAGGCCGATAGAGATGGAGATGAACGCACGGAGAGTCTTGAACATTGGTTGGGCTCCTCTGTTTTGATCCGACAAGCGACGATGTACGAACGCGGTGAGCGCGAATGCTATCGCAAAGTCGTTTGAAAAGAAAATCGCGACGGTGGTGGCTACGTGTCAGAAGCCCGACCGTAAGGGAGGGCAACTTTGGCGAGCGAGTCTGTATCAATTTAACGGGCTGCGCGGCAAGTTGCCCTCCCTCACGGTCGGGCTTCTGACCTCCTACCAATCCGTTTCCATCTCGCCAGCTTTCAACTTTCGGTCGCGCTCTCGGTCAGCGTCTGCTAATCGGGCCGAAGGTGCTACGGCGACGAAGGGTCTAAAGTCGGGCTGGTTCGTCAGCACACCGAACATCGGCACCGCCATCGCATCTGTCAGGTTCAATGGCTTCAGACCTAACATCAATTCAATTGTGCGCAACATGCTCAACTGATCATACCGATCGCTGACCAAGGCGTTTCGTTTGACGTATGGACCCGCGGCGAAGGCGATAGTCCGGGTTGCATCGACATGATCCGGACCGTTCTGAGCATCGTCTTCCACGACCAGAAACAGCGACTCTTTCCAAATCGGACTGCGCGCGACAGTTTCGATTACCCGGCCCAAGGCGACGTCGTTCTGCGCCACGAATTGAAAGGCGTCCAGCGTTCTTTTGTTGGCGCCGTCGGTGTGATCATTTGGCAACCAGATGTAATTGAATTGCGCGAAGTGACCCAGTCGCGCTTGCGTCTCGAAATCTTTCTTCCACTCGCGGACCCGATCCAAATCTGAAGTTTTCAGGTCCCAGGAACGAAAGCTAAACGGATAATGGTAGAGATAATCAGCAAATCGCCGGCGCAAACGATCGTCTCGTTTCATCCAATTGGCCAAGGTGGCATCACCAGTAAGAAACTGCGAAAGCCTGCCGGAAAAAGTGGCGTCGCCAAGCAGTTCGTAAGCGCGTTGGCGCGTGTCTGCGCGTCCGGCATACGGCGAGGCAAACTCGTTGAATTCAGTTCCGCGGTCTTCACCGCCGGCGGCCACATCAATGACCTTCGCGTAAAACTTCCTGGCCAATTCTCCTTCAGCGCCGTAAAGATCGGTGAAAATTTTGTACGCGCGCGTGAAGAGAAAATAATTCTCGCCATAGATGCGGTAATCGACGTTCTTCTCGTCCAGGCGATCCCAGATGTACGCGGGCGAGAGCATCGCCGGCACCATCCCATACGGATAGCCGCCGCCGCTGCATCCAACCTTCGGCACCGCGCAGGGATTATTCTTTGAGTTCCAGCGATACGCGTAGGTGAGATTGCCCATCCACTCCACAAACGGACTGGCATAGCCGCTCGTCGTGAAGCTGTGGCCCAACACGCTGATTTCACCGTTACAGTAGAAGTTGTCGAGGGTCACATACTCGTCGGCGAGCTGATGATGAATCGGCGAGACCTCGCGCCCGAAAAGCGTCAGCTTCGGATCGCCATTGCCACGGCCCAGGTCGCCCAGTACCTGATCATAAGTACGATTTTCTTTGATGATGTAAAAGATGTACTTGATCGGCAGATTGAACCCGGCGCGGGGATCGAAAATGGGCGCGCCCTGATTAACGGTCGCGGTCCACGACGGCAGATTCTTTTGCACCTCGTTTCGCGGGACGATCGACACCGCGCCCTTCAACAAGGTCAGCACGTAATCGCCGGTGCGGCTCGAGCCGGCCCCGGGAGGTCCTTTCGGATTCGGGTGACGCGCGCGAATTCCTTTGGCGCTGAGAATGAGCAGTTGCCGGCCGTTCGCAATGACCTTAGTCGGGTACCAGCCCGCAGGAATCTGTCCGACTTGTTGAGTGGTGAGACGGTTGATGACGGCAACCGAATTCGTATTCCCGAGCGTCACGAACAGTTGTTTTCCATCGATCGTGCATGAAGTGGGAGACGCGCCGAACTTATTGCCGCGCTGCGCCACCGAAATAGTCGAAACCACACGTTCGGTGAGCGTGTCGATCACCGACAAACTATCCGCGCCCGTGTTTACGACGTAAAGCTTGCGGCCGTCGGTGCATGATTCCTGCGGCGTCTTTCCCACCGCGATCTGCTTCGTTAGTTTCAGGCTGCGATCGTAAACAAAAACCTTGTCTTCGCCGAGTACGGTTACAAAGAGTTTGCCGCTTAAGTAACGGACCGTGTATGGGTAGTAGCCGGCTTTGATTTCCCGTTCAACTTTTCCGTCGCCGGTATTCAGCATCCCCATGCCGCCACCGGCAAATCCGCCGGTGCCATCTTTCTGCGTGGCCATGTACGCGACGGCGAGGTGCTGCGCATCGACCGGGGCGAGCCCGCCGACGAAACCACCGACCTTGTATTCGCGCACTATCTCGAAATTCTTATCGACCCGATAGACCTTCTGATCGAAGCCGCCGCTGACGTAGAGGTCCCCATCCAACCCGACCGTCGCACTCGGAAAGAGTGAATTAAAGCGAAGGGTCCTGGTGACCTGCGTTGTTTGCGCATCGACGATGGAGACTTCCTGAGGTTCCTGATAGTAGTAACCGGTGTTGAGGACGACGAGCTTGCCGGCGAATTCAATCATCTCGTAAGGCAAGCGGCCGACTTCGACCTGGGTGCCGGCCGGCTTGATGCGCCACCCGTTCGGCAACTCAACCTCGGCGGTTTGCGTCGCTCTGGATGCGCGCTGAGCTTCTTTCACGTACTCGAGAATTGAGTCGTAAGGAGTATGCTTGGCGAATTCCCAAAGTTCGCGATTAAGGTCTTCCTGGTCGTCGGGATCATCTACGCGGCGTTGGGCCACCGCGGTAGTTGTGATGAGGAAGACAACCCCTATGGCAATGAGCGAGCCAAGCAAAGAAATTGCGCTTCGTAGTCGCGAGATATTCATAGTCTCCGTCTTCAATGCGAACCCGATGTCGTAAGGCAAATGAAACCGTTTAGAGGCGGGCTACTGCCCGGCGCCGTTCGCGTTCCAAGGTTTACCTGGGTCGTCAGTAACCGCAGCGTAGCGAGCGGATGAAGCCACCGTCATCGACCGGTGATCCGGTCGCTAACGCTTCCGGTACTGACACAATCAACAACGCCTCGTTTGAACGGGCGGGCAGTAGCCCGCCTCTAAACGAATTTCGTTGTATCTCGTCCTGGTTAAAACAATTCCGCCAGCGCCTCGTCTACCGACCGCACGCCGACGACGCGCAGCCCCAACAATTTCTCCAGGCCCTTAGTATTGGACGCCGGCATTACAATCCGGTTAAATCCGAGCGCCTGCGCTTCCCGCGCGCGCGCCGACGCCTGGGTCGCGCCGCGCACTTCACCCGTCAATCCCACTTCGCCAAACACGGCCGTGTGCGCCTCAATTGGTTGATTGCGAAAACTTGAAGCGATGGCTGTGACTAATCCGAGATCTACGGCCGGCTCGTCCACTTCCAAACCGCCGGCGAGATTTACGAAAACATCGTCGCCGAGCAATTGCATGCCGGCGCGCTTCTCCAGCATCGCGATCATCAACGCGACCCGATTCTGATCGACGCCCTGCGTCATGCGCTTTCCGGTCCCGTACTTCGAAGTCGAAACCAACGCCTGAATCTCAACCAGCACCGGCCGGGTTCCTTCCATGCACGCCGTGACCACGGAGCCTGCGGCGTCCGCCGGTCGTTCCGCCAAAAACATCTGCGAAGGATTCGCTACCGGCTTCAATCCCGAGTTCGTCATCTCAAAGACGCCGACTTCGTTCGCTGCGCCAAAGCGATTCTTGGTCGCGCGCACGATGCGATGGTTGTGATGACGCTCGCCTTCGAAATACAAAACCGTATCGACGATGTGCTCCAGAGCGCGCGGCCCGGCAATCGATCCTTCCTTGGTAACGTGACCAATCAGAAACACCGGGACGCCGCGGGTTTTGGCCAGCAGGAGAAACTGGGCGGCTACTTCGCGAATCTGCGAAATGGATCCCGGCGCTGATTCAATTTCACTCGAGAAGGTCGTCTGAATTGAATCGACGATCACCGCCGCCGGTTTCAATCGTTCAATCTCGCGCTGGATGTTTTCGAGATTTGTCTCAGGCAGCAGCAAAAGGTTCTCTGCCTTAACTCCCAGACGCTCGCCGCGAAGTTTGATTTGCCGCTCCGACTCTTCGCCGGAAATGTACAGCACGGTCGCGCCGCTCGCACTGAGCTTTTCCGCGACCTGAAGCAGCAGCGTGCTCTTTCCGATTCCCGGATCGCCACCAAGCAGGACCAAAGTCCCGGGCACAATCCCGCCACCCAATACTCGATCAAATTCGGTCACACCTGACGAGAGTCGGGTGTCATCCTGCGATTCGATTTCGTCATAGGCAATCGCCCTGGCTTCGCGCAGACGGAAGCCCTCGCGGCCGGCGCCCTTCTTCGTCTTGACGACACGTTCCTCGACCAGCGAGTTCCATTCGCCACATTCGGGGCACTTGCCCAGCCACTTGCGCGATTCATAGCCGCAGTTCTGGCAAAGAAAAACTGTGTTTGATTGTTTAGGCATTTGGAGTGCGCCGGCAGAGCGGAGCGTCGACGGCGCTTTGGATAATGGTCGAGCAAACTAACGATCCAAAGCGGTGTCGCCGCTTCGCTCTGCCACCGC
>JBIOZK010000221.1:0-39516 GCA_044870975.1 Pyrinomonadaceae bacterium
ACCATCGCGGCAACAGTATCTAATCAATCTCCTAACGCTGCAATTCCTTCGGTAGCGATTAGCGAAAAACTCAAACACTGAGTTGCGCAGGGTGGAAGACGGCCCACTCTATGGTCCCGCCGGTTTGACTGTCAAGCATTTGGCCTCCCGCGCCGGCATGGCCGATGGTGTTACAATCCGCCTCAGCAGACATACGGCCCTTTGGGATTCCCAGACTGAAGAGAATTCGAACGATATGAGAATCGTCGTAACTGGTGGCGCAGGATTCATTGGTTCGCATTTATGCGAACGGCTGCTGGCTGACGGGCATCAGGTAATTTGCCTCGACAACTTCTTCACCGGTCGCCGTGAGAACATCGAGCATCTCTTCGCCCATCGCCAATTCGAACTCGTGCGGCACGATGTGATCGAGCCGATCCTGCTGGAGGTTGATCAAATTTATAACCTGGCTTGCCCGGCTTCGCCGATCCACTATCAGTACAACCCGGTAAAGACCGTTAAGACTAATGTCATGGGCACGATGAACATGCTTGGCTTGGCGAAGCGCGTGCATGCGCGCATTCTCCAGGCGTCAACCTCTGAGGTCTATGGCGACCCGCACGTGCATCCACAGACTGAAGACTATTGGGGAAACGTCAACCCAATTGGCCTTCGCAGTTGTTACGACGAAGGTAAGCGCGTCGCCGAAACCCTGATGATGGATTATCACCGGCAGAATCAGGTCGACATTCGCATCGCTCGCATCTTCAATACGTATGGCCCGCGAATGCTCGAGAACGACGGCCGCGTCGTGTCGAATTTCATCGTCCAAACCCTGAAAGGTGAAGAGCTGACGATTTACGGCAAGGGTGATCAGACGCGCTCGTTTTGTTACGTGGACGACCTCGTCGATGGATTGGTTCGTTTGATGAATCTCAACGATTGGCACGAGCCGGTGAACCTCGGCAATTCTAACGAATTCACCATCAGGCAATTGGCGGAAGAGGTTGCCAGTGTCTGCGGTTGTACCCTACGAGTCAGGCATGCACCTTTACCTCAGGATGATCCACTTCAGCGTCAGCCTAACATTCAACGTGCCCGGGAGTTGCTTGGTTGGCAGCCGACCGTTCAACTGCATGAGGGCCTGGAACGCACCGTTGCGTATTTTGCGAAGAGGATTCCCAAACAACAATCGCAGAGTGTCGTTGCCAGCTGATGGCTCGGGGTTACGAATCAGGAGGGCCGTGCGTTTGCATGGTTGCGTAACCCTTTGGGTTTCTCACGTGCCATTCCCAGGCACTGCCGATAATCTTTTCCAGACTATTGTAATCGGGCGTCCATCGCAGAAGTCTGCGGCCCTTGGCGCCGTCTGCTATTAAGCGCGAGGGATCACCCGGCCGGCGCGGCTCGTGTCTGACTTCGATTTTCCTTCCCGTGACTCTGCGCGCGCAGTCCACCATTTCCAGAACTGAAAAGCCACGGCCGGTTCCCAGGTTCACCGCGGTCGAGTCACCACCTGCTCTCAAATACTGCAAAGCTGCGATATGCGCCTTAGCCAAATCGGAAACGTGTATGTAATCGCGGACGGCCGTACCATCGGCGGTGTCGTAATCGTCCCCAAAAACTGACAGATAAGGCAGGCTGCCAGTCGCTACGCGTAGAATGTTTGGAATCAAGTGCGTTTCGCGCTCGTGATCCTCGCCGTGTTCGGCCGTAGCACCGGCGGCGTTGAAATATCGCAGGGCCGCGAACCGCAAACCATAAGCGCGATCGTAAGCTTCCATCGCCCGCTCCAGGATCAGCTTTGACCAACCGTATGGGTTCGTGGGTTGCTGCGGATGCGTCTCGGAAATCGGAATCTGCTGCGGCTCTCCGTAGGTCGCGCAGGTGGATGAAAAAACCAAACGCTTCACGCCCGCGTTTGTAAGCGACTCGAGAAACTTCAGACCCTGCACGACGTTGTTGTGAAAATAGAGTGACGGGCGCTCGACCGATTCGCCGACGTAGGCGAATGCCGCAAAGTGGATGCAGGACTCAATATCGTGCTCGGACGTAATTCGCTTGATGAGGTCATCATCGCCGACCTCACCCTGATAGAAAGGTATCTGGGCATCAACCGCCTCGCGATGCCCGCGAGAAAGATTGTCCAGCACCACGAGTTGCTCGTGGTTAGCAGCAAGCAGTTCGACGGTCACGCTGCCGATATATCCCGCCCCGCCTGTCAAGAGAATCGCCATTTGTATTCGGTTTTCCTTCCGTCTTTTTCAACGATTTCAGCTCTGAAAATTTACAAGCCAACATCGCCTTGGAAATCGATTTGTTTATCGGGAGCCAGTTCACGCAAGCAGCTGTTTTTATAACAATTTGCAGACAGTCTCGTGTATACTCTCGCTTCCATTTAGGTCATGTTGGGTACTCATGGGATACGGCTGAAATCGATCAGCCAAGTCTTTTGAGTTTCTGGTAGTACACAGCCAAAAACGTCGAGATTTTCGCACGACCTTTGACCGTTGGAAAGCGCACTCGCTTTCCATCTCGGAGAGTATGCATCTATGAAACGATTCGTGAGTACACTCGTCATCGCGCTCATCTGCGCGTTGACCGTCTGCACAGTAAGAGCCCAGTCGCCCGCGTGGTCTGAACGTATGGCCGCCACTGCGATGACGCGTTGGCAGAATTCATGGTCGACCGATCCCGCCAGGCCCGAAAGGTGGAGTTACGAACAAGGTGTACTGCTCAAAGGAATCGAAAACGTCTGGCTGAACACCGCCGACGGAAAATATTTTAACTTCATCCAGCACAGCATCGATCGGTTTGTGAATGATGACGGGACGATCAAAACCTACCGTCTGGACGAATACAACATCGACAACATCAACGAGGGGAAATTGCTCTTAACCCTCTACCGCATTACCGAAAAGGAAAAGTATAAGAAAGCCGCCGACCATCTGCGTGCACAATTGAAGACCCATCCGCGCACGCACGAGGGAGGCTTCTGGCACAAACAAATCTATCCCTATCAAATGTGGCTCGACGGCTTGTACATGGGCGAGCCGTTCTACGCCGAATACGCAGCGACTTTTCATGAAGACTCGGCATTCGATGACATCGCTAAGCAGTTCATTTGGATGGAGGTGCACGCACGCGATCCAAAGACTGGCTTGATCTATCACGGGTGGGATGAGTCCAAGCAGCAGCGCTGGGCGAACAAGCAGACTGGCTTGTCACCGGAATTTTGGGCGCGCGCCATCGGTTGGTATGCCATGGCGTTGGTGGATACGCTCGACTACTTTCCGGAAAAGCATCCGCAGAGAGGCGCGCTCATCGCCATCCTGAACCGTTTAGCGCCGGCGCTCGAGAAATATCAGCAGCCGAAATCGAAGCTTTGGTATCAGATCATGGACAAGCCAAACGAGAAGGGAAACTATCTCGAAGCTTCCGCGGCTTGCATGTTCGTTTACGCGCTGGCTAAAGGCGTTCGCCGTGGGTATTTGCCCGATCGATATCTTTCCGTCGCGCAGAAGGGTTACCAGGGAATTCTAACCCAATTCATCAAGACCGATGCGAACGGACAGGTGAATCTCGAAGGAACCGTCGGCGGCGCAGGTCTCGGCGGCAATCCTTATCGCGACGGTAGTTATCAGTATTATATCGGCGAGAAGATCGTTCAGAACGATCCGAAGGGCATCGGCGCATTTCTAATGGCCGCTTCCGAAATCGAGTTGACCGCTAATCGCGCGATAGGCAAAGGCAAGACCGTCACGCTCGATTCATATTTCAATTCTGAAACCAAAAAGGACATTACGGGCGAAGTGATTCCCTGGCATTACAAGTGGCTCGAGCGGTCCAACGGCGGCTATTCGCTCTGGGGCCGCATCTTCCGCAGCTTTGGCATGGCGCCCAAGACATTGACCGAAGCGCCCAGCGCGGCGAACCTCAAGGGCACTGACATCTACATCATCGTCGATCCGGACACGCCGCAAGAGAATGAACATCCTCATTACATTGAAGCGGCGCACATCAAGGCCATTTCGGCCTGGGTGAAAGCCGGCGGCGTGCTGGTTTTTATGGGCAACGATTCCGGCAACATGGAGTTCGATCATTTCAATCAACTCGCCAAACAGTTCGGCATTCAATTCAACAAGGACAGCCGCAACAAGGTCCCCGGAAATGAATTCGAAAAAGGGTTGCTCGTCGCGCCTGCCGGAAGTCCGATTTTCAAACCGGGACGGCGACTGTATTTGAAGGAAATCTCCACCTTTAGCCTCACCTCGCCGGCCAAGCCGGTTTTTCAGGATAAAGGCGACGTAATCATGGCGACAGCAGAATTCGGCCGAGGTACGGTCTTCGCCGTCGGCGATCCATGGTTCTACAACGAATACATCGACGGAAGAAAACTGCCGCCGACATTCGACAACTACCAGGCCGCTCGCGACCTGACGAAGTGGTTGGCGCAGCAGATCCCCGCGAAGCGATGACGGACACGATGGTTCGTTGGGGACTGATCGGATGTGGCGACATCGCTCGCAAGCGCATCGCTCCCGCTTTGAGGGATCACTCAGACAGCGAGCTGGTAGCCGTTGCGCGCGCGCGCGCCGATCAAGCCGAATCGTTCGCCAAAGAGTTCGGAGCTCAGCGCTGGTATTCCACCGCAGAAGAATTGATTAATGACGATCAATTAAATGCGGTTTATATCGCGACCCCCGTTCACCTGCACGCCACGCAAGCAATTGCCGCGGCGACCGCCGGCAAACATGTCCTGTGCGAAAAACCGATGGCGATGAGCGTCGAGGAATGCGATCGGGTGATTGCGGCATGCAATCAGCACCGCGTTAGACTCGGCGTCGCCTATTACCGCCATTTCTATCCCGTCATCAAACGCATCGCAGAGATTCTCGACTCTGGCGAAATCGGCATCCCGGTCGTCGCACAGATAAATGCGTTCGAGTATTTCGATCCCCAACCAAATCATCCGCGGCGTTGGCTGGTTGAGCAGGAGCAATCGGGCGGCGGTCCGATGTTCGATTTTGGTTGTCATCGCATTGAAGTATTGATGAACTTGTTCGGAAACGTCCGGCGCGTGAGATCGCTGGTTAGTAACGCGGTGTTCGATCGCGGCGTAGAGGACACCGCCACAGCTCTATTCGAATTCGAAACTGGAGCGCAGGGGATTCTGTCGGTCACGCACGCGGCGTCTGAGCCTCAGGACACGCTGAACATCTTTGCCAGCAAAGGCTCCGTTCATGTGAATTCGCTGAATGATGGCGCGCTCACCATTCGTACGGGCGAGCACGAGCGCCATGAATCTCACCCGCCACAGGCAAATCTGCACCTGCCCTTGATCGAGGATTTTGTGCAGGCCGTGAATAGCGATCGCGAGCCGATGGTGAACGCTGCGATAGGTCGTGAAGTCGCACGTATTGAATCAGAGATTTATCGTGGCGGCCCGGCGTCGCAAAGCGCCGGCGGGGCAACGGCATCATGAAAAGGCTCCTGCAGGTTTGCGGCGCGATCGCTTCGGTGTTGTTTGCCGCTGGCCTAACGATGGCGCAAACAAATATTGTCGTCGCCGCCGACGGCAGCGGCCAATTCAAAACTGTCCAGGAAGCCATCAACGCGGTCCCGCAAACAACTCGGTTCGACAATCCGGCGGTCATTCATATCAAGCCCGGGATTTATAAAGAACTTATCTATGTTCAGCATGAGAAGCGGTTCGTGCATCTGGTCGGCGAGGATCCTGAGAAAACAATCCTTACTTACAACCTGCACGCCAACATGATCGGCGCCGACGGCAAACCTATCGGCACTTTTCGTACACCTTCAACCTTCATCGACGCCGACGATTTCACGGTTGAGAACATCACTTTTGAAAACACCGCCGGGCCCGTGGGCCAGGCACTGGCGATCCGCGTCGAAGGCGATCGCGTCGTGTTTCGCAACTGCCGCTTCCTCGGCTGGCAAGACACGATTCTGATAAATCGCGGCCGGCAGTATTTCGAGAATTGCTACATCACCGGGCACGTCGATTTCATTTTCGGAGCGGCCACCGCGTGGTTTGAGAATTGTCGGATTCACATCTTGCGTGATGGCTATATCACCGCCGCCTCGACTCCGCCGCAGCAACCATTTGGGTTTGTTTTCTCGAACTCCCGGATCACCGCGGAGTCGCCGACAATCAAGACTTATCTGGGCCGACCGTGGAGACCCTACGCCGGCACCATTTTTCTGAATACGGAAATGTCGGAAGTGGTGCGCCCCGAAGGCTGGAACAATTGGAGCCAACCCGATCGTGAGAAGACCTCGCGCTACGCCGAGTATCGCAGTACCGGCCCCGGCGCGAAACCAACCGAGCGGGTGAAGTGGGCAAAGCAATTGAGCGACGCGGAAGCGAAAATCATAACCTGGCAGCGAGTGCTCGCGGGCAGCGACAACTGGAATCCAAAAACGGGCACATCATCATTCACGAACATGAACACGCCGAGTCAGCCTCCGATCCTTCTATGGCCCAATGGCGCGCCGGGCGCGCGGGGAAATGAGGATGCCGATATTCCCACGCTAACTCCGTTCTTGTCATTGAAGGAAAAGACGACTGGCGCCGCAGTCATCGTTTGTCCCGGCGGCGGCTACGGACACCTGGCGGATCATGAAGGCGCGCCGGTCGCTCAGTGGCTAAACTCGATCGGCATCACCGCGTTCGTCCTAAAGTACCGTCTGGGGCCGCGGTATCATCATCCCGCTCCATTGCAAGATGCGGCGCGCGCTATTCGCACCGTTCGGGCGCGAGCTACGGAATGGAAGATCGATCCAGAGCGCATCGGAATTCTAGGCTTCTCTGCCGGTGGTCATCTCGCCTCGACCATTGCGACTCATTTTGATTCCGGCAAGCCGGACGCCGGTGATCCCATCGAGCGAGTCAGCTCGCGCCCGAGCGTCGCGATTCTTATTTATCCCGTTATCACGATGCGCGATAAGACGCACGCGGGATCAAAAAAGAACTTGCTGGGCGACAATCCTACGCCTGAATTGATCGCGTTGCTTTCGAATGAAGAGCAAGTCACCAAGGAAACACCGCCGACGTTTTTGGTGCACACGATGACCGACACCGCCGTGCCGGTTGAGAACAGCCAAATGTTCGCGGCGGCACTGCGTAAGGCCGGCGTACCTTTCGAATTTCATTTGTATGAGCGCGGACCGCACGGCTTCGGTCTGGGTCGCGACGATCCGATTCTGACGACCTGGCCCGCGCGGTGTGCTGATTGGCTGCGCATACATGGATTTGCGCAATAAGCGGTAGTTAATGGAGCGCGGGCATCCCTGCCCGCATGAGCGCGAAGCGCGAACGAATCTTGAGCGTGCTGCGCACGCTTGCGGGCAAGGATGCCCGCGCTCCACTAAAGTTCCGCTACCAATTTACCGGACTCTATGATTGCGAGAGAGAAACCATGAAGAAGATTGCCCGCCGCACATTCGTCAGCAACGTCCTGGCGACCACGACCGCTTACCTTCTGGTGCCGCGTAGTGTGAAGGCCGCGGACTCGCGCATTGAGATACTTATCGATGAACCAATCGGGACCATCTCTCCTGACCTCTATAGTCATTTCGTCGAGCATCTCGGCGCCGTGGTCTACGACGGCATCTGGGTCGGCGAGAAGTCGAAGATTCCCAACTACCACGGCCTCCGCAAAGCGCTGGTCGATAATCTGAAAAAGCTGAAGCCGGGCGTGATTCGCTACCCGGGCGGTTGCTTCGCTGACCAGTACGACTGGCGCGACGGCGTTGGCGCCCGAGACAAACGACCGAGCCGCGTCAACTTCTGGGCCGACACGAAATACAAAACTACTAAAGCGTACGAGGACCTGGAGGGCGGGCCGCAGAAGTACGAAAGCAACCACTTCGGTACTGATGAATTCGTTTCGTTTTGCAGGATGGTCGGCGCGCAACCTTATCTGGCGGCCAACGTTCGGAGTCGCGACGTGCGTGTCTTTCTTGAGTGGCTCGAATACTGCAACGCGCCGGCGAACTTAACCTCCTGGTCAACGGAACGCGCCAAAAATGGTTATGCGGCGCCGCACAAAGTCAGCTTTTGGGGCGTCGGCAATGAATCATGGGGTTGCGGCGGCGATCTAACGCCGGAGGAATACGCGACCGAATTTCGCAAGTTCACTGCATGGTTGCCGACGTACGGCGTTCCCCTGAAGCTGATTGGCTCTGGCCCAAATGGCGGCGACCTCAATTGGACGCGAAAGTTTTTTGAAGGCCTGGCGCTAAAGGGCGGCCGCCAGATCGCGAAGCTTTACGGTTGGGGATTGCACTACTACTGCGGCTCGACCGGACAGCAAGTGGCAAACGAGTACACGGAAAACGAATGGTATGACTTACTCGAACGCAGTAACCGGATGGAGAGCCTGGTCACCAGCCATTGGCAGGTGATGGGCGAGTACGATCGCGAGCGGCGCGTGAAACTCGCAGTAGATGAATGGGGAGCCTGGCATAAGCAGGACTCAGACGTGCCTCCCGGTTACCTCTACGCCTATGCCGGGACTTTGCGTGATGCGCTGATTTCCGGAATCAACCTCGATACATTTCAGCGGCACGCCGACAAAGTCGCGATGGCCAACCCGGCGCAACTGGTGAACACGATTCATTCGCTCTTCCACACTTATGAGGACCACTTCATTCTGACGCCGAACTATCACGTCTTCGAAATGTATGGGGCGCACGCGGGTGCGACGGCGGTGCGGACTGACTTCATTGCGCCGAAGGCGAATTTCACCAGGCTCGACGCACAGCGAAAGGAAATTCCGGCGAGTCTGTGGGGATTGCAGGGCTCAGCCTCAGTGAAAGACAAACAACTAACGCTGACGGTCGTGAATCCTCACGCGAAAGAAGCTCGCGAAGCGGAGATTGCGATTCGCGGAGCGTCGGTCAAATCCGGCGCGGTCAGGACGCTCTCGTCGACAGACATTCACGCGCGCAACACCTTTGCAAATCCCCTAGGATTGGAACCAATCGATGCGACACTGAATGCCAGCGGCGCCAATTTCACCTACAAATTCGCGCCGGCGTCGGTCACGCGCCTAACGCTGACTCTGAGTTGAATTTGCTTTGGCGATCTCTACTGCGAAGACATGCGTCGGTCCGAACATGTTTGAGCGGAAGACGATCCATTTCATATCGGGAGTAAAGGTGACGTTCGGTTCCAGCGTATAGTTATGCTTCTCCAGATTCACTAGTTTCTCAGCTTTGAAGACACCCGGTTGCACTAAATCCCTGGCGTTAGCCAGCTGGCCGTCAGTGCGATCGCGAACCATTTCCGGCCGGAAAAGATAAATCCACTGCCCGTTTCCCGGCGCGGCCACACTGTTCGGGCCGCCACCATCGCCAGCAAACAACTTCCCATCGGGCGAGACATTGAAATGCACCGACCACTCGCTCCGTTGGAGGTGATACCAAATTCGCTGTCGGCTATCGACGTTGTAGCCGGCAACCCAGAAGTCCTCGCTGCGCGGAGTCTGCAAGTCGTACCAGATCCATTTTCCGTCGGCGCCGAACCATTCATGACCCTCGATCTCCATCAACATCGTGCGCGGGTGAATCTGGGTTAGCTTCGATCCATCAGTGCGAACCGTCCAGGTGCGATCGACCTTGTGCCATGGTCCTTCGTGACAAAACATCAGGAGCGTCGGATCGGTCGGCGAGAATTGA
Source organism: Pyrinomonadaceae bacterium (assembly GCA_044870975.1). Classification (GTDB taxonomy): domain Bacteria; phylum Acidobacteriota; class Blastocatellia; order Pyrinomonadales; family Pyrinomonadaceae; genus UBA11740. The sequence goes on from JBIOZK010000221.1 coordinate 9,685, forward strand.
ATATGGTTGTACCAGTCGGTCCCGCGCAGCAGTGTCTTCACCTCACCCGTCCTGGTGCTGATGGTAATGACCTGCAACGGCCGGCGCTCGGCGAGACGGTTCTCCATCATCTCGCCTTTGCCGGGATAGTTGTCGCCGCGACCCTGCTGCGGCGGCGCTGCCGGCGGCTGGCCGGACTTCAGGGTCTCAACCAATTTGTCGTCGATAATTCCAGCGAGCAAAGTTTCGTCTGCATTGACGCTGGCGACGGACGCACCTATTGGCAACTTCACGATTTCGCGGGTCGCTTTGGTGCTGAGGTTGGTGGCATAGACCGTGGTCGTGCGCACGTTATTGTTCGTGACGCTGCGGGTGTAATACACGTCCCCACTCTTTCGGCCGACAATCAGCACGCCGACGCGACCATCGACGATCTTTTCGATGGCGCGAGTTTTGAGGTTGATGGCCGATAGCCCGGTGGGCGTAGTGATGATCAGTCTCTGCCCATCGGGCGTGTAAGGATTTTGATGAAAGTAGAGACTAGCACTGCCAGGTTCGTCCGACAGGCGAATCACGCGATGGCCGGTGTCGGGATCGATCCAGTCGCGCGGCGGCTGCTGCGGTTGTTGAGCCAGGGCGGCGGCGCTGAAAGCGCAGATCATGAAAAGCGATTGAAGAAATCTCACGTGGTGACCTTTCAGTAAGATGTAGAAACGATTGGCAGCCTAACGTGCCGTCTAAGTAAATCTTCTAAAGACGAACTTTGTTCGTCTGATGGTGCATTTGCGCCGGTTCAATCCTCGACTTTGTCGACCTAACTTTGCCGGCGTCAACTGACTTTGCGAAATACCAACTTAGAGGTGTTCCACTCAGTACGCGAAGTCATTGCACTACTCGAACCGGGCATGTTTCCTCCCACCGTCATGGGTTCATGCATATCCATAGATCGAATCGTTAACGTCAGTTTGTTTCCGGCGGCGTTGAGGTTCCACTCGTCCTTTCGCGAGCTCTCGGTGTTTACGGACGCATACGCATCATTGCTTGCAGCGCCGCCAGTTAGCATACGCAACTCGCGTTTATATTCGGTAAAAATCCGACGCTTGTCTGTCCGCGTAACCGTTTCGTATTGCGGATTGTCAACCTGCGGGCCACGCACGGGGTAGAAGCGGCTTTTGGTGCGCCAGAGTTCAACTCTACCGGCGTTCGTGTCACCGCTGCCGTCAGCGTTGTAAACAAACCTTCTGATCTCCTCCTGGCCCTGCTTGATTCGCTTTTCGGTGATCTTGAGCTGGAACGATTCCTGCTCGATGACCAAAGTCATCTTCGGAAACTTCGGATTTGAGGTGTCCTTATTGCCGTCGAATTCAACCAACTGCCAATTGCCGCTGAGATTTGGAGTCGCCGGGTTCTGCGCGCACACAGGCGCTGCCATCATCAACATTGAAGCAATAACTGCTGCTCTCAGGACGCTGATGAGCAAACGGATATTGAGAAACATACGCTCATCTCCTTTTTCAAAGAGCTTCCCGCTCGATGATTAGAACTATGATAACGCCGGCTTCGGCGCCAGCGAGCAGTTTTCACTTCCCGACGTGATCTTGATCACATACTTTTATGAATCCGGTTTAGAAGAACACTCGGATTCCGAATTGAACGTAACGCGGCAGCGTGTTCGATGTATTTCCCACCAAGGTCCCGAAATTCGCGTCGTATGTCTGCCGAATCCTATAAAGCTTAAAGTCGTTCAGGTTCCTGATATCAAACGACAAAGGATCTCGCGTAGCGAAACCTTGCGGCAACTGCACATGGAAAAAGTCCACCGGCAAACCTCCCGTTTGCGGACCGCCGGGGCCAGTCACCCGCGTGGCGTTAACATTTGCGCGAACTTGCGCCAGGAGGGCCGCGCCCGCGGTGGTCGTCGAAGCCGGCTGCCCGTTGAAGGCGGCCCAGGAGTTGTACTCGGCCGCCGTAATCGGTTGATTCACGCCCGCGACCGCTTCAGCGGTGATTTCAGTCGGGAACGTCCCCAAGCCAAACGGAGTGTTACCCGTGTTGTTGTATCGGAAGTTCGGATGATTGAACGCATTGATTAGGTCAACGCGGAAATTGATCCGGCGCTTGCCTTCACCGCCCGCGAACGGGAACGGGAAATCTTTCGATAACGAGAAATCAAAGAATTCCTGCCGCGGCGAGCGAATATCCAAAGTGCGCGGTGCGTTACCCAGAGTTCCCTTCACCGGCCGCATAAACGCTGCCGGGTTGATGTATGGTTCGCAACCGGACGGCGGCGCGGCACTGCCGATTGGACAGCCACGCTTCCAATTCGGATTTCGCAACGGCACGCCGGGCACGATGTCGGGCCGCACGTAACGATTGAACAGGGTCCCGCCGAGCTTGTTCGGATCGGTGATGAAGGGTAGGAACGGAAGTCCACCGGGCATGCGCAGCACGCCGGAAATGCTCCAGCCGCCGACTATTGCATCAACTGGGCCAGGTGCATCTGTCAGAAAGTGACGATGTTTTCCGACCGGGATGTCCCAAATGCCGGTGGCGGTGAAATTGTTTTTGATGTCGAAGGTCGAAATCGCCCGATCCTGTCTCAGGTCTCCACCGAGTGAAACCTGCTGTCGCGCCTGACCAGTTGAAAGTGTTCTGGTATCAGGACTCGCGTCCGAAGCGGTGTCGATACTCTTGCCATATGTGTAATTCGCGGTAAAGGTGAACCCCCGCGATACCCGGCGTCGCACATCAATATAACCTGCGTGACGTATGGAATTACCCGAAGGTTGGAAGTAGCTGTTCAGAGGATCGAAACCCAGGTAAGGTGTAAAAACACTCGCTCGGGTAATGCTGATGACCGCTCCCTGAAGATTCGTGCGACCCAGCGGATCGGCAATTGTTCCGGTCGCGTCTTGCTGGGTACACGTGGGGCAGAGTCCCGAAGACTCCAGCTGCGTTACGAGTCCGACATTGCGCGGATTGATGTTGATGAATGGTAAATACAAGTGCCGCGACGCGTTGGCGACGTAGGCAACCTCGATGACGGTGTTGCGTATCGGCTCAAACTGCACCGTCAGATTCCAGTTCATGGAATAAGGCACCTTGCCACTGGGATCGGCGCCACCGGTGGCGAAGGCCGGAATTCCCAGACTCTTCGAATACACCAGGCCGTTGGCGTCGGTGCCGAGTAGCGTGTCTAACGCGCCGCCGGTTCCTTGCAACGGCGCGTTCCCTGAAAGCCTGATCGGCTGCGTTGGATCGGCGGTTGCGCCAACGGCTGAGCCGGCTGCCAGGGTGGCCACGTTCACAAATCCACCGAAGTCCGGGTTTGGCGATCGATTGTTACCCGTCAGCACCGCATGTGACAGACCCCAACCGCCGCGCACAACCAAACCCCGCTTTTCGAGGTTCAGCCCGAGCAGTTTCATTTTCGGGCTCCAGGCAAAACCGAAACGCGGCTCCCAGCCAGTCTTATCGACTGGAACGAGATATCGGGATCGGCCGCCTCGGCCGGCAAAAGCAAATGGCACGATGCTGACTGAGGTCGGCACTGAAGTTGGGATGGCCGCCGTACAGGGGACCCCGAGTCCGGCGATGGTCGCCGGCGCCGTGGCGCAGTTCGGTCCCGATGCCAGCGCTCGTCGCTGGGCGTCGGTCATGACCGTCGCCTGCGCAAGATCGGGGCGGAAGACGCCTTGATTGTCGTGATTCTCAGCGCGCGGAGTTTGCAGTGAATAACGCAGTCCCAGATTCAAAGTAAGGTTCGGCTTCACTCTCCAATCGTTCTGCACAAATGCCGCGTAGGCCTTCCAGCGATAGTCGTAATCGAATAGCGCGGGACGAAGGTCGACAGAATTAGGCACCCCGATGAGTAAGCTGGCGATTTGATTGCCGCCATTCGCGGTAGTCGTCGACCGATTACTCGAAGTGTTCAGTACCCTGAACGACCAGCGGCCACCGGAGGCAGCGAAAAACGGTGTAGCGGTCAAACGCGCATCCTGCAGATCGATGCCGAACTTCCAGGTGTTATTGCCATGCGTCCAGTAGACGATGTCGTTGATGTTGTAGCGCTGCTCGACGTTGAAGTTGTTGGTAGACGCAGCCGAACCAATGTCCGCGCCGGAACCGCCGTTCGACGCCGCCGAATAGGTGCTGCCATCCTGCGATAATAAGAACAGCGGGATTCCACCCTGGGTCAGGTGCGGCAGACCGACGTCGCCGGCATAACTTCGTCCGGTCTTGATCGCAAATTCGGGCGAATAGTCCTCGCTGAAATTTCCGCGCGTGTAGTTCAGGCGCAGGTCGTTCACCAGGGTTGGCGTGATGATATTGTTGAAAGCCAGCAGAAACTGTCGCGCGTCGCTATAGATGCCGGCGTTGCCATTGATGTCGTTGCCGGCCGCGCGGATACCAACAGCGGGCGTGACGCTGTAGCGGAAGTTAACTTTGGAATTACTGGTAAAGTTGTGATCCAGCCGCAAGGTGTAACGCGTTTCGTTCTGCGTAACTGAGCGCGACTGCGAATTGTTTCTGATGTTGCCTGAATCCAGGAAGTAGCCGCCGGCCGGCGCCATATTCAAGAGAATCTTTTGCGCAATTGGGTCGATGAATTCCGGCGGAATAATGTTCAGGTTCGGATTGGGGGCCGCATTCGTTGCCGCAGTACACTGCGGTGTTTGCAGCGTAACGCCCTGGTAAACCTGATTCACCAGAATCCTGCGCGGATCATTAAACTGGCAATACTGGTTTCCGGTTGCGAGTTGAATCGGCACGAGTTTGCCCTGGAACTGCACGAACTGCTGATAGATGGTCGCGGCCGTGGTCCCGAGAGACGTCAGGCCAAACTGAGTAGCCACGGCCTGCGGCACGATGCCGGCGGTGGTCCTCACCAGCCCGTTGAAGTTTCCGGCTATCTGCGCGGCCTCAGGCACCAGAAAGTTTCCGGTCAGGAAGTCCTGGCGCCAGCGAGGCTCGTACGCAAAGAAGAAGAAAGACTTGTTCTTTCCGTTGTACCACGGTTTGCCGCCTTCGCCCGGCTTAGGCAAAAAGATCGGGCCGCCTATCGTCATGGAAACCTGGTTGTAACGAAGGTTGTTGTGCGGGCGAGGCGCTGTTCCGATGGTATACGGTGTGGCGTTGAACTTTGGATTTCGATGGTACCAAAGCGCGACCCCGTTGAAACTGTTGGTGCCGGATTTCGTCGTCGCATTGATCACACCGCCGGAGGTGTTTCCAAACTCGGCCGAGTACGCTGAGGTCTGTACCGTAAATTCCTGTACCGTCTCTGGCGTGAAACTCACCACCGCTCGGGCAATTCCCACGCCCGTGTTGTTGACACCATCGGCAAGTATCGCGGTGCTGCCCGCGCGTCCGCCATTCAAGCTCAGGTTGAAACCGGGAACCGGCTGATCCGCGCTCACTCCGGGATCTTCGCTGCCGGCGTCGCCAACCACGTTCGGTACGGTGAGCGCGAGATCCAGGACGCTGCGATTATTCAGGGGCACGTCCTGCAGTTGCCGCGTCGTGATCGTCTGTGAAGTCGTGCCGCTTTCAGTATTGATGGTCGAACCTTCAGATGTGACTACCACCTGTTCAGAAATCGATCCGGTTTCCAGCATCACGTTTGCCGGCGTGGTCGAAGCAGTGTCGACCTTCACCTTATCCAGGACGGCCTTCTTGAATCCTTTGGCTTCCACCAGGACGTTGTAGGTGACCGGGTCGAGCGATTGCACCGTGAACGAACCACTCTCACTGGTGGTAACGGTCTGCTTTTGCCCGGTGCCGATGTTCGTAATGGTAACCGTGGCCCCTGGCACCGCGGCGCCGTTTGGATCGACCACCGCGCCACTGATGGCGCCCTTATTGGTCTGGGCAACTACGGCGATAAAAGAAGTCAGTATGATGGCAACGATGGCGATCGTTCGCATGAGTCTTCTCCTTCAGGATTCGATTGGATTGGCGAAAGCGACGGGTGAAATCCAACGCGATAAAAAGCTCGCCCCCGGGCGAAATCTTGTCGCGGCAAAGGATGGAATCTCGGCATAGCTAAACGGGGCGTAGCTGCAAAAGAGATTCGGTTTAGGGGTGGCGCGTGGCAGCCGATTCCCAGCTCAAATCGGCCATCAACGCTAAAGAACGCGGGCATTATATAGACTCTGAGCCAGAACGCAAGATCATATTATGATCATTGGACACGGGCCGAGTATCTTAATGCGGTCGTTTGAATACCAGGCGAATGGGTCCCGACAAACCTGAGGGGACGGGCTGAATCTTATCCATGTCCTGTGCTTGAAAGCGCTCACCGAAGCGCAGGTTAAGAAGCCGGTAATCAGGCAGTCTGCGCCCGGCCATGTAGTTCAACGCAAGATTGGCCACGACTATTCTAATTTTGTTGTTGCCGGGTCGGAGGAATCTGCTCAGGTTAAGTTCGTAGGGCGGACACCAAACCGCGCCGGCTCGTTGCTCATTGACGTAAACTACCGCGGCCTCATGTATCGGTGGATCGAACCAAGTCTGCATCCCCGAGCGCAAAGGCTGCTCGGGCACGGCCTTCCCTTCACCGAAATCCAACGTCGCTACGTTCCCGGAAGATAAAGACTCATTCGATAGAGTAAATTCCTTTTCGTAGGTTGCGGTTCCGGAGAAGTACCGCGTCGCCTCGTTCTCCGTCCATGATTGCAGACGATCCATCACGACAGCCTGGGAGGTGTCACCGAAACGAACTCTCCAAACCGTGCTGAGGTCGATCGGCGCGGGCATCGAGATGACTGGGTTATCAGGAACCGAACCGAACGGTCGTTTGCTGAAGATCAATACGCGCGAAGCATAGGGCTCAAAGTCGAGATTAATCGTGGCGCCGCTCGGCGACCTACTTTCAACCTTCGCCTGAGAACTCGTTCCGGATAACGGATCCCATATCTCGGCATCTGCATTGGCGACCCGAAACGTCGCTTTCACACCTTGTCGAACGTTCGCAGTATTCGCTACAAAGTAAATGTCTGCATCAGGCGTGCGTCGGTGGACAAACCCCATGTCCGGAACAGCAGGATTCAACATCAGATCCGGCGGCAATGCGATTTTAAGTTTTTCGCCGAGTGGCTGTTTCTCGTCTTCGACGAAGAGACCTCTTCCGGACAACCCTGAGAACAATCGTTTGGTTATTTCATGTAGCTCAGCTTGATCGGCAGCGGTGGCATTCAAGCCAGGCACGATGTCCGGAATTCGCCGGGTAGCAATCACAGTGACCCCGGCACGGGAAAGCTGTTCCAGCTTGCGCGCGGTTTCGAGTGATATACGTTCAACATTCGGGAGAATGACTACGCGGTAACTAGCCGATCCGAGCACTAATCGTTCCGGCCCGGCGCGCCCGGACTTCATCAGGATATCGTCATCGAAAAAGTCGAAGTTATAGCCGGAGCTAAGAATCGTGTTGATGACGTCGGTCCCAACGCGCTCGCGCAGGATCTCGATCAAATGTGGATTGCCGTTGGTGAAATGCGCCCATCCATCATCGTTAGGCAGATAGACGGCCACGTCGTTCACGGGTGTGCCCTGGCGCAGCAGATAGCTGGACCGCTGGAGATAAGTGGCGATGTCGGGCATCACAATCCACCACGGATTCTTCTCATCGAACACGGCGGCGGCATAAAAACGCCAACCCGGATAATCGACACCTTCCGAGGTATAGGGCCAACCGTGACCGATGAGCTGATTGATGCCCATCAGGAAATGCCGATCGGCTTCGGCCTTCATGTCGAGCGGAGTCGCACGAAACACCGGCGAGTGCAACCAGGTCCAGGTTTCTGACGATGCCACCGGACGTCCGTAAATGTGACTGGCCGAGGAGGCCCAGCGCGTGCCGCGCACAACTTTCCATTGCGCTCCCTCACCTTCGGGCAGATCGACATTCGCATAGCCGGAAAGTGAGACCGCGGGAACTCCATAATTCTGCACCCGCAGCAGCGTGCGATTGCGTTTTGACCAATCATGCAACGGCACCAGGAAACGTTCGTTGTAGAGTTCCGTTAAGGTCTTGCCCCAATCGCGACGAACCTCCAGAGTCTTCGGACCTATATCGGCGATCAATGCCGGCAGCAAGGGTTTGAGATCGTAACCGCGGCGCTTCTTAAACTCATCGAGAAAATCCGGCGTCCAGTCCTGGTTGTAAACTTCGAGACTGTCGCAAAAGACAGCGTAAGGACGATCGTTGGGAAACGCCTGCATCAAGCGATCGCCAACGTTCTTCAAATAATGTTCCGTCGCCGTCGCGTCGAGATGATTCAGCACATAACCTTCCGCGCCAACCGCAGGCCGTTTGACCTGCATACCCGTGCGGCCGGCGACGAAGAACAGAACTTCATGTGAGGGATCTACACCTTCCGGCAACCATACGGAGCCATCACGTATGTCGATCAACTCCCGAAGATCGTCAGCTCGTAAAGTGGACGGTCCCGTCTGCTGAGACGCTGCCTGGCCCTGCATGCGGGCGAGGAACGCAGCCAAAAATTTCTCCCCCGGCGTAATGGCAGGTAGCGGCACGCGGCGAGTCCCCGGCTGAATCTTCACTCGCTCTGATCGCAGCGTCGCGGCCGCGTCACTAATCGCAACTGAGGGGCCGCCGTAAGGCCATCCGCTGCCGAGCGTCAGGTCCATTCTCAAGCCGAGCTCTTTGGCTTTGGCGGCCGTAAAGCGCAAAGCATCCAGGAAGTCATCAGAGAGATACGGGATGTTCCTGATGCCCAGCGCGGGATCATCCGGAGACAATGGATACGTGGCCTGAACTTCAAACCCGCCGATGCCGCCAGCCTTCATCAGCCGCATCTCGCGCTCGAGTTCTGTTTTGGTGACTGACGACCCGAACCACCACCAACGCATCATGATCTTTGCGTCGTCGGGCGGGTGTTCGAATCCACGTTGAAGTTCAGCGATCGACTGGCCCCGCAGGGAAGCAGCCGCAAGCAACAACGCTATTAGCAGAGCGCCATGCTTCATCAGATTTGGCATGATTCAATCAAGATGGAAAACTTCGTCGAGATTAGCGACCGTCGGGCTGTTGTCATCATTGGTAAGCATCAAGTCCTTCATCTGTGCCCACCATTGTTGACAGATTTCGGTCTGCGCGATTTCCTGCCAGTGTTCTTCGGACTCGACCTCGGCATAGGCAAACAACTGATCATTTGTCCGATTCAGAAAGATCGAATAATTCCACACACCGTTATCTCGCAGTGCTTCTTCCAACTCCGGCCAAATCGGGTTGTGCCGCCGTTCGTACTCGGCCTGCTGCCCGGCGCGCAGCGTCATTACAAATCCTTTGCGAATCATTTGTCGTCCTCCGCTCAGAAGTTGAAACGATCGATATTGCTTTTGTTGAAGATAAAAGGCGCGCCCAGACGCACTTCATCATCGGCGACCTCGATCTTCCCGAGACGTCCCACACTAATCTCCTTGTCGCCGCGTTTCAGCTGACCGCCAGCCAGGGCGTTAGCCACGTACACAGTCAGGTAACCGAGGTCGACCGTGTTCCACAGCACGACACTTTCGACGACGCCCGCGTGAACGTACGGCTTGTTCATGTTCGGCAGTGACAAGCCCGTCACCTTAACGTCTTTGCGCCCCGACTGCTGCACCGCTTCGGCCGCGCCGGGAACCGCGGGCGCGGCAATCGCCATGATCAATTTCGCATTCGGATAAACCTTCAACACGGTCTGCGTCTCGGAAAACGCGCGATCGCGATCGCCTTCGCTCGGCTGAATGGCCTTGAGTGTCAAATCAGGATACTTCTGCGCCATGCGTTCCTTGATGTATTTGATCCATTCGTTTTGATTTGCAGCGCTCAACGATGCCGTGATAATGGCGAACTCCCCTTTGTTGTTGAGAATCCTCGCGGCTTCATCGGTCAGTGTATAGCCGATGCCTTGCGGCGTCGCCTGATTAATTAAAAAGTCCCGCGCATCTTTCTGCGCGTCGGCGTCCCAGGTGATAACTTTGATTCCCTTATCCCGCGCTTTACGCAGCACGCTCGAGATGCCTTCTTTGTTCTCCACGCTTACCGCGATGACATCCACACCGCGGGTGATCCAGGCTTCGACGACTTCGTTCTGCTTGGCCGGATCGAGATCGGTCGGACCATCCCATAACAACTCAACGCCGAGCTCCTTCGCAGCCTCATCCGCGCCCTGCTTACAACTGACAAAGTATGGATCGCCTTTCGCTTTCGGCATCAGCGCGATCACCGGCTTTTTGCCGGAAGCGGTTTTGTTGGTAGCTGCCCCGCCGCCCAGCTCCTGTCGCAGCGACCGGGTCGACCACCAATTGCTGCCGGCGACGATCAAAGCCGCGGCCAGTATCACCGCGCTTAACATCGCAACTTGCGAGTTTCTCACTTCAAAGTCCTCCTCGTTGGAATCGACTTTACTCCGTTCCGATCCTGCCGTCGCCGGCACGCGGCGCCATTGTCTCGATAGTCGATCTATAAGAATCGTGCCGACGAGTAAAGCTCCGGTAAGGATTCCGGCGAGTTCCGCCGGCTGCCCACTCAGACGCAAACCATTCTGCAGGATGACGATTGCGAACAAGCCGAGCACCGTGCCCAACACCGTGCCACGGCCACCGAAGATCGAAGTACCGCCCAACACGACGGCGGTGATCGCCATCAATTCATAGCCTGTGCCGGCATCTGACTTCGCCTGTCCCAGATGGGCCACGTAGATGATCGCGGCGGCACTGGCAATCAATCCGGACAGGACGTAGACGAGCGCCAATCGCCGGCCCACCGGAATGCCGGCGTAGCGCGCACCTTCAGCCGAGAATCCAATCGCATAGAGACTCCGGCCATAAATGGTCCGCTGCAGCCACCAGCCAAAGCCGGCAATTGCCAGGATCAGAATAAACAACTGGGTGGGAATGATCCCGCCCACATAGCCCTGACCCAAAAACAGAAACCTCGGTGAGAACCCCGAATAGTTTTCAATGCCTCGCGTTAATCCTTCAGCGACTCCGCGAAACAGTGAGAAGGTACCCAGCGTTACGATTAGCGGTGGAAACTTTAACCGGGAAATCATCAAGGCGTTGAGCGCCCCCCCGCAGATCCCCACGATCAGCGTCGCGAGTATCGCCAGAGCGATGGGCAAGTGCGCATCTCGCCATAATCCGCCAAGCACTACCGCAGCCAGACCGATCATCGAGCCGACTGAAAGATCGATGCCGCCCGTGATGATGATCGGCGTTAAGGCCAGAGCCAGCAATCCGATTTCGACACTGAGCCGGGTAATCTCGAATGCGTTTCCCGCCGTCAGAAAGTTGTTGCCGGTCAGGCTGAAGATCAGACATTCAATCAGAATTACGAGCAGCAGGACCCACTCGTTATTGGGAAAGACTCGCTCACGCCACGGCGGCGTTAATTGTAATTCCCGAATCAGAGTTTCTTCGTTCGCCAAGTCTTTAGAGTGGTCGCTTGCGCTCAGACGCGCGCACGACTATCGGCTGTAAACGCATCAGAATGCCTAAGCGCTCTGCGGCGCCGGGCGTATTCGCTCAACCCTGTTCCAAACAAAATCCGACGCCAGAGCGGCCAGAATGATTGCGCCTTGAATCGCTTTCTCCCAAAAAGGATTGATGCCGACGAATGTCAATGCCGTTCCAATCGTCCCGAGCAGAGCCACGCCGATCAGCGTGCCCACTAAGGTGCCCCGGCCGCCGGTGATGGCAGTGCCGCCGACCACCACCGCAGCAATTGCTTTCAACTCCAGACCGATGCCGGCATTGCTGGGCACGGTCGAAAACCGGATCGCATTCAACAGAGCCGCAAGACCAACCAGGGCCCCCATTAAGGCAAACACCAGAAAAGTAATCCGCGTTGGTTCAATGCCGGCGAGCCGCGCCGCCTCGGCATCTGAGCCAACGGCGTAGAGTGCGCGGCCCAAGGCCATGTTGCGCAAAGACCATGCGAAAAATGCCAGCACCAACAGCACCGCAATCACGATCAGCCACTGACCGGCGCTTTGACCGAGCCCCAGCCATTGAAAATTCCGGGGCAGGTTCTGCACCCATTCACCGCCAGTCGTCCAACGCAAAGCGTCGCGCCAGGCGACCAACATCGCGAGCGTCACGATGATTGATGGCAGCTTGAGCCTTCCGATCAGAACTCCGTTGATGCTTCCCATGGCTGCGCCGCCGATGACCACAGCAATCAACACCGCCGGCATCGGCACGCCTGACTTGGCCAACCATCCGGCGGCTACGCTGACAATCGCAAACTGCGAACCCACCGAAATGTCGATCTGGGCCACCAGAATTACCAGCGTTATGCCGATACTGACCAGCAGCACCGGCGCATTGTTCAGCGCCAGGTCGCGAAGATTCGTCACGCTAAAGAATGACGGCGCCAGAATGCCAACAACGATCAGCAACAGCACATAGGCCGCGGCCGCAGACAGCTCTCGTTTGTATCGACTGAGATTCATTTGCCGTTGCTGGGCGAATGTCCCAACGCTAACGCCAAGACCTTTTCCTGGGTCGCTTCAGAACGATCCAGCGTAGCCACGACCGTCCCGCTGCACATCACTGCAATGCGATCGCTCATGCCGAGAACTTCAGGCATCTCGGAGGAAATCATCAGAATTGCCACACCCTGTGACGCCAATTCGGTCATCAAAGCATGCACTTCAGACTTCGCCCCGACATCGATTCCCTGCGTCGGCTCGTCAAGTATCAGCAACGATGGCCTGGTCACCAACCAGCGGCTCAGGGCCACTTTTTGCTGATTGCCACCGGACAACGTTGCGACCGGAGCAAAGATTGCGGGCGTTTTGATACTCAGCTTGCGCGTGTACTCGGCCGCCACCTGCTGCTCGCTGTGCAGATCCAGCGCGCCCGCACGCGAAAAACGATCGAGCGAAGCCAGCGTGATATTCGCGCTGATCGCGAGATCCAAAATCACACCGTGACGACGCCTATCTTCGGGCACGTAAGCAATCCCGGATGCGATCGCCCGGGCCGCGCTCTCAAATTCCACCCGCTGCCCATGCAGCAAGATTTCTCCGCTGTCGGCAGGAGTTAGACCAAAGATGGTGCGAGCCAATTCAGTCCGGCCGCCGCCGACCAGGCCAGCCAGCCCGAGGATCTCGCCGGCGCGCACTGAAAGACTCACGTCTCTTATCCCCGCTGCGGCACAACCAACTCGCCGCAACTCCAGGACAGTTGGGCCCAGGGTCACCTCTTGCTTCGGGAAGACGACTGACAACTCACGACCGACCATTAACTGAATCAACTGCTCGCGACTGACTTCAGACATGGCGCGTGTTTCGATGGTGCGGCCGTCGCGCAGGACGGTGACGCGATCGGCAATGAGCGGCAGTTCTTCCAAACGATGCGAGATGTAAATGATGCCGACGCCTTCGGCGCGAAGCTGCCTGATCACGGTAAACAAGTTCTGCGTATCTTCCTCTGAAAGCGACGCGGTCGGCTCATCCATAATCAGGACTTTCGCGCTTGCACCGAGAGCGCGGGCGATTTCGACCAGTTGCTGTTCCGGCATCGTGAGTTCGCCAACCTCCACGGCAGGATCAATTTTCGCGCCGACGCGCGCCAGTAAGTCGGCAGCTCGTTGTTTGCGGGCACGCCAATCGACAAGACTGAACCATGACGATTCTTCCAAACCGATGGCCATGTTTTCGGCAACCGACAGCTCGGGGAAAAGAGCGGGCTGCTGATAAATCGCCGCAATTCCAAGTTTTCTGGCGATTCGTGGCGAGTTCTGCGCAATTACATTTCCCTCGAGTTTGATTTCACCGCTATCTGGTTCGACGGCTCCAGTGATGATTTTGATCAGTGTGGATTTGCCCGCGCCGTTCTCGCCAATCAGCGCGTGGACCTCGCCGGCCCGCAATTCGAACGAGGCGTCTCTGAGTGCGTGCACACCTGCATAAGACTTTTCGATGTTGGTGGCGCGAAGCAAGATTGAGTTGGCCATGGTTTCAGTTGTATCTGGCTTCGATCTCAGCGTAGCGGTATCGCGCTTCAACCATCCCGCTCACCTCCTGCGGTTGGAACTTCTTCGACGGGATATGTTCGGCAACATAACTTCGCGCCTCTGTTAATGAGGCAAAGCGTCCATGAGAAATCGCCTGCACCATCGCGTTGCCAATTACCGTGGCCTCGATCGGCCCCGCTGCTACCGGCAAACCCGTCGCGTTCGCCGTCGCCTGATTCAGGTAGCCATTCTGACTCCCACCGCCGATGATTTGCACGCCTTCAATGGTTCGACCCGTCAGCACTTCAATCGTCCGCAGCACCGAAGCATAACGAAAGGCCAACGAATCGAGAATCATTTTTGCGATTGACGAAGGACTGGCGGGCATTGTCTGACAGGTTTCGTTGAGTTGCTCAGCGATCGCTTCAAGCATGCTCGGTGGATTCAAGAAGCGCGGGTCGTCAGGAAAGAGCAAATACTCAAAGCCGATAATCGACGATACGTCACTCACTAACACTTCGTATTTGAGGGCCACTCCCTGCTGCTCCCATTCTTTGCGGCACGACTCGAGCAACCAGAGCCCCATCACATTTTTCAAGAACCGAACCGTGCCGAACGCACCGCCCTCGTTGGTGAAGTTGTGTCGCGCCACGTCCGCGTTTATCAACACCTCATCACGCTCGACGCCGACCAGCGACCAGGTGCCGGACGAGATGTAGGCCCAGCCGTCGGATAACGGAGCGCCGGCAATTGCGCTCCCGGTGTCATGCGTCGCCGGAGCCACGACGGTAACCGGCTCCATTTTCAATTCCTCGAGAAGCTCGGAACAAATTGTCCCGATTCGTGAACCCGCCGGGACGATCTCCGCCAACAGGCGCTGCGGTAGCGACAGGCGATCGAGCAATGCGCAGTCCCACTTTCCGGTTTCGGCATTCAGCATCTGCGTGGTGGTGGCGTTAGTGTATTCGCTGACACTCTTTCCGGTAAGGGAGAAACTGATCGCATCCGGGATGAGCAGCAATTTATCTGTCCCCTGAGCGATGCCTTCGCGCGCATGCGCGAAAAGCTGGAACAGCGTATTGAACGGCATGAACTGAATACCGGTGCGCTCAAAGATTTCACCACCTGGCACAACCGCAAAGACCTGTTCCATTACACCCTGCGTTCGATGATCCCGATAACAAATCGGCAATTCAACGAGATTGCCCTCCGCATCGAACAACGCGTAATCGACGCCCCAGCTATCAACGCCGATGCTTTCAATTTCGCGGCCAAGTTCGCGCGCTTGAGTTGCAGCAGCGCGCAATCCGAGCTTTATCTCGTCAAAAATCTTCGGCAGTTCCCAGCGAAGATGGCCAGCTGATTCGACTGGCGGATAATGAAAGCGCCGGACCTCGCGGAGGAAGAATGTTTCGCTTTGAGGCCCTACCAGGAAAACGCGCCCGCTGCCGGCGCCGAGATCGATTGCGATATAGACGGGCTCGGACATGAGAGAGGTCAGAGACTAGGGTCAGAGGTCAGTTGAAATCTGAAAATCCATTCTCTTAGCGATGCATGGATTTAGCCGGTCACTCCAGAGATTAGTTCTCTTCCCACTAAGCTCGGACATGAGAGAGGTCAGAGATTAGAGGTCAGAAGCACCCAAAAATCCCTTCTCTCAGCGATGCGTGGAATTAGTCGGTCACTCCATAGATTTGTTCACTTCCCACGAGGCTCTCGTCGTGAACTGCAATCAAAGCTAGCCATTGAGACTGGTCTACAGCGCGATTCGTTTATCTTCAGCGCAGCTTGTGGCGATGATCAACCGGCGGTTAATTCCGGTGTCTGATCAGAGTTGATTTCCGGTCTGCGATCATTGATTAAGACCAGGTCTCCTGCGCTAACCTCAACCTCTAACCTCTGACCTCTGACCTCTGACCTCCAACTTCTGACTCTAGCCTCCAGTCTCTAACGTCCGCTTCAAACAATTCCCGAAGCGGCCGCACCTTTGGTCACCGGACGCTCTTCTCGTTTTTGTGCGCGATAGCCGCTGGCGCGATAAGCGTTGATTGGATCGACGGCGCCGCCTGAACGTTCGCGCGCTACCGCAAGAATGGGGGCGACGTCAGCGGTAAATGCCTGCTTCAGAATCGACAACGCCTGCAAAGGATCGCAATTCTCCTGCGCCGCGGTTAATGCCTCTCGATCAACCAAATGCGCTTGGACGTAGGCGCGCACCAGTTCGACCGCACTCATCATCAACGATTCGATCGGGTCGGTAACGTTATGCGATTGATCCAGCATGTACGCGGGATTGAAATTCGCGGTCTTGCTTAGCTCGGCATCCACCAGCTCATTGAAAATCAGAAAGAGCTGGAAAGGCTTGATCGA
The DNA here is from genome assembly GCA_044870975.1 of Pyrinomonadaceae bacterium. Classification (GTDB taxonomy): domain Bacteria; phylum Acidobacteriota; class Blastocatellia; order Pyrinomonadales; family Pyrinomonadaceae; genus UBA11740. Next base: position 26,003 of record JBIOZK010000221.1, read on the forward strand.
TCCTGAATCCAGATCGTCGTCGCCATACTTGCTGTCGTTAAAATGAAAGCCGGCGAGCTTACCGAATTGAATCAGACGCGCCACGATCATTTCGATGTTCACGTTCGGAGCATGATGCCCGAGATCGACCAGACAGAAAGCCCGCGGCCCTAACTCGCGCGCGCAATAATAACTCGTGCCCCAATCGTTGATGACGGTTGAATAAAATGCCGGCTCGAAAAACTTGTGCTCGATGAACAGCCGCCAATCGTCGGGGAGCGCAGCGTAGATTTCACGCATGCTTTCGAGGTAGCGTTCGAGCGCGTGCCGAAAATGTTGCTGCCCGGGAAAGTTACCGCCATCACCAATCCAGACCGTGTGGGCTTTCGAGCCCAGCTTTTGGCCGATCTGAATGCACTCGATATTGTGCTCGATTGCCTGTTCGCGAACTGCCCGCTCCGGATGGGTGAGACTGCCGAATTTGTACGAGTGTTTTTGCCCGGGTTGATTCTGGAACGTGTTCGAATTCATCGCGTCGAAATTCAAGCCTCGCGATGCAGCGAATTCACGCAGCTTCTTTGAGTCATCGGGTTTGTCCCACGGAATGTGGAGCGAAACGGACGGAGTGGAACGAACCAATTTGAAGATCGTGCCGCAGTCTTCGAGCTTCTCGTAGATGTCGCGCGGCTCGCCTTCCCCTGGAAAGCGAGCGAAACGCGTACCGCCCGTGCCCACCCCCCAGGACGGAACCGCTACGCGAAATGATTGTGCCCTGGCGGTCAGATCCTCAATATCGACGTTCTGCCGGCGCAGCTTCTTCGCGAGATGCTCGTAATCTTCCTCGAGCCATTCGCGACCTTTCCGATTCTGCTCGGCGATGAAAGCATCGTCGATTTCGAAGTGCGTCGCCATTTCTTTACCTCATGAATCCATCTTGCAAACCGCCATCAACCGGGATTATGTGACCGGTGGTTTTCGCGAGCCGGCCAGACAACAAAAGGAAAATCGCCTCAGCCTGATCGTCTGGCTCAATCGGCGTCTGCGTCAAAGATCGTTTCGCGTAGAATGTCGCCAACGCATCGCGGAGCTCATCATCCGCAGCAGCTTCATCGAAGGGGATCTCATATTTCGTCAGCGAGGCGATTACGCGATCGCGGGGGAACATCGTGCTTCCTTTGACGACGGTCGCCGGCGCGACGGCATTCACGCGTACCAGCGGCGCCATCTCGATTGCCAACTCGCGCACCAGGTGGTTCGCCGCCGCCTTGCTCGTATCGTACGCCAGGCTTCCCTTCTTCGCGACGACCGCGTTAGCGCTGGTCGTCAGCACAATGTTGCCGCGCAGTCCTTGCTGCTTGAAGATCTTGTACGCCTCGTCTGCCACGATGTAAGCACCCGTCACGTTGATGTTGAAGGTGCGCGACCAGAGCGTATCTTCAATGCGACCGGTCTTATCGGGCGGAACAAATATGCCGGCGGTGACGACCACTGCATCGAGACCGCCGTAGGCCAGCAGCACATTCCGGAACATGCCGGCGACGCTCTCGCGATTGGTGATGTCACAGGCGAGACCAATCGCCGGACCGCAATTGCTGATTCCCGATCCGGCTACCCCGATACCTTCGCCATACTTGTTGATGATCTCCTGCGCCGTTGATTTTGCCGTCGCTTCGTCGAGATCGACGCAGACGATATGCGCGCCTTCCTTCACCAGCCGATGCGCCGCGGCTTTACCGATGCCTGCGCCAGCGCCGATGACCACGACAATTTGTCGATCCAACTCCTTCTCTGGCGGCAAACGTCGCAGCTTGGCTTCTTCCAGATTCCAGTACTCGATATCAAACGCTTCCTGCTGATCCATCGCCTCGTACTTATCGATCGCCTCGGCCCCGCGCATGACCTCGATGGCGCAGTTGTAGAATTCGGCGGTGACCCGCGATTCGCTTTTGTTCTTTCCCCACGCAAACATGCCGAGACCGGGGACCAGGACGACCGTCGGATTCGCATCGCGCATTGCCGGCGAATCAGGTCGCTGGCAGCGATTGTAGTAGGCCTCGTAGTCGCGGCGATATTGATCGAGTCCGGAATTGATCGTGGTTTTTAGTTTCTCGATGTCCGCACTGGACGGATCCCAATCGACAAACAGCGGTTTGATCTTGGTCCGCAGAAAATGATCCGGGCACGAGGTTCCCAGCTCAGCTAAACGCGCGCCGTCGTTACTGTTGACGAACCGCAGCATCTTTTCGTCGTCCTGAATTGTCGCCACGAAGCGTTTCTGCGAGGCGAGCTGGCCACGTAGAAACGGCAGTATTTCCGTCTGCATTCGTTGACGATCCGCCTCGGCCAACGGTGCATTTTTCTGCCCGCCAAACGTATCAGCGCCGCGGTCGTGCGACTCGATGAACTGGGCGGCGCGATCGATTATCTCCAGCGCGGTTTCGTAGCACGTCTTGTCGTCATCATTCCACGAACTCATGCCGTGGTGACCAAGCAGAATGCCCCGCGCTTGCGGATTGTCCTTAATCAACTGCTCGATCTTCATTCCAATGTCGAAGCCCGGCCGCTGCCAGGGGATGTAGATCACTTCATCGCCGTAGATTTCCTGCGTCAGCTTTTCCTGATTGACCGACGCGGCAATCGCGATAACCGCGTTCGGATGGAGATGATCGACGTGCTTGAAGGGAACGAACGTGTGCAGTGGCGTGTCGATCGAGCAGGCCCGCGGATTCAGATTGAAGACGCAATGGCTGTACATGGGATACATCTCGTCTTCAATCGCCGTTTTCGCGCCGCGCTCCGCAGCACCCAGGTAGCGCGCCTTCATCGCGCGTACTTTGTCCAGATAGAGCGACGCAAAACCGTCGCGCGTCGCCGTGCGCAGATCACCACCCGAACCTTTTAGCCAGAGCACCTCGACCGGTTGCTCGGTCAGCGGATCGGTCTCGCTCAGCTTGGAAGATGTATTGCCGCCCCCGGTGTTCGTTAGCGTGAGATCTTCACCAAGTTTGTTTGAGCGATAGACGAGGCGATCGACGCCGGATAACCGGTCAGCCTCTTCATCGCGCCAGAGATATTTCACGTATTTAAATATGCTGTTTTTAATCGCAGTGCTCATCTAATAAATATCCAATCAGCGTTTATCAAAAAGTAGAGTCATCATGTCATCCTTCCAACCGCTGAGAGACTCTTTCATCAGGGCCCGTACTTCAGCGGCGCTGCCTTGCGCCAACGCCTCGACGATCTTGGCGTGCATCGCAGCGCTCTCGACATAAGCCTGTCTTTCCTGGCTGGTCTTCATCACAAAGAAAGCAAACAACGGAACGACCAGGCGCTCCAAAACGTCCTCAAGGTAAGAGTTCCCCGACAACTCCCAGAGTTTGCGATGCCATTCCAGATCGCTCTGATAGAAAGCGTCCATATCGACATCGGCCGCCGCTTTCTCCATTCTTCGAATCAACATGCGCAAGTGTTCGATGTCTTTCGCCGTCACGTTGCTTTTCGCCCATTCAACCGCCAGCGGTTCCAGTTCCACCCGCAGTTGAAAATTATCCTGTATCTGCCTGGGCTCAAGCTTGGTGACGGTCGTTCCTTTATAAGGTGTCTTTTGCACGAAACCCTGATGCTCAAGCGCTACCAGAGCTTCGCGCACCAAAGGAATGCCGCTCCCCAATTCATGCGCCATGCGGCTTTCGACAATCTGATCCCCCGGGCCAATCGCGCCCGAGAGGATTGCGTCCTTGATCGCTGCGATTACCTGATCCTTTTTGGAGATCGGCTGAATTAACTTGAGCATCTTGCGGCTAGATGTTGCCTTATATATTATCCGTTCGCCAAGTTGCAAGATCATAAGATGATCAGTTCGCCGCCCCTAACATCGTTAGTGCCTCGCGTCGCCCATCGAACCTATGTCGCATTCCTGGGCTTGATCGTTCTTCTCTTGATGACTTGGCCGGCGCAGGGCGCGGTCTACCTTCAGCTCAATGGATTCTGGCAATTCGAAATCGATCCAACTGATGTCGGTGTCCGGCAAGAATGGTTCAATCGGCCCTTGAATAATCGGATTCGATTGCCGGGGATTCTGCAATGGCAGAGCGATAACTCCTATTACTACCGGAATCCAATCAGCACGGAAACGCCCTGGGTCCTGTCCCTCTACGACCACTTCTGGTATCTGCGCGATGAATACAAGGCTTACACGCAACCCGGCAAAGTCAAAATTCCGTTCCTGTCGCAGCCGCCGAATCATTATCTCGGTGCGGCGTGGTATCAGCGCGACGTCTTCATCCCGAACAATCTCGCCAGCCGGCGCATGATGCTGACCCTCGAGCGGCCGCATTGGCAAACAACGGTGTGGTTGGATTCGAAGCCGCTCGGCTCGCAGCAGAGTCTGGTTGCGCCGCACGATTACGATCTGGGAACGGTGACAACGGGACGTCATCGGATAACGATCCGGGTAGACAATCGAATGATCATGCCGTACCGGACGGACGCGCACAGCGTTTCCGATTCGCTCGGTGCGAGTTGGAACGGCATCGTCGGACAAATTCAGTTAGAAGAGACCGGGCGCATCTGGATCGACGACGCGCAAGCTATCCCGAATCTGAAAACGCACACGATGCGCATCAAGGTGCACGTCGGGAACATCACCGGCCGCAGCGGACAAGGAACGCTCACAGCGATTTGGCCCGACGTCGCAGTCGTTCCGGTTTCCTGGGATCAAAACGGAGGTGACGCTGAAATTGAAGTGCCCATTCGCGCGGATGCGGAGACCTGGGACGAATTTCATCCTAAGAGGTTGGCACTCAAACTTTGGCTCAAAGGCGCTGAGGTCGACGAATACAAGGAACTGCTGGTCGGCCTGCGCGATTTCCACGCGGAAGGTAATCAATTCATTCTCAACGACCGTCCGATAAATTTTCGCGGCACCCACCACGGCGGTGATTTCCCGCTCACCGGCTACCCACCGACGGACGTCAAGTCTTGGCTGACGCTGTTTCAGACTTGTAAGAAGTGGGGTCTGAACCACATGCGCTTTCATTCGTGGTGCCCGCCGGAAGCAGCATTCGAAGCTGCGGATCAAATTGGTTTCTATCTCCAACCCGAGCCCGGCATGTGGAACGAGATCAGTCCGGACACGCCCATGGAGAGAATGCTCTATGAAGAAACCGATCGGATGATTCGCGCCTACGGCAATCACCCCTCGTTCATGCTGCTGTCAGCCAGCAACGAACCGAAGGGCAAATGGCAAGACTCGCTGTCCAAATGGGTCGCCCGCTATCATCAGGAAGATCCGCGCAGGCTTTACGCCAGCGGCACCGGCCACACGGAACGCGAACTCGAGAACATCACGCAAGGGACTGACTTTCTGGCAATGCAACGTATCAACCAGCTGATGCTCCGTCGCGAGTCGGGTTGGTTTGGAAATGACTTTGGTCAATCGTTGGTTGACGTCAATATCCCGGTCATCTCTCATGAAGTCGGCCAATGGGTGGCTTATCCCGATTTCGACATTATCAAGAAGTTCAAGGGCTATCTGCGTCCGGGCAACTACGAAATCTTTCGCGATTCAGCGGAAGCTCACGGAGTTCTGGGGATGAATAAGCAGTTTGCCGAGGCCTCAGGTCGTTTCCAATTCGAATGTTACAAAGAAGAGATTGAGGCGAACTTGCGCACGCCCGGGCTGGGCGGATTTCAATTGCTCGATCTTCATGATTATCTCGGCCAGGGGACGGCGCTGGTAGGTCTGCTGGACGCGTTTTGGGAATCGAAAGGCTATGCGACCCCCGAAGAGTTCACAGAATTCTGTAACACCACGGTGCCGCTGGCGCGACTTACAAGTCGCGTATTCACCACCGCGAATAAGTTCAGCGCCGACGTCGAGCTGGCTCATTTTGGCGCCGAGCCAATGAAAGATGCAAAAGCCATCTACCGAATTGACGGTCCGCCCGACAAGCCTCCGCTGGCTCAAGGCGAATGGGAAGTGCGCACATTTCCGATTGGCAAGAATATTCCGCTTGGCAGAATTTCGGCTGACCTTTCGTTGGCGACGGCACCGATGCAATACCGACTGGTGGTGACCGTCGCGCCGGTGGCGATGTTTGATGTAACAACCGGAAAAATTCGACGTGACGCGGTCAAAGGCAGTGACTATTTTGAGAACGACTGGAAATTCTGGGTTTATCCAACTGAAGTGCCGACCGAGTATCACGGATCGCCTCGGTGCCCGGTGACCCGTCCGCCCAACATCCTGGTCACACGTTCGTGGAACGAAGCGCAAAGCAAACTGGCCGCCGGCGGCAAGGTTCTGTTCGTACCGAACATGGCGGAACTTAATTGGGCTAGTCCGCCGATGGACACGGTACCCGTTTTTTGGAATCGGCAGATGGGTCCCGGATGGAGCCGGATGTTGGGATTATTAGTAGGCGGCGCCGGGATTGGCTTTCCCACCGAAACGCACTTCGACTGGCAATGGGCGCCGTTAATGACCAACGTCCGGGCTATAAATCTCGAGCAGTTTCCTCAGGATATAAAGCCAATGGTCTGGGCCATCGATGACTGGAACCGCAATTACAAACTCGGCGTGATTTTCGAATGCGCTGTCGGAGATGGGAAGCTTTTGGTTTCGGCGATCGATGTCAGCAACGCCGAGGACAAGAATGTCGTCCGCCGGCAACTGCGGTATGCCCTGCTCAACTACATGGCCAGCGATTGTTTTCAGCCGAACGTTCCCGTGCAGCCGGGAATGATTCGCAGCTTGTTCTTTGACACGCGCATCATGAAGGAACTTGGCGCGACCGCACAAATCGACGGCCAGAATGCCGGCGCGGGGATCGATGGCGATCCGAATACCTATGTGCTGGCGGGCGATCCACGAGCGGATATTCGCGAACCGGTAGACCTCACCATCACCTTTCCCGCGCCGGTGGCAATGTCGGGTTTGGTCATCATGCCCCGCCAGAATCATCGCGAGCATGAAGGCGACATTCGCGAGTTCAGTGTGCGAGTGAGCGACGATGGTAGTAATTGGCATGAGCTGCGGCGTGGCGAACTTCTTTCCACTTTTGCGCCCCAAAGGATCGACTTCAGCGATATAGTCACGACTAAATATCTCAAGTTAACTTCTCTTTCGGGATTTGGCACAGACAAGCGCACCGCGCTGGCTGAGTTGGCGGTAATTTATCGCGGGCCAAGGCTGAGCGATTCCGAAAGCACCATCGAATACCAGCGCAACCGGACAGCAACTCCGGAGATAGATGAAGGTACAAATCAGCGTGCAAAGCCTTCGCCTACGCCACAGCGAAGACCCAAATGATGTGGCCGGCATGTCAGCCTGCCGAGCAGGCGAAAGCATAAAGCCTGGGGTGAAGCGAAGCGAAACCCCAGGTTAGAGGTCGATAAGGATTGCCAGCCTGCAAAGCAGGCGACAGACTGAACTAAATGATCTCGAAACAAAACTTTTCGGACTCGGGCTGCCGCCCGCTACCGCGGGCTCGCTTCACTTTTCGCACTTATTCCCGGGGCTTACGCCCCAGACGGTATGCTGTCGCCTGCTGCGCAGGCTTTCTCTTGTTGGTTATCGTCGCATCGCCGTTGGCCCCCGCAGACACCAAATACTCAGTTCACGCTCAACCAAAACCCGTTGGGTGGAAATTCGATTTCGGTCCCGGCGCGCTCATGCCCGGCTACCAACGCGTGATGCCGCAGAACATTTACAGTCGCGAAGCCGGCTTCGGTTTTGAACCTGGTGCTCAGATCGTTTGCATCAATCGCGGAGGCCGAGACCCGCTTCGCGGTGACTTATGCACCAGCGAACAGCCTTTTTACTTCTCCGCCGCCTTGCCCGCGGGAAACTACCACATCACGGTAACGCTCGGTGATGCTCAAGCGGAATCAATCACGACCATCAAGGCTGAATTGCGCCGACTGATGTTGGAACGCGTCGAGACCCAGCGGGGCAAATTTGAAACGCGCACTTTCACGGTCAACTTACGCACGCCCCAAATCACCGGTGGCGGTGAGGTGAAGTTAAAAGATCGCGAAAAGACCTCGGAGATTTGGGCGTGGGATGAAAAACTCACGCTAGAATTCAACAACACCCGCCCGGCGGTTTGCGCGATTGAGATTACGCACGCTGACGATGTGCCGACAATTTATTTGCTCGGAGACTCGACGGTTTGCGATCAGCCACGCGAGCCCTACAACAGTTGGGGACAGATGCTGACTCGCTTCTTCAAACCGGGCATCGCAATTGCGAATCACGCTGAGTCGGGCGAGTCACTACGGAGTTCCTTGGGCGCCAGGCGGCTCGACAAAGTTCTGAGCCTCATCAAACCCGGCGATTATCTGTTCATCCAATACGGCCATAACGACGAAAAGGAGAAAGGCGAAGGCGTCGGCGCCTTCACGACTTTCAAAGCGAGCCTGAAGCAGTTCGTCAGCGCGGCGCGCGATCACGGAGCGACGGTGGTGCTCATCACGCCGGTGCAACGGCGGTCGTTTGATGACGACGGCAAGATCTCGAATTCGCACGGTGACTATCCCGCCGCCGTGCGACAGCTCGCCAAAGAAGAGCAGGTGGCGCTAATCGACCTGAACGCGTTGAGTCAAACACTCTACGAAGCCTGGGGTGTCGAACCTTCGAAGCGCGCTTTTGCGCCCAACGACAACACGCATCACAACAACTATGGCAGTTATGAACTGGCGAAGCTCATGGTTGAAGAAATCAAAGCAAGCAAGCTACCCCTTCCAAAGTTTCTGATGAATGATGTGCCGAGTTTTGATCCACATCACCCGGACTTGTTCGAGAGTTTCAAGATACCGGCGAGTCCGAATATTAGCGAGGTTAAGCCACCGGGAAGCTGATTCCGAGTCTACGAAGCGATTAGCAAATGAGAACACACCTTCGATTTTTCTTTGTCTTACTGGCTCTACTATTACTGCCGTCAGTCACCGTCGAAAGAACCAAGGCGCAGAAATTTTCGTCGGGACCGGCCTACGACGTGCGCGCGTTCGGCGCGAAGGGCGACGGCAAGACACTCGATACGCCGGCGATTAACAAGGCAATCGAAGCGGCCGCGACCGCAGGTGGAGGCACTGTGAATTTTTCGGCCGGCACTTATCTATCGGTCTCAATTCACTTGCGCAGCAACATCTCGCTGCATCTCGATCAAGGCGCCACGCTCGTCGCGGCTGAGACAGTCGCCGGCAAAGTGATGTACGACCTGCCTGAGCCAAACGAATGGGACATGTACCAGGACTTCGGTCACAGTCACTGGCAGAACAGTTTGATTTGGGGAATCGGCTTGGAGAATGTGAGCATCACCGGTTCGGGTTTGATTGATGGACGCGGCTTGACGAGACGCAGTCCGCGCGCCCGGCGCGTGAATCAGCCGGGAGATCGGCCGGTGACCATCGGCGGCCAGGCAGGCGCGCGTCCGGAATCGCCGCTGGGCGAGGATGATGATCCGAAAGTCATGAACGGTTTGGGTAACAAAGCGATCTCGCTCAAGCTTTGCCGCAATGTGTTGCTGCGCGACTTTTCAATTCTCAATGGCGGACACTTTGCGCTGCTGGCCACAGGTGTCGACAACCTGACCATCGATAACGTCAAGATCGACACGAATCGCGATGGCTTTGACATCGACTCCTGTCGCAACGTGCGCATTTCGAATTGCAGCGTCAATTCACCAAACGACGATGCGATTGTGCTGAAGAGTTCCTATGCGCTGGGGTTTGCGCGAGCGACTGAGAATGTCACGATCACCAACTGCTTCGTGAGCGGCTACGACATCGGTTCGCTGTTGGATGCAACTTACAAACGCAACGTAACGGAAGCGCCGGATCGTGACGGACCCACGGGTCGAATCAAACTCGGCACTGAATCAAATGGCGGATTCAAGAATATCGCGATCTCAAATGTCGTCTTCGATCATTGTCGCGGATTGGCGCTGGAAACGGTGGACGGTGGGCTGCTCGAGGATGTGACCATCAACAACATCACCATGCGGGACGTCGTCAACTCGCCGATTTTCCTGCGGTTGGGGCGACGCATGCGCGGCCCGGCGGGCATTTCTATCGGTCAACTGCGGCGGGTGAATATCAGCAACGTTGTCGCTTACAACGCCGATTCGCGTTACCCCGCAATCATCGCCGGTATTCCCGACCATGAGGTTGAAGATGTGACGCTGAACAACATTCGCATTGTTTATCGCGGGGGCGGCACCAGGGCGCAGGCAGACGCGCAACCGCCGGAGCGCGAAGTCAATTATCCCGAGCCTTCGATGTTTGGCGACATACCGGCGGCAGGCTTCTTCATTAGACATGCGAAAGGCGTCGCTTTAAGCAACATTGACCTGAGTTACAAATCAGGCGACCTGCGTCCGACCTTCGTTCTGGACGATGTCAAGAGTGTTATCTTCAATCACGTTACGGCCGCCAGGACGAACAGTGTTCCCACCTTTGTCTTGAAAAATGTGTCGGACTTCAGCACACATGAATGCAGCGGCGTGACCAATGTTCATCTCGATCGAGTGGATCAGAAGAGGTTCTGAAGAATGCTAAACCAAACGCGCATCGTGCTTTCATCAATCGCCGTCGCGGCCTTCATGGTTTTGGCGAGCGCGCCGGTGCTGGCGGACGACACTGCTGATTTTCCCAAATGGGTGAAGGAGGTCGGCTCGCGCGGCACGCTGAAAACTCGACGCATTGTCGAGGTCAAGGCGACTGGCGATGGCGTCACGAATGCCACCAAAGCAATTCAGCAAGCGATTGATGATTGCGCCAAGGGCAAAGGCGGCACTGTCACTTTCAAGCCGGGCCAGTACGTGACCGGCGCGCTCTTCCTAAAGAGCAATGTCTATCTGCGCATAGGCGAAGGCGTGACTTTGCTCGGGAGCCAGGATGATGCCGATTATCCTTCGATTCCGACTCGGGTCGCCGGCATCGAGATGAAATGGCCCGCCGCGCTCATCAACGTTAACGATGCGAAGAACGTGAAGATTGCCGGAGGTGGCACAATCGACGGCCGCGGCGAAAAATGGTGGGAGAAGTATTGGGCTCTGCGGCGTGAATACGAACCGAAGGGCTTGCGTTGGGCTTCCGACTATGACGCTGAGCGCGTGCGCTTGATGGTCATCGCGAAGTCCTCCGACGTGGCGATTGAGAACCTGAGTCTTAAGCGTTCCGGCTTCTGGACTGTGCAAGTCGTCTACTCGGACCACGTGACTGTCGACGGTCTTAAGATTACCGATAACAAGGGTCCGAGCACGGACGGCGTCGACATCGATTCGTCGAGTTATGTATTGGTGCAGAACTGCGACATCGATAACAACGACGATGACATTTGTCTGAAGGCGGGACGCGACTCTGACGGCCTGCGCGTGAACCGCCCGACGGAATATGTCTTCATTCGCAACAACATCACGCGACGCGGTGGCGGCATCATCTCGTTCGGCAGCGAAACGTCCGGCGGCATTCGTCACGTTGTCGCATATCAAAACCACGGGATTGGAACCAGCGAAGGCATTCGTTTCAAATCAGCGAAGACCCGCGGTGGCTTTGTCGAAGATATTCTGGTGCGCGGCGTGAAGATGGAGAACGTGCCCGCCCCCTTCACCTTCACCTTGAACTGGAATCCGAGCTACAGCTACGCCACGATTCCGAAGGATGCTACTAACCTGCCGGCACATTGGGTGGCCTTGAGCACGCCCGTCAATCCGCCCGAGCGGGGCTACTGCGACTTTCGAAATATCCGGATCGAGAACGTTGAGATTGTGAATGCGCGGAGAATTTTCCTCGCCACCGGCCTGCCTGACAAACCAATCGTCAATGTGAACTTCAGTAACGTCGCGGCCCAGGGGAATGAAGCCGGATCGATCGAATACGCGCGCGATTGGAAGATGACCAACGTGAAGCTGAAAACGCGGGACGGCGCGCCGGTGAAAGTGTCGAACAGCGAAAGGGTTGAGTCGCCAGTCGTCGGGACGCCATAGGTTCACCGAGTCGCGTTACTTCATCGGCAGCCTCTTCAAAACATCCTTCATACTCTGCACCGTTGCCGCACGATTTGGATCTGACGCGAGATTCTTCAACTCGCGCGGGTCGTTAACCAAATCAAGTAGCATCGAACCGGCGCGGCCTTCATCCCACTCGACGTAATGCCAACGCTCCGTGTTTATCGATCGCCCAAATTTTCCCTGAAACTGTACGACCGCAAACGACGGATTGTCCCAGCGGGTCCGGGGGTTGCGAACCAGCGGCGCGATGCTGCGGCCTTCAATTCCATCCGGCGCCGGCAGCCCGGATAAGTCCGCCAGTGTGCGATAGAGATCGAGAAGCTGCACCACGCGACCGGTGACCTGCGGCTTTCCCCCAGGGACGTCAATGATCAAAGGCACGCGCAGCCCGATGTCCCAAAGCGAATAAGCCTTAGACCACTTCCCTTTTTCACCGAGGTGATATCCGTGATCTCCCCAGAAGACGATGATCGTGTTATCGCGCAGCTTCAACCGATCGAGTTCAGCGATTACCCGGCCCACTTGCGCATCCATGAAACTGGTTGAAGCCCAATACGCGCGAATCATCTCGCGCGCCTCATTCGCCGAAGCGTCGCGGCCCACGAACAGGTCGGCGTTCCGATGCGGAATCGAGACGTCGGGAAAACCGGCGGGAGCAATCGGATGCGTGTTGAAATCAACGGGCAGTGGAATCTTGTTCACGTCGTAGAGATCGAAAAACTTCTTCGGCGCAGTCGGGGGGCTGTGCGGCTTGTTGAACCCAACGGCGAGAAAAAACGGCTTGTCCTGGTACTTGTCGAGGAAAGCTATGGCGCGGTCGGCAATCTTATAGTCGCCAAACGACTCGCCTTCGCCGTCCAACACGACAATGCGATCCGAAGCGGACGCCCGGGCAGGCCGGTTAGGCACAGCTTCTTCATCGCCAGTCTCGCGTGCACCCTGACCTGAAGCCACCGGACTCGGAGGACGGTTCACGATGTTTTGATCGACGGGCTCGCCGCCTTCAGTCCACGAAACTTGATCGTCTATGCCCCCGTGAAAGATTTTTCCCGCGCGCAACGAGGCATAACCATGGTTCTTGAAGTACTGCGGCAGCGTCACAAAGTCAGGATGCTTCGCGCGAAAGTAAGTGTTGTTGTCCAACACGCCGGTCTGCGTGGGATAGCGACCATTCAGCATCGAACTACGCGAAGGGTTGCACAACGGAAACTGCGCGTACGCGTGGTCGAAGCGTGTGCCGCGCGCGGCCAACGCATCAACGTTAGGTGTCTTGATCATCGTGTTGCCGTAGCAACCCAACTCTGGACGCAGGTCGTCAGAGATGATGAACAGGACGTTGTATTTGGGTTTGGCCGGTCGCGGAGATGACGTGTTCGCGGTGGTGACAAATAAGGAGCTGATGATTGACGCACAGACGGCGCCTAGCGAGATGACTTTCAAGAATGGATGCTTCATCACGACGCCTTTATACGAGTTTCGAGTTTAGGAGACAAGCGCCGTGTCAGAAGCCCGACCGTGAGG
>JBIOZK010000222.1:0-6509 GCA_044870975.1 Pyrinomonadaceae bacterium
CCCAGTGCTTTAGCACTGGGAGAAGTCGCAAGGCCGTTGAAGTCCGTGAAGCGGACGACTGAACAAACCTGTGAACCTTAACAACAGTTGGCCCCAGCCGTCCGTTGCCCGGACTGCCGTCCTTCTCTATACCCAAACCCACCGATGAATCGGTGGGCTATTATTATTCGTCGGCTTCGCCGACTTTTGCAGCAAAGCCATATGAGCCAGTATTTACGCGCCTGGCGGTCGTCAAAGTATCGCTTCGGCTGGCGACATATCAACACGTAAGGCCCCCATCTTTTCAACATTATTCTTAGCGTTTCACGCGCAGAGGAGACCGGGAAGCGGATAAAATTCGCCGCTGAATCAGAATCCAAACGCCCGAGTGTGTAAGTTGAAGGACCGCGATTTCCATTGAAGCCTTTGCCTACACGGCGTAGACTGCTTGCCAGTCGCCACCCAAGTCGCCAACAACAGTAACTCTTGTCCTGGTCCATTAGTGAGGTGGAGCCATGAAGTTCAGGAGGCCCCCGCTCGGGATCGGGTCTTATCTCATCGTGCTAACCACTGGATTCATTCTCCTGTCGTCGTGCGTAGCGGCTAACGCGCAGTCGACTGCGTCAATCGAAGGTCGAGTCCTGGATCAAAATGGCAGCGCGATACCAGCTGTGGAAATCAAAGCGCTCAGCCGCGCCATCGTAGTAGAACGCACTGACGGCTTGGGCCGGTATGAAATAACCGCTCTGCCTGTCGGCGACTACCGGATCGAAGTCCGCCCCCCTTTCGGCCGCATTACGCACACGCGATTCCCAACCGGCGATTCGGGTTCGTCGCGGCTGGTTCAGTTCGCGGCCAAATTAACGTTTTAGATTGTTCCGGACTTAGAGAGTTAGCTGTGGGTCGAAGGTTTCAAACAAATCCAGGGCTCGTGGGGCGTCGCGTCTTATTTTTCCTTGTCGTGGGTGTGTCCTCGACGCTTATATCGTCGACCACACTTGGCGACGAACCTTCGTCAACTCCCAAGCGAATTCTACTGCTTTACCATTATGGCCCGGAGTCTCCGTCGGATCCCCTGTTTGAACGAGGTTTCGAGAGCGTCATGAAGTCGCACCCGGCTACGAAAGTCGACGTATATCGGGAATATCTGGAGACGTATCGTTTTCCCGGCGAGGAGCACGCGCCGGTGATGCGCGATTATTTGAAGGGCAAATATGCGGGGCGCAAGATTGACGTGATCGTAGCTCTCACCGATACCTCACTCAATTTTCTTTTGCGTTTTAGAGAAGAGATGTTCCCCGGAGTTCCGCTGGTCTATGCAGTGAGCAAACGACCTGAGCCCGGCAAAGAACCGTCGCTGAGTACCGGAGTTTGGTGTGGGACGAATATCAAAGACACTTTGGAAGTGGCATTGCAGATGCAGCCTGAAACCACCCAAGTGTTCGTAACTAGCGGAAGCGCAGATAACCGAGCTGTCGAGTTGGAAGCACAGGAGCAATTGAAACAGTTTGAAGGGCGGGTGCGCCTGACGTATCTATCTGGCCGCGCCCTTGATGAACTGATCGCCGCCGTCAAGACTCTGCCAGAACATTCAATCATTCTCTACCAGCGGCAGACTCAAGGCGCCGGCGGCAAGGGCATCCTGCCCGCTGATGCCGTGGTTCCAATCACTCAGGCGGCAAACGCTCCGGTCTACGCGAGTTTTGACACCTTGCTCGGTCAGGGGATCGTCGGGGGAATGGTCGTAAGTCATGAGGAACTTGGCAGGCGCGCAGCCCGAATGGCACTGCAGATCATTCAAGGGGCCAGGCCTGAGAATATTCCGATTGAGAGCGTGGGCCTGGTTCCGATGTTCGACTGGCGCCAGCTCAAGCGCTGGGGAATCGATGAACAAAGACTACCTTCCAGCTCGATCGTGACATTCAGGCAACCGAGTTTCTGGGAGCTGTATCGCTGGCGCATTATCGGCGCGGCGGCGCTGGTGATCCTTGAGGCCATTTTGATTATGGCGTTGTTGATTCAGCGGTCGCGGCGCGCGCGCGCAGAGGATTCGAGGCGTCTCTCTGAGGAAAAATTCTCGAAAGCATTCAGATCCAGTCCGGATGCTTTCGTCATCGCCCGAAGTTCGGATGGCGTGATTCTCGAAGTGAATGAACGTTGGCAGGACTTGCTTGGCTACAGTCGCGCGGACGCGATTGGCCGTACCACGTTGGATCTAAATCTCTACGCAGTTCCCAGCGACCGCGAAAAATTCAGGCAACAGCAAATGAAGGCAGAGTTTGTCCGCAATTTCGAGACCGACATTCGCACGCGCAGCGGGGAGATCAAACGAGCGGTTCTTTCCGCTGAAAAGGTAGTCATCAACGATGAGTCTTGCCTGCTGGTTATTATTCGCGATGTTACCGAGCACCGAAACTCCGAGCGCGCCTTGCAAAAGATGACCGGGCAACTGATCAGCCTCCGCGATGAAGAACAGCGCCGGATCGCCGGTGAATTACATGACGGCCTTGGCCAGAGTCTGGTCATAATTAATAATCGCGCGCTTATTGGTATGCGTGACGCGACTGATCCAACGCGGGCCACAGAACAATTCGAAGAGATTTCGTTCGCCGCCTCGTCCGCGATCGACGAGGTGCGCGAGATTGCCTACAACCTGCGTCCGCACGAGTTGGGGAAGCTCGGTCTGGTGCAGGCGATCAGATCAATGGTGACCAAGGTTTCTCATTCATCGCCAATTCGGCTCTCGACCGATCTCGATGAACTCAATGGAAACCTGTCCGTGGAAGCAGAAACGAGCATCTACCGTGTCGTTCAGGAGGCGCTCAACAACGTAGTCAAACATGCGGAAGCCACGGAAGCGCACATTGCTTTGAAGCGGAATGGCAATGACCTGGTGATCAAGATCGTGGATAACGGTAAGGGGATTACCCAAAAGGCAAATGGCGATCGAACTGGGTTCGGGCTGGTCGGAATCGCCGAACGCGCGCGCATGTTGGGCGGTTCCTGCGTGGTTGAGTCAACTCCGCTGCGTGGCACCGTCGTCACGTTATCGCTGAGTTTGTTTACCGGCGAGCAACTGAGCGTTCATTAAGCCGACGCGAGTTGGTGTTAATGCCGATGTCACTGATGAAAGATCAATTGACCATCTTAATTGCGGACGATCATCCGATGGTCCGGCACGGCCTTCGCCAAGCAATCACTGAAACTCCGGATTGGAAAGTCGTCGGCGAAGGCGCGGACGGCGAGCAGGCGATTGATCTCATCAAGAAGCTTCAGCCATCGATCGCAATCCTCGATATCTCAATGCCTCATCGCGATGGCTTCGAAGTCGTGCAGGCCGTGCGGGAGGCCAAGCTCTCAACTCAGATCATTTTTCTCACTATGTACCGTGATGAGAATTTCTTTCAGCGCGCCCTTGATCTTGAAGTCCGCGGTTATGTTCTGAAAGACAGCGCGGTAATTGACGTGGTCAGCGCCATCAAGGCCGTGTCGCAAGGAGGACACTACACAAGTCCGGCGCTCACCTCGTACCTGATTAAGAGCCGCTCCGCCGCACCTCCGAAATCACATGACGGCGGACTCGGTATAGATCTGCTTTCTCCCACTGAGCGCCGGGTGCTGGAATTGATTGCCGAGTACAAGACCAGCAAAGACATTGCCGAGGAACTAAGCACCAGCCCGCGCACAGTAGACACCCACCGCACTAACATCTCTCAGAAGCTTGGCCTGCATGGCAGGCACGCGCTAATGAAGTTCGCGCTCGAACATAAGTCATCGAGCACCTGATCGCGTGTCAACTCCTGCCTCTACGTAGAATTACGTAACGGGAAAATACCCGAATCAACTTAGCTGAATTACGCAATCACACGGATGTGTGAAACGGCGCGCATCTCTACCATCCGCACGGTTGAAAGCGGAGCACGGCCCTCAACCAGATGCGGACTTCGCGCGCATGAAGTGAAGCGACCAGGACGCGTTTGCGACGGTAAGGGCGAAGAAAATGAAAGTGATGATTGTGGATGACAACGAGCAGGTGCGACGAATGATTAAGAGCTTTGTCGGCGACCTGGTTGACGAATTTGTCGAGTGCAGCGACGGATGCGAGGTGCTCGACGCTTTTGTCGCACACCGTCCCGATCTGGTGCTGATGGACTACGAGATGCAGCGCCTGAACGGCTTTGACGCTACCAGGCAGATCAAGAACGAATTTCCCGAAGCTCGCGTGGTGATCGTTTCGCAATGGGACAGCCCGGCTTTACGCGACGCCGCAAAACAGTCGGGAGCCATGGCTTATGTGAATAAGAAATCACTCATTCCG
Organism: Pyrinomonadaceae bacterium; assembly: GCA_044870975.1. Lineage (GTDB taxonomy): Bacteria > Acidobacteriota > Blastocatellia > Pyrinomonadales > Pyrinomonadaceae > UBA11740. Next base: position 4,298 of record JBIOZK010000222.1, read on the forward strand.
TTGCGGGACATTATCCAGGCCGGCTGAAAGGTAAGCACAATGTTACGCGGATTACGATCGCTGCTCATCATTCTTCTGCCACTAACGACGGTGTGGCAATTGGGAAGCGCCCAACAAGTCAATTCCAATCCTAAAGTGAGCGCGAGCGATTCAGCCAAATCCACGCCTTCACCCGAGCCGCAAGCCAGCCGGGCTCCATCGACACCAGCCGCGTCACCCGAACCCGAAACCATTTGGACCAGAGAGGACTTAACCGGTGATTGGGGTGGAACGCGGAAACATTGGGAAGAACACGGCATCAGTTTCGAATTGTCATGGACCAATTTCTTTCAAGGCACCGCCACTGGCGGTTTAGAAAACAACGCTGCCTACGGTGGAAAGTTCGATGGCGTGATGACGCTCGATACCACCAAGCTCGGCTGGTGGAAGGGCGGCAAGTTCCAGGTCAAGCTCGACAATCGTTATCACGACTCGGCCTCTGAATCGACTGGCGCCCTGCTGCCCGTCAACACGGCGATGCTCGGCCCGAAGGAAAACGGGACGGCTACCGCAATCACCGCGCTGAACTACACGCACTTCTTTCCGCTCTTCAAACCAGGCGATTTGATAGTCGTTTCGTTGGGACGGTTCGACATTCTCGATTCGATCACTGAGCCATTGATCGGAGGCGCCGGCGAAACGAAGTTCATGAACGTTAATCAGGTGGCGCCCCCGCATGAAGCGCGCAACGTGCCGCTGGTGACGTGGGGTGGCATAGTCGCCTGGGTCAGAAAGGGCGAACCGTTTTTCAGTGTCGCGTTTCTCGATTCCGCGGACAGTTCGTCGACGACCGGGCTCCGGCACCTGTTCGAAAAAGGCGTGACCATCATGCCCGCTCTCACTTACGTCACGCACTTTGGCGGCAAAGCGGGACACCAGGGCATCCGGGCGACGGTGAGCAATCAGACCGTCACGCCGTTCGATCAATTCAGGCACATCATCCTGCCTGCGCCCAACCGTCCGGTGCAGCGCCAGTCGGGAAGCTGGTCGGTCACCTATTCATTCGATCAGTATTTTCACGAGATTCCCGGTTTTCCCCGGAAGGGTTGGGGAATCTTCGGCCAGGCCGGTTTCGCTGATCGACGCACGAACCCAATTCAAACATTTCTCAATATCGGCATCGCCGGCAATAGCCCGTTCAAAAACAGGCCACGAGACTACTTCGGCGTCGCTTACGCCTTCGATTCAATTAGCGGCGACTTGAAGGATGCGCTCGATCCCGTGGTGCGTCTCCGTGACGAGCATGAGTTCGAAGCGTTCTACAACTTTGCCCTGACGCCCTGGTTGTACCTGACCGGAGATGTGCAGGTGGTGCGGCCGGCGCGGCCGAAAGCAGACACCGCGTTCGTGCCCGGAGTGCGAATGCGAATCTTGTTTTAGCCGAACGAAAGCGAATTCAGCAGAGAAAAGTCATGAAGAGGAAAGGAACAATCACCGCCGATAAGCCAACTCGCTCAATCAGGAGATGGGCGACTGGCTCGCTGTGGCTGCTCGTGTCGATCCTCTTCATTGTTCAACTGTATGCAATCGTGAGAGTTCTGCATCCGGCAAGAGCCGGTGAATCTGGCAGTGCTTCTGCGAATTCATCCACGTCGTCGTCATCGGTCGCCGGCCGTACGTTCGAGAGCACGATCGGCAATCCAAAATCAGCGCCAGCTCCAGCGCCCACGGGAATGGTCTGGATACCCGGCGGCGAATTCTCAATGGGCGCCAACGATCCACCCGAGATGGACGAAGTCGGCATGAAAGCCACTGAGGATGCGCGACCCATTCATCGCGTCTATGTCGACGGCTTCTTCATGGACCAGACCGACGTCACGAATGGGCAGTTCGCCGAATTCGTGAAAGCGACCGGTTACGTCACGGTCGCCGAACGAACTCCGAAAGCTGAAGACTTTCCCGCCGCTCCTCCAGAAAACCTGGTCGCCGGATCGGTGGTGTTCTCGCCGCCCAATCATCCAGTTCCGCTCAACAATCATTTTCAGTGGTGGAGTTACGTGCCCGGCGCGAACTGGAAGCATCCGCTCGGCCCAGGCAGCGACCTAAAGGGCAAAGAGAATTATCCCGTCGTGCACATCGCCTATGAAGACGCTCAGGCTTATGCGAAGTGGGTGGGAAAGCGCTTGCCGACTGAAGCGGAGTGGGAGTTCGCTGCGCGTGGAGGTATGGCGGG
>JBIOZK010000223.1:0-3258 GCA_044870975.1 Pyrinomonadaceae bacterium
CCCAGTGCTTTAGCACTGGGAGAAGTCGCAAGGCCGTTGAAGTCCGTGAAGCGGACGACTGAACAAACCTGTGAACCTTAACAACAGTTGGCCCCAGCCGTCCGTTGCCCGGACTGCCGTCCTTCTCGGTACCCAAACCCACCGATGAATCGGTGGGCTATTATCATTCGTCGGCTTCGCCGACTTTTGCAGCAAAGCCTGCTAGCGGTGCGGGTTCGCTAGCGGACCCGGCACATGTTCACGGTTCTTTCAAAAATATTTCGGCTTGTTTTGCCCGCTGCGGATCGTAAGAATGGCGGGCAACATCTTTAAGGCTTGCCGTCGGGATTGACCTTAACGTCGTCTACCTGAGTCGTGAAGCGGCGGAAATTACTAAACGTCCAGGTTGATTCCCAGGTGATTCCGTCAAAGAGTTTGTCATAGTCGATGCCGTTGAGGCGTACGATCCGTGGCAACCAAACTCCTTCGGGTAGACGTTGCATTTCAACATAAACGGCGGGCGGCGCGTCGGCAGGTGCAGGCTCCGGCGTCGGGACAGCCTGGTTCGGGCTGGTAATGCTCACCCTCAAAACGGGCTTCCCCACCAAATGGGTCACGATCCGGTCCTGAGCGTCGATCCATATCTCACCCCTGAGTTGCGCAATATATTTGACGTCGTCGGCAAATTGGGCGTCGGCGCGCGGAGTGAAATTGAAGATTAAATTCTCGCGTCCCTCATGCTGCTCGCGCCGCACAAAAGTCAGGTCACAGGTTTTGAGAAAATTATGAATCCCAAGCGTCGTGCTTCTCGATTTGCCGAACGTCGAAGAATGGTTATTAGTCGTGGAAGTGTACATCCCCAGCGGCAACAGGCCTGTGACGTCGGGAGCTGTCTCAGGCGCCGCAGGCTTTTCACGCGCATTCTTCTCTTCGGCCTTCTCCAGTTTCTTGCCCGCCTCCATCCGCGTCTTTTCGAGTTCGGCCTCCGGCACGGGCACCCCGTCCCGGCTCGTGACCACCATAACGCCCTTGACCTGGGTCCCGCTCTTCAAAGTAGGAATGAAAACCTCGTAAGTAGTGGACGTTAGTTTCGTCTGTCCCTTCTTGTCTATTGAACGCCCGACCGAATTCATCACATAAGTGTAATCGGCCAGCATGTCGCCGGCGCCTTTGCAGTAGGCTTCTTTTACCAGGGCAGGAATATCGATCGGGCCTGCGATTGAAGCCGGTACCACGCCCTCGCAAGACTTGGGAATACGGCTGGCGCGTTTTGAGATGGAAACGCTGGCCCTCTGTGCCGAGACGGAGGCGCTGCATAGCAACGTCATGAGAATTAACGCATACAGACTGATTCTGTCTGGTCGCATAGTTTTTCGACTCAAGCGAGCCGGAGTATACCAGCGCGGCGACAACCAGTCAGCCCTCAAATAGTTTGCGTACAGGGTCGAATGCCTGACCGCCGCCGAGTCAAAGTTCTGAAAAGAGGGAATTCAATGCCCAGGTCAACGGGCTGGGTAACCCATGTCAGTCAGATTTTCAGCACGCCACCCTCGATGGGGTTGCGCGACCCGCGATGCCAGTTCCTACGAATCTTCGAACGTGCAGACATCCAACGAGGCAATGGATCAATCCTTCAGATCTGCGTAATCTGTTAACCAGCAGGTTTCGTCATGAAATGGGCACAAAGGCAACGCACGAAAGTTCTTCTGATTGCGCTAACGTTCCTGGCGACGCTTGGCATTTTTCTCGGATGGCTGAGCCGCAGAGGAAGTTACCGGCAAGTTACTACGCTAAGCGGATCGCCAAGTCCCGAAATCTCCCCCATCGCTACCGCGACGCCGGTTGCAGTTGCCAGTCCATCTTCTGAAGCATCCCTTACGGCATCGCCCTCACCAGATAGCAACGGCACTCAGTCTCCTTCAACACCAACTGCTTCACCTGCGGGTTTGATCATTCCCGTGGCCGGCGTGAGCCGTGATCAATTGCTCGATACATTTTCCGCCGCCCGCGGTGAGGGACGCGTGCACGACGCCATCGACATCGCGGCTCCGAAAGGAACGCCGGTACTGGCGGCCGCGGGCGGCAGGATCCTCAAACTCTTCCAAAGCCAGGCGGGCGGCACAACCATCTACCAACTCAGCAGCGACGAACAATTCATATACTACTACGCCCATCTCGATCGCTATGCCGACGGTTTGCAGGAAGGCCGCCTCGTCACGCAGGGCGAAACGATCGCGTATGTCGGAGACACCGGAAACGCGGGCGCCGGCAATTATCATCTGCACTTCTCAATCGCGCTGACTTCCAATCCGAAGCGATGGTGGGAAGGCGTCAACGTCAATCCCTATCCGCTGCTGCGAAAATAATTTGGCGGGCGCCGACTTGTCGGCGCTGTTTCTGACGCTGGCCACCAAAGCGGCGACAAGTTGCCGCACGCCAAAAGTGGACAGAAGTCCCAATCATCGTTCGCTTACCGGTCAAACCGGCGATGGTTTGGCTCAGTTTTATGAGCGCGCGCGGTCAGGAATGATCGTTGCTGCGATTTTTCGAAACTAATGCCGGAGACAATCGAATGAGGATTTCCATCTGTATCGCAATTCTGTGCGCGGTCCTAATGACTGCTGCGTGTGTTCCGCCTGATTCGCAAACCCAAAACAAGAACGCGGGTTCACCATCGCCGGTGTCTTCGCCTTCACCCTCGCCGTCGAAGACTGACTCGGCTGAGGCGAAACCAATTACTCTACCGGTGCTGGACGCCTTTTTCGCCGACAACTCGTTTGCGGAAAAGTTGAAAACACGTCTGAAGCTGAGTGACGACGAAGTCTCAAAGCTCAAGGAACTCGCTCGCACTGAGACGGCGAAACTTGACGAAGCCCAATTGGAAAAAGCCGAGGCAGACACCTCTCGAGTCGCGGAGACGAAAGAGAAGATCAAGTCGATCATTGGCGCCGAAAAGTCCGAGCAACTTGCGGCGCTCGTTAATGAACTCTGGCAAGGTGAAGACGCGGCCGAGAAAACCGCTAACGCCGGCGACGCCAAACTAAATCAGGTGCCGAAGGACTCGCGGGTGATCGTAAATGCTCCCGCATTTCGCATGGATGTGTTCGACGCCGGGCGTCTGGTCAAGTCTTACAAGATCGCGATCGGCTATCCTGAATTTCCTCTGCCCACGGGCCTGCGCAAAGCGCGCACGATCATTTTCAATCCCACCTGGACACCGCCCGATGAACCGTGGGTCGCCAAAATGAAAAACATAAGCGCCGGCCAAAAGGTCGAGGC
>JBIOZK010000224.1:0-110796 GCA_044870975.1 Pyrinomonadaceae bacterium
GCCAGCATCCACAGCGGTTCGGATTCGTACCGATCAATCCAAAGGAGCAGGATGATGTAAAGCGGAACGGGCAAGCTGGCGCAAATCATGCCGATGATAAGTTCCACCGGCCCGGTTTCAGAGCCAATCAGTAGCAACACGATCAGTCCCAGCAGACCTGCGATCATGAGCGCAAAAATTCCGAGAATTATCTTGAGTGCGGTTTGATGACCGGAAGACTTGACGGTCCGACGCGGAATGTTCGCTGGCTGATAGGGTTGGCTCATATTTCCGCGCTGGTGAGCGACGTGGCGCAGTATAACTACAAATGCGCGAGCCGACTAGATCCCTTCGCGAGATAATTGTGCCGCAATTCGCAACATCAGCGCGGCAAATCGCCGCAGACCTTGCGAATGGGAATAAACAGGCACACGTCAACGCCTTGCGTGCTGGCTAAAAACTGTTGCATTCCGATGATGTACAGTTTATGCTACGCACGCTCTGAGACGGTCAGCCAATCCGAGACTCTCAAGAATTCAAAAAATCGATACACGAAGACTGTATCGCGAAACAGGAGTTCCACGGGGCTGTTGTCGGGCTGACGACGTGTGCGGCTTAGTTAACCGTCAGGAGATTTTCCAGCCCGCCAATCACTGTATCGAGCATAAAGATCTCCAACTCGGTCGCGATCGCCGTTGTGCCTTGTTCGGCGTTGTCGTCAACGATCTGTTGAGAGCCAGTGCACGGTGGTGAATTCATCTCGCCCGGGGCGGGAAGAGGACAATCAGCCAGTGCGGTTCCCGCGAGCATGATCGTTAGCGTGATTGCGACAAACAGTTTCTGTAGGTTTTTCATGAGTTTTCCCTTTCAAGTTTGCAATTTAGTTTTTGATCGCGCGCGTGCAACGGGTTGCGTTTGCGAACCGTTGAATTTGGCGCGTCGCACTTAATATCAGTGCCGGCGGGTTCACGCAAGGTCTTTATCACCGGCGAAGAAAGGTACGCGTAACATGAACTTAACAACCCAATTGACAAACCTCCGGCGGCAGACGGACGGGTTGGAGCGAAACGAACAAGCAACAATGTGCGGCACAGTCGCCAGACAGTTGGAGCGAATCGGAGAGTACGGGGCGGCCGCCGAAGCACTACAGGATTTTTGGCCTAGCGTGAATGACGCCCCGCAAGTAGATGATCTGGAGCCGCAGGCCAGAGCCTTGGTTTTGCTGCGTGCCGGGAGCGTACTCGGTTCGATGGGAAGCGCAGATCAAACTGCCGGAAGTCAGGAGCGGGCGAAGGATTTGCTCACCCGCGCGGCTGAGATTTTTGAGGGCCTCGGAGAAACTGTGCGGGTTGCCGAGGCGCGTGGAGACCTGGCGCTTTGTTACTGGCGTGAAGGAGCATTCGACGAGGCCAGGATTACGCTGAGAGACGCGCTCAATCGTCTCGGGGATGCTGACAGCGATTTGCGAGCTATTCTGCTCATTCGCGCTGGAATCGTGGAAGAGCGTACGAGAAGATTGCAGAATGCGCTTAATTATTATCAGGAAGCTCAACCGCTGGTTGATCAGAGCGAAGATCATGTGCTCAAGGGCGGCTTTCACTATGAGTGCGGGCTTGTCTTTCGTCGATTAGCGGCGCCAGAGAATCGCGAAGACTATATTGATCGCGCCTTGATTGAGTATGCGGCGGCAAGTTTCCACTATGAACAAGCCGGCAACGAACGTGCCCAGGCTCGAGTTGAGAACAATCTCGGTTATTTGTACTTCACCATCAATCGTCACAAAGAAGCGCACAGGCATCTCGATCGCGCGCGCACCCTTTTCACGAACCTGCGCGACGTCGGTGCGGTGGCTCAGGTTGACGACACGCGGGCGAGGGTATTCCTCGCCGAAAATCGACTCTCCGATGCCGAGCGTGTTATTCGCCAATCCATCCGAACGCTTGAGCGCGGTGGTGAGCAGGCGGTGCTGGCCGAAGCATTGACGACTTATGGGGTGGTGCTGGCGAGACTCGGTCGACACGCTCGATCACGTGAACTGTTGGAGAGAGCGATAGAAGTGGCTGAGATTGGCGGCGACCTCGAAGGCGCGGCCCGGGCCAAGATCAGCATCATCGAAGAGCTGAGCCATCAGACCCCACCCAGCGAACTTGCCGCCGAATTCGAATCGGCAGTGAGCATGCTGGGCAGTTCCCAGGATCCCACGACAGCTAAGCGGCTGATTAATTGTTCAATACGGCTGATCGATTCACTGAAGCCTGCAGATGAATCCGAAACCAGCATTGAGATTGAATCGTGGGAGGGATTTTCGTTCAAGCGCGAAGTATTAAAGGTTGAGAAGAAGTTCATCGAGCGCGCGCTGCGGGACGCCGGCGGTTCAGTGACGCGGGCCTCGCGGTTGCTCGGCTTCCGTCACCACCAGAGTCTGATCGCGTTAATCAACAGCCGTCACAAGGATTTGCTTGGCACGCGTTCAGCAGTTCGCAAGCGACGGCATCATCTGTTCTCTAAGCCGCGGCGTACGCGCAAGCAGATGACAGCTACCGGGAATGGTTCGGCAGCCAGCGGGCAGATAGAGACAAAAGATAGCAACGTCACTGCCAAGGTTTCGCCGGTAGATGAGTAGTTGATTCGCAGTCAACGAGCACAGGTCAAGGCGCGGCCTCCATCAATTTGATAGGTCGCGCCAGTGATCCAGGCCGCCTGTTCAGAAGCCAGATAAAATACGAGGTCCGCAATCTCTTTGGGGTTTCCCACTCGACCCAGAGGGTGAGTTGTCCTGGAGTGCTCAAGAAATTTTTCGTAATCTGCCTCGCTCATTCCGCCACGTTTATGAATTTCGGTGACCACGACGCCAGGATTGACCGCATTGACCCGCACTCCTTTTGCGGCTAACTCCAGCGCGGCGCAGCGAGTCAGTTGATCCAATCCGGCTTTGGAAACGCAATATGCGAGGACGCCGGGAAATGAACGCAAACCGGTGACGCTCGAAATATTGACGATGTTGCCGTTCGTCTTGATCAAATAGGGTGAAGCCAACTGCATCAGGTGGAAGACAGATCGCAGATTCACACTCATCATCGAGTCCCACGCCGCTAAAGACGTGTTTTCAATCGACCCGGAAGCGATGTGGCCGGCTGCATTAACCAGAACATCGAGCCGCCCCAGCTCGCTGATCGTGTCCTCGAATACGCGCTGCAGTTCGCTTTCGTTAGTAATGTCGAGTGCGACTGTCTTTGCCTGCCCGCCGCTTTCGGTGATCTCAGCGGCGACATTTGCGAGTTCCGTATCATTCCGCCCGATCGCGATGATTCGATCGGAAGCAGAAGCAAATCGGTTGGCGACCGCCCGGCCGATGCCGGAAGTGGCGCCGGTAACCATCACTACACGTGAACCGTTGTTATGATTCATCGGTATTTCCTTATTGAGTTGTGTTAGGAAAAAGGCGTTCTCATATTGACACAGGCACGCCCGAAATGACTATACTCGCCACGGATTCATAGGTCTGTTTGCAAGAGGGTTACAGACCCAGCTTCAGAGTTTCCTCCGACTGGAAAAAACTTAGCTCGAGAAGAACAAAACCAGGCTTTCGTTCCTGCTGGAATTCAACGCGAGCTTCCGAACCGCAAGTACCTTGGTGCGTTCGCAACCTGCTTCGGGATACATGGTTGTCGCAGCTGCGGCCGCGGCGGCCTTGTTCTTTATTCTATGGTGGATGTTACAGGCTGAAGAGTCGCCTTGGGTCCCTGCCGGCCTGGCGGCGAGTGTCGTAATGCTGGTCGCGGCGTTCGCGCACCTGCTGGTTGTCCGCCGCGCTAATCGTCAATACCGAAGCGTAGCTAGAGCCGTGCACGAGCATTCAGGCCGTCGGCCGACGCTCAACGAAGTAATGCATTCGACCAGTCGTCATGCCGCGGCCTTAAGAGCATTACAGAAACAATCGGCTGTGGCCGATGAAAATGATTCAGCCCAAACGCACCGAGATGTTTATGAGTTATGTACCGAGTACTTAGCCGGTGCGGAAAGAGCTCTGCAATCGCCAGGTCTGCAGGCGGACGGACGGGTGGCGCTTCGCGGTGGCCAGGAGCGCGTGCGAGAATTGCAGCGACATCACCTCCTGACGTGGGCGCGGAGTTCGGCCCGGGCGCTAACGCACGAAGCCCAGCAGCGCGTTAGATTGCATGAGAAATTAGAGACGGCAAATCGTGCGCTGGATTGCATCGATCAAGCGTTAAAGGTATATCCGGGCGAGGCGGAGTTAACCTATTCCGCGCAAGCGGTCAATGAATTCATCGCCTCGACCCGTTTAGCTCATTGGGTGGAACTGGCTGAGCGCGCGGCTTTTAAGGGTCGTTTTCAGCGCGCCATCGATTGTTATCGAGATGCTCTTTATTATCTGCAGCGCGACGGCGGCGGTCCCGCCGGCAACGAAGCAGCCGAACACATTCTTAAGGAAATCGATGTTTTACGGGCCCGCTTGAGCGCTGACGCGACATCTGCTTCCAGAGACGACTTTCAAGTTCGACCACGATCAAGTCCCGACCATCGCTGAAATATGTTCCGACCAAAATGTCCCCGTTGCGGCAGCCATAGAATTCGCCGCGGATACGATCGCAGAAACTTGTTCTTTCGGTTATTTGGCATCCACAATCTTTTGTGCGATCATTGCAATTGGTTATTCAGAGCGTTCAGTCCGCTGTTTACTCTCCGGCAAAATCTGCGAAATAGAAAAGTTCGCTGAGGCCGCTCTAGCATCTAAGGAATCTGTTATGAGCAAGAAAAGTTTGATTCTCGCGGCGATTTTCGTCCTCGCCGCCGGTGCTTACAGTTTCGCGCAGGAGCAAAAGCAGGGATCCGGATCAAGCTCGGGGTCGCTGGACTCTCAGGGCATCCGCCGGTACCTGCTGGGTCCGGGTGACGTGTTGGATGTGCGCGTGTTCGGTCAGCAGGACTTGAACTCCGAGGTTGAGATTGACGCTGAGGGCAATGTCTCATCATTGCCATTTCTCGAGAAGCCAATCCGAGCGCAATGCCGCACGGAAAAAGATGTGCAGAAGGATGTCGCCACTGCCTATGCGAAATACATCAAGAACCCGCAGGTCAGTGTGCAAATCAAAGAACGCAAGAGTCGTCAGCCGGCCACGATCTTCGGTGCAGTCAAAGCGCCTATACAGGTCACGATGATGCGCGAAGTTCGCCTGCATGAGTTGATTACCAAAGCCCAGGGCTGGACCGACCGGGCGAGCGGCACAATTGAGATAATGCATACCGAGCCTCCCATGTGTCCGGCCGATGGCAGCGTTATCCAGAATGCAACGCTATCGGAAAAGGGAAGCTTCGGAATCGCAATCTATAAGATCAACGATCTCAGGGCCGGCAAAGAAGAGGCTGACCCGGTAATTTGGCCCGGTGACATGGTTCGAGTTACGGAAGGCGATCCGGTTTACATCACCGGCTCTGTCGTGGCCCCGCGCGAATTGGTTATCAGAGACAAGCTCACGCTGAAGCTGGCGATTGCCATGGCTGGTGGCCCGACGCGGATGGCCAAGACCAATGAGGTGCATATTCTGCGCCAGAAAGACGGCGGCCAGGAAGAGTTGAAGGCTAACTACGACGCGATCCGCAAGGGCAAAGAGCCGGATTTGGAATTGAAGCCGTTCGATATTATCGAGGTCGGCGAGTCGGGACTCTTTAGCGGTAAAGGCATGACCGATCTTTTCAAGGGAATTGTCCGCGGCACGGCCGGCGTGGTCACGCAGCGTGGCGTCATTTATTAGTGCAAAACTAACGGTGTCTAAGAATTCATGAGTCAGAGAATACGTACCAAAACCAGGAAGAACCGAGGCTTCACGTACTTGTGGATTTTCGGTCTGGCGCTGCTGGTGGGCCTGCTAATCTGGTTCGATCAGATCGCCATCCTCTATGTTTTTTCAACGCTCGGCGTGACCGTGCTGTTGGTCGTGGTCGCGACCGCCGACCTGGGTCACAGCGAGTTATCTTCGGCAGATGCCGGTCACAGTCCCGGCACCACGCCATCCCGAACGAATAAATAGTGGCCGCAGCTGCGGGTATTAGCAAGTTTTCGAGTTGGCAAATATTCGTCTCTCGCATAGAGTATTGCGCCAACAGTCCAAGATTTTTCCGGAGGTCCAATCCAAATGAATAAGCTGAAGCTCTCGTTCGTGCTGTTAATTGCGCTGGCGCTTGCGTCGCTGTCGCTGTCCACTTCGTTACGCACCGCGCATGCGCAAAGAAACGGTGAAGGTGGCGGTGGCAATGGCCTCAAGTATCCAGAGACAAAGAAAGTCGAAGTGGTCGATGATTATTTCGGCACGAAGGTCGCTGATCCCTATCGCTGGCTTGAGGACGACAATGCGCCTGAAGTCGCAGCCTGGGTTGAAGCCCAGAACAAAGTGACTTTTGGCTATCTCGAGACAATTTCGTATCGTCCGCAACTGCGCAAGCGTCTGGAGAAGCTGCTGAACTATCCGCGGTTCAGTGCGCCGACGCGCAGGGGCGAGAACTTTATCTTTTCGAAGAACGACGGTCTGCAAAACCAGAGCGTCTTCTACATTCAAAAGGGTCTGAACGGGACGCCGGAACTTTTACTCGATCCGAACAAGTTTTCAGCCGACGGGACGTCGCAGCTCGGGGGATTCTCGTTGTCTGAATCCGGAAAGTACGTGGCCTATGCCATTTCCGAAGGTGGATCGGACTGGCGCGATTATTACGTGCTGGACGTCGCGACGCGGAAACCTCTTGCCGATCACCTCGAGTGGGTGAAGTTCTCAGGCGCGTCGTGGGTGGGCGACGAAGGCTTCTTCTACAATCGTTACCCGCAGCCCGAGTCCGGCAAGAAGATGGCCGGAAAGAATCAATTCCAGAAGACCTATTACCATAAGGTTGGCACGCCCCAGTCCGAAGACAAATTAATTTACGAAGACAACGATCATCCGCTGCGGCGTCAGGGAGTCGGCATTACTGAAGATCAGAAATTCGAGATTCTCAGCGTAAGTGATTCGTCAGCCGGCAAGCGCGGTAATTCGCTCTTCTTCCGCGAACGCGGCAAGGACCAGGCTTTCATTCCAATTATCGCCGAGATCGGCGATGACAGTTACAGCATCATCGACAACGTTAAGAATGGCTTCCTGATCGAGACCGATCATGGCGCGCCGAACGGCAAGGTCGTTTTCTACAATCCCGCGGACAAAACCTGGAAAGACGTTTTGCCGGAAAAACCTGAACCGCTACAGAATGCCGGCACCGCGGGTGGCAAGTTGTTCGTCAGTTATCTGAAAGACGTAACCACGCGCGCATACGTCTACAGCGTTGACGGCAAACTCGAAAACGAAATTCAGATGCCCGGCGTTGGTAGCGGCGGTGGTTTTGGCGGTCGCGGCGATGACAAGTTTGTCTTCTATAGCTTTACCTCATTCAATTATCCGCCGACGATTTTCAAATACGACATAGCGACGAAGAAATCGACCGTGTTTCGCACTGTCGATATTCCCGGCTTTAACGCGCCGGATTACGAAGTCAAGCAGGTCTTCTTTAACAGCAAAGACGGCACGCGCGTGCCAATGTTCATCACCTACAAGAAGGGCCTGAAACTCGACGGCAGCAATCCGACGATCCTGTACGGTTACGGCGGTTTCAATGTCACCACCAATCCGGGATTCAGCGCGTTGCGTATCGCGCTGCTCGAACAGGGCGTCGTTTATGCCTCGGCAAATATGCGGGGTGGCGGCGAATATGGCGAGAAGTGGCACGAAGCCGGCACCAAGCTGAAGAAGCAGAACGTGTTCGATGACTTCATCGGCGCGGCCGAATATTTGATCGCGCAGAAATATACTTCGCCGGCGAAACTCGCGATTCAGGGTGGGTCTAATGGCGGATTGTTGGTGGGCGCCGTCTCGAATCAGCGGCCGGAATTATTCCGCGCCGTGGTTGAGCAGGCGGGAGTCATGGACATGCTGCGCTTCCACAAATTCACGATCGGCTCGGCGTGGATTTCCGATTACGGTTCGAGTGAACAGAACGAAGCACAGTTCAAAGCGCTCTACGCGTATTCGCCCATTCACAACGTGAAGGCGGGGACAAAATATCCGGCGACGTTGATTACCACGGCGGACCACGACGACCGCGTCGTGCCGGCGCACAACTTTAAATACGCGGCGGCGCTGCAAGCCGCTCAAGGTGGCGACAACCCTATCCTGATTCGCATCGATACGAAATCAGGTCACGGCGCCAGCAGCACCACCAAAACCCTTGAGCAACAAACTGATATTTACGCTTTTCTGATGACCAGCCTCGGCGTGACGCCGAAGCTATAGGAGGCACTCACGCTGCGTGGAGCCGCGGGCACTTTGCCCGCGTAGTTTGGAAAGACCAAGCCGCGGATTGAGTCGGGCGAACCTGCTCAATCCGCGGCTAATTTTTTGCGCGCTGCCAACAGCGCTTCAGCCACTCGCTCAGGTGAGGTGCCACCCAACGCTGATTTTGTTGCCAGCGTGGCCTCGATCGAAAGCGCGTCAAAAACATCGTCCCTGACCTCTGGCGAAAACGATTTGAAATCATTAAGCGAGAGATCGTTCAATTCGCATTCCCGTTCGATAGCCAGCCTCACGATGCGCCCGACAACCTCGTGCGCGTCGCGAAACGGCGTGCCGTTTCGCACCAGGTAATCGGCTAGTTCGGTAGCATTCAGATATCCTCGAACCGCGGCTGCCCGGGCTTTTGCCTCGTTGACCTTCAGGTTCCGCAAGACAGTCGCCGTCACACTCAGACAACCGAGTACGGTATCGACGGTATCGAAGACAGCTTCCTTGTCTTCCTGCATGTCCTTGTTATAAGCCAACGGCAAGCCCTTCATTGTGGCCAGCAGCGCCGCGAGGTGACCAAAAACGCGCCCGGCCTTGCCGCGCACCAGCTCCATTGAATCCGGATTTTTCTTCTGCGGCATCAAGCTGGATCCGGTCGCCACCGCGTCACTTAATTCGAAGAAGCCGAATTCAGTTGTGGCAAAGAGAATAATATCTTCCGCCAATCGCGAGAGGTGCATCATGACGAGCGAGGCAGCGCCCGCGAACTCGATGCAGAAGTCGCGATCGCTTACGGCGTCAAGACTATTGTGCGAAACGGATTCAAATCCGAGCGCGCGGGCCACGGCCTCACGATCGATTGGATAAGACGTTCCGGCCAAAGCGGCCGAGCCGAGCGGCAACACGTTCACTCGCTTACGAACATCGCCCAGGCGGCCGTAGTCACGATCAAGCATTTCAAAATAAGCGAGGCACCAGTGCGCGAAGAGAATTGGCTGGGCACGCTGCAGATGCGTATAGCCAGGCATCACGAGATTGCGGTTAGCCTCCGCGAGCTCGACTAGCGCTCGTTGTGAATTCCTGACGGCCGAAGCAAGCTCGTCGATCTGCTCGCGCAACCACAGGCGAAAATCGGTGGCCACCTGATCGTTGCGGCTGCGGCCGGTGTGGAGCTTGCGACCCAGGTCACCAACCATTTCAACCAGCCGCGACTCGACAAATGAATGCACGTCCTCAGCTTCGATTTCGTTAAGGTAAACATGATCGTCTTGTCCGCGATCCAGGATTCGCTCGAGAGCAGCTTGTATGTCTTGCGCCTCTTCGTGCCGCAGCACGCCGGCCTCTAACAAACCGTGGCAATGAGCTATGCTGGCCCGCACGTCGGCTTGGAACAGGCGGCGATCAAATCCAAACGACCGGTTGAATTCGGCGAAGCCGGGATCGGACTCACCGGTAAATCGTCCGCCCCACAAATTCGGTTTTGTTTTGTCTGCCATTTGATTGTCTGCGGCATTCTGCCTCAGTTCCACGGATTCGGCCAGCGGTCCTCGCCGCTTGACGCGGCTGCATAAACAACGTAGTTTATGCATTCATGCGCAGAAAATGCAACTATTCTGCATTAACGCGCGTCTGAAGCGTTGGCGATGCTGAAGCAAGAGCGGCAGAAGAGAATTCTAAACCTGATTCGGTCAAAGCCGATTGGTACCCAGGAGGCGCTGCGTGCACATTTAGAGAAAGCCGGCGTACCCGCGACGCAATCGAGCGTATCGCGGGATCTCGATGAACTTGGGGTGGTGAAACATCACGGCCGTTACGCCATGCCCCAGGCCAATGGTGATGCGATGCGCGGACTGGTCAGCCTTGATACTGCTGGCGAGGTTCTAATCGTCGCAAAGTGCCTTCCGGGTCTCGCGTCTTCAGTAACGGTGGAAATTGATGATGCGGCAATCCCGCAAATCGTCGGGACGCTGGCAGGTGAAGATACAATCTTTATTGCCGTACGCGATCAGAAGTCGCAGCGGGCAGTAATGAAGAGGATTTGGGAGTTGTTTGGCTGACGTCAGTAGCGCTGACGGAAATCACACGATGACGGATAACAAAATCAACAAGATAGTTCTGGCTTATTCCGGCGGACTGGATACGTCGGTAATGTTGCGCTGGTTGAAAGATAAGTATCAGTGCGAAATCGTCTGCTACTGCGCCGACGTCGGTCAGGGCGCCGAGATGGATGGTCTGGACGAGAAAGCCAAAGCGACTGGCGCCTCGAAACTCTATATCGAAGACCTGCGGGAAGAGTTCGTGCGTGACTACGTCTGGACCTCGGTCAAGGCCAACGCGGTCTACGAAGGTGTGTACCTGATGGGCACATCGCTGGCGCGTCCGGTCATCGCGAAGCGCCAGATTGAGATTGCTCGGAAAGAAAACGCCGATGCGGTGGCGCACGGAGCGACGGGCAAAGGAAATGATCAGGTGCGCTTTGAGCTGACCTATTACGCGCTGCAGCCTGATATCAAAGTAATTGCGCCGTGGCGCGAATGGGAATTCGGCGGGCGCACGGATCTGATTGCTTACGCGGAAGCGCACGGCATTCCGGTGACCGCCACGGTCGATAAGCCGTATTCGACTGATGCCAATCTCATGCACATCTCGTATGAAGGCGGAATTCTCGAAGACCCCTGGGCTGAGCCGCCGGAGAATATTTTTCAAATGACGGTCTCGCCGGAGCGTGCGCAGGACGAAGCTGAATACGTCGAGATCAGTTTCGAAAAAGGCGAGCCGGTATCAATTAATGGCGACCAGCTCGACCCGGTTGCGTTGCTTTCGAAACTGAATGAGATTGGCGGCGCGCACGGTATCGGGCGCGTGGACGTGGTCGAGAATCGCTTCGTTGGAATGAAATCGCGCGGCGTTTACGAAACCCCTGGAGTGACGATCCTGCATGCCGCGCACCGCGCCCTTGAATCGATCACCATGGATCGTGAAGTGATGCATCTGCGCGATTCGTTGGGTGTGAAATTCGCCGAGAGTGTCTATTACGGCTTTTGGTTTGCGCCAGAATTCGAGTTGATGCGCAAGATGATTGATGAGACCCAGAAGACCGCTAATGGTGATGTCAGGCTGAAGCTTTATCGTGGCAACGTGATTGTCGTGGGCCGTCGCTCGCCAAATTCGTTGTATGACGAGAAGATCGCCACGTTCGAGGCGGAGACCGTTTACAACCAGCGCGATGCGGAAGGTTTTATTAAATTGAACGCACTGCGATTGCGACTGCGGACGCCGCAGTGATCGTTGAGAGGCGGGCTACTGCCCGCCTGCTGGCGGTGAAAGGAACGGCGGGCCGGAGCCCGCCTCTAGACAATGGCACTGAGTAATTCAAACACAATCGAAGTCGATAAGATTGGTTCGGCAACATCACCGCTGAAGCTTTCGCGCTCGATTTCCGTCGGCACGTCGCCACGAACGGCGCGGGCCGGCGACGTCGTCGTGGTGCGCGTGCTCACTGACAATGCTACTTACAACATGCTCGAGTTGCCGACCGGACGGTTGGCCAAGGTTAATCCCGGGGACCTCGTCGCCGGGGTGCTGGGACGCCGGCGCGCGCTGAAAGGTTTTGTTGGTGATGTGCCTGAGACCGTGAAAGCCGGGGACGAACTCCATCTTTTGAATCTCGGTGGGGTGATTGGAAGTTGCAGCGGCCATCACTCCAGCCTCGACGATGCCATCAAGGTCGAGGTAATCGGACTGGCGCAGAACGGCAGCGACTCGACGCAGAATATCGCCGATGTGGGACTGCCTTTGCGACCTGAACTGGGTGAGAGCGCGCCGCTAATCGTGGTGGCGGGCGCGTGCATGAACAGCGGCAAGACCTACGCGGCCACGGAAATAATTCAGCAGGGGACGCGGAACGGTTTACGCGTGGCCGCGGCCAAGCTTTCCGGCATCGCCTGTCTGCGTGACACGCTGAACATGGCCGACCATGGAGCAATTGCGACCGCGAGTTTCCTGGACTGTGGCTTGCCATCGACAGTCGGAGTGGAAAATCTGGCGCCGGTGGCGAAGGCGATCATTGCTCGATTGAATGAGAGTTCGCCCGATGTGATCGTCATCGAACTGGGTGATGGAATTCTCGGTGGCTATTCGGTCGAGTCTGTTTTTGAAGATGAAGAGTTGCGTGAGGCGATGACCGCTCTTATCTTTTGCGCTTCAGATTACGTGGGCGCTTGGGGCGGGATTGAACTATTTCGTCGGCGCGACATAAAGATTGACTTGGTCGCGGGCTCGGTCACTGATTCACAGATGGGTGAGGATTACATCGAGAAGGAATTCGGTGTGCCGGCAGCGAATGCGCGCAGAAACGGGAAGAAGTTGTTTGAGGTCGTCAGGAACAAAGTGAGCGGCAGAGTGTCAGAACCGGGAGCGGTAGCGACCGGATCATAATGCTAGTTCGCACTTGATCCCGTCGCTACCGCTCGGGGTTCTGACACCACAATTGAGATGAAACTTAAGATTGGCATCTTTGGTGGCTCAGGTTATGGCGGATCGGAATTGCTGCGCATACTGCTGCAGCATCCGCAGACTGAAGTGGTGTTCGTTACCGCGAACGAACATGCCGGCAAAGCCGTCGGCGAAGTTCATAAGAACCTGCTCGGCCTCACGGATCTGAGATTTATCAAAGCTGCGGAAGACTTGGACGGTCTCACCGAGATTGATTGTGCCTTTTTCGCGCTTCCGCATGGCCAGGCGATGGACATTGTGCCGAAGTTGCCGCCCAGCGTGAAAATTATCGACCTCTCCGGGGACTTTCGGTTGAACGATGCCGAGGTGTTCGCCAAGCATTATGGCCGCGAACAAACGGCGATGAATGCCCAACGCGATTTTGTCTATGGCCTGACGGAGACCAATCGCGAAGCGATCATTTCAGCGACGCGCATCGCAAACCCCGGTTGTTTCGCAACAGCGACGCTGTTGGGTCTCGCGCCGTTGGTGGCCAACAATCTTCTGAATTGTCGCGTGATTGTCGACGCCAAGACCGGCTCATCCGGGTCGGGCGCTAAAGCCGCGGCCAATACCCATCATCCGCAGCGCAGCACTTCCTTCTACGCCTACAAGCCATTCACTCATCAGCACGTGCCGGAAATCGAGCAGGAGTTGCAACGCGTCGGCGAGTGGACCAACGAACTCATTTTCATGACGCATTCATTGCCGGTCGCGCGTGGAATTTTTGCTTCGATTTACTGCGAACTGAAGAAGGAGATGCCTGCGAATGACGCGCGCGCGATGTTCGCGGACTTCTATCGCGATTCCTTTTTTGTGCGATTGGTCGAAGGTTCGCCCGACATAAATTGGGTTAAGACTACGAACTTTTGCGACATTGGATTTGCGACGCGGGGGCGGCAGTTGGTGGTGTTCACGGCCATCGACAATCTGGTTAAAGGAGCGGCTGGCCAGGCGGTGCAGAACCTGAATCTGATGTCTGGATTGGATGAGAAGACCGGACTGATGTTGATTGGGACTAATCCATGAGCGGGCAATTCACGCCGGCGCCGATCAAGCCGCCGCTATCTTTCGCCGATCTTGATCGAATCGATATTCGTGTCGGAACCATCGTTTCGGTTGAAGACGTTGCGGGATCGGAAAAGCTACTAAAGCTAATCGTTGACTTCGGCGACCATCGGCGATCAATTTTCGCAGGCATGAAACAGGAGCGTGCAGACCCCCGCGAAGTCGAAGGGAAGCAGGCCTTGTTCGTAGTCAATCTCGAGCCGAAGAAGATGATGGGTCAAATATCTGAAGGCATGTTGTTCGACATTGGTTACGCCGACGGCATCGTGCCGGCACTGGCGATGCCGGAGCGGCCAGTGCCAAATGGGAGCAGATTGGGGTGAAGCCAGTGACAGCAGTTAACCAATTCGAAGATGTCGCTTCGCGGGAAGAGCAATATCAACTCGCGACCTACAAGAAAATGCCGGTCGTCGCTGAGCGTGGCGAAGGCGTTTGGATTTACACCGTAGATGGCGAGCGGTATCTCGACCTTTATGGCGGGCACGCGGTGGCGGGAACCGGTCATTGCCACCCGCACGTCGTCAAAACCATTCGCGAGCAGATGGATAAGCTGCTCTTCTATTCAAACCTCGTTTATTCGGAAGCGCGCGCGCGGGCGGCGGAAAAATTGGTTTCGATTGCGCCCGATTCGTTGACCAAAGCGTTCTTCTGCAACTCGGGGACAGAAGCGAACGAGAACGCAATGCGCATGGCACGCTTCGCGACTGGGCGCGAGAACGTCGTGACCTTCAGCGGCGGATTTCACGGGCGGACCGCGGATGCGATTAGCGCCACGTTTCTCGGAAAGTATCGTGAGATAGGAAAACCGAATGTGCCGGGGCATTTGCGAGCAGAATTCGGTGATATTGAATCAGTCGGAGCGGTGGCGGACGAATCGGTAGCGGCCATTATGCTCGAGCCGATTCAATCGATGGCCGGGGTGAAAATGGCCGAGCCGTCGTTCTATCGCGCGCTCCGCGAACTTTGTGATGAGCGCGGCATCGTTCTGATTTATGACGAGGTGCAGACCGGCGTTGGGCGCACCGGCGATTGGTTCTTTGCCGGCAGCGCGGCGGGTGATGGTGTGGTGCCCGACATTATCAGTCTCGCGAAGGCGCTCGGCAGCGGCGTTCCGGTCGGCGCATGTCTGGTTAATGAAAAAATAGCTGCGCACGTCAAGGAAAACGATCTCGGAACTACCTTTGGCGGTGGAATGATTGCGATGGCGGCAGTCACGGCAACCTTGGAAGCGATTGAGCAGGATCGAATGCTTGAGAATGTCCGCGAAGTTGAAGCGCACCTGCGTGAGCGTCTCAAGGACATCGAGCCGGTCGTAAACGTTCATGGGCGCGGGTTTCTGCTCGGGTTGGAATTTGCGGAGGGTGCGAAAGCAGTACATGAAAGTTTGCTGGCCCAGAGGATCATCACCGGCACGTCGAGCGACCCCAGAGTATTGCGACTCTTGCCGCCGCTGTGCTTACAAAAGGATCAGGTTGATTTATTCGTTGATGCTCTTCGGAAGGTATTCTGAACCGAAGCGTGCCCTAAGGCCTTTGCCAAGTGCCCAGAAACTTCCTAACTACTGGTGACTTATCACGCGACGAGATCGAGGATCTGATTCAATCTGCGATCACGCTGAAGGACGGATCCACGCCATCAAAGCCTCTCGCCGGAAAATCCGTCGCGCTGGTCTTCTTTAATCCCAGCCTGCGCACGCGCGCCTCGATGCAGGTAGGAATCTATGAGCTTGGCGGAAACGCGGTGGTGCTGGAACCCGGCGGCACCAGTTGGACGCTCGAACATCGCGAAGGCGCGGTGATGGACGGCGACAAGACTGAACATGTCGCTGAGTTCGTGCGCGTCCTGGGCAGATATTGTGTCGCGATTGGCGTCCGCACATTCGCGGCTCTGAAGAACTGGGACGAGGAAAGACTCGATCCAATCCTGAATTCGTTCGCCAAATATTCTGAGGCGCCGATTATCAATCTCGAATCGGCCATGCATCATCCGTGTCAGGCAATGGCCGACATGATGACCATTCGCGAAAAGCTTGGTGAGGGTCGAAAGAAAGTGCTCTTGACGTGGGCGTGGCATCCGAAGCCCCTGCCGATGGCCGTGCCGAACAGCTTTGCGTTGGCTGCGGCCCAGATGGGTCACGAACTGGTGATCGCCCATCCGCCGGGCTACGAGTTGGACGACGAGTTGATGGAGAGCATCAGCGAATCTGCAGCGCAGGCCGACGGCAGTTTCACGGTGACGAACGATGTGGACGCTGCTTTCGATGATGTCGAAGTCGTTTACGCGAAGAGTTGGGGCAGCAAGAATTTCTACGGCGCCGCGGAGCGGGAGATCGCAGAGCGCGCACAATATCGTGGCAAATGGCTGGTTGATGAGGCGAAGATGAAGCGAACTAACGACGGCATCTTCATGCACTGCCTGCCGGTGCGGCGGAATGTGATTGTTACCGATAGTGTAATCGACTCGCCTGCCGCTGTGGTTATTGATGAAGCCGAAAACCGTCTGCATGTGCAGAAAGCGATTCTTTCAAGAATGATCCATTGATTCATCGGCTCATTGATTCAATGACTTTTCAACACGAAGAGCTGAAGAAAAGAACTAAGGCCTTTGCGATTAGGATCGTGAGAGTGTTCCGGTCCCTACCGAAGACCGAGGATGCTCGAATTATTGGCAGGCAAGTTTTGCGGTCTGGCACGTCAGTGGCAGCTAACTATCGTGCGGTTTGCAGGGCTCGCTCAAAGCGGAATTCATTTCGAAGATTGGCGTTGTCGTCGAAGAGGCTGACGAAACTGTATTCTGGTTAGAACTGCTGGTTGAGACGAATATAGTACCGGCGTTGAAGTTGGAGGAGTTATTGAAGGAAGCGAACGAACTATTAGCAATTTTCGCCGCGTCGCAACGAACTGCCAAGAAACATTGAATCAATGAATCAATGAACCGATGAATCAATTTGTTGACCACCAGATGCGGCTTGATCTCTTGCGCGAAGCGCTGCCTTATATTCAGCGGTTCAAGGGAAAGACCTTCGTCGTCAAGTTCTCGGGCAAAGTCACTGAAGATCATGACCGGTTGATTTCTTTATGCGAAGAGCTGGCGCTGCTGCATCAGGTCGGCATTCGCGTCTGTGTCATTCACGGCGGCGGCAAGCAGTTGACGGAACTCGCGGAAAAGATGGGTGTGGAGCAGACCATCATCGAAGGCCGGCGGGTTACGGACGATGAGACGCTCGAGATGGCCAAGATGATCTTTGCCGGAAAAATCAATATCGACATCCTGGCGGCTTTACGTAATCGTGGCATTCATGCGGTGGGTTTATCCGGAATCGACGGAAACATCGTGCATGCGGAGCGCCGCCCGCCCAAAGAAGTTGTCGACCGCAAAACCGGCGAGAGCGCGCAGGTCGATTTCGGCCATGTCGGGGACATCCTCGAAATCGACTCCAGCCTGCTGACCGTGCTGCTCGATCATGGTTACCTGCCGGTGATTTCGTCTTTAGGAGCGGATTCGCAGGGAAAAGTTTTCAATATCAACGCTGACACAATCGCTGCGGAGATAGCCGTGCAACTTCAGGCGGAGAAGCTCGTGCTGTTGTCCGATGTCGATGGCATTTACCTGCGCGCCGGGCAACCGGAAACGAAACTGTCTCGGCTGACTGAGAATGAGGCGGTGGACTTAATCAAAAACGGTACTGCCGGCGGCGGCATGATCCCGAAGCTTCAGAACATCATTGGGCTGCTCAAGCGCGGCGTGGGGAGCGCCCACATCATCAATGGGAATACGCGCAACTCTCTGCTGGCCGAAGTGTTCACCAATGAAGGAACCGGCACGATGATCTCCGCTTCCTGAAAGCCTCAATCAACCCGTTCGAAGATCACGAGCTTATTCTTAAAGTCGAAGGTCATCACGAAATCCTGAAAAAATCCATTCCCGATATTCACCTGAAATTTGACGTTGTCATAGCCGGTCTTTGGCTGCCAAAAGTTGGCGCGTACTGATTCAACTGCGATTCGTCCTAAGCGAACCGATTTCAAAATCCCCTGCTTCGTTTCGTACTCGCCGTTGTAGCCAATCGAAGTCTTATCGGCGGGCTGAGCTTGTTCTTCGAGATTCAGCAAGGCCACCGCGTCGGGCGTGAGGCTAAATGAACTGCTCGAACCAGTGTCGAGCGTCGCCCTCATCTTTTCGTTGTTGATAAAAATCGCGTCGATGATGACGCGCCCATCTTCCCGCTTGAAAGGGAAGGCAATTGTATTGACGGTGTTCGCGGACAATTGAATGCGAGGATATGGTGTGTCCGCAAAGAATCGAAGTTTGGAATTAGGATAGTCGATCTGAATAATGCGTCCCGCTAAAAAGCTGAACCCCAGGATTCCCTGAATCGGCCGGCCCATACGCTCCGATATTTTCGCCAGACTGATCGTCGCCGCCAGAACGTCCTTAGCCACCAGCCCGCCGAGTTCGACGCTGGGCAGCCGCGCCGGATAGACAATATTTGTGTCCGTCCCGCCGCCCGTGGCTGGGCCGCCCTTATTGCCAACCGCCAGACCGAGTTCGCCAGCCGTGGCCGTATCAATGGCCGACGGATCTGTATTCGTGTCGACCAACATACTGAATGGTCCCTTGTCACCGACCTTTACCTGCACCACGATTTGGTTGTGAATAAACTCAAAAGGTACCTCGACTAGAGGCTTTCCCGGTTGGGCGAACGCTGCGGGGACGGCCAACAGCAAGAATATTAATGCGGCAAATTGCTTCATCTAGCTTTTGTCTCCAAGGGGGCTCACTCCATTTCCGACCTGCAAACGACGATATCGTACAAGACAGGGCCGGAGGGAATTTTTCGCAATAAGTTTTCGAGTGCATAACTGGCCAGTTTTTCCGCTAATCGTAAGACGGCGAGAATTCACGGCGCGTTAACTATGGCGTGGCACACTCATTGCCATTTGTTCGCCCGTTGGCGACGAGGCATTGGTCGCCGACATTGATAAAGCAATTAAAAGATCGGTTGTCGCGAGACGGCCGTGGGTTGAGGCCGGGTTGTGAAGGGGAGAGCGCGATCCGGCCTCGATTACTTTGGAGCGCAGGCATCCCGCCGGCGGTCCGCCGTCATCCTTGACGGCGCACTCGAACTTTACGGATAAATCAACCCGTACAATCTTTCAGCCCAATCCTGATCCAGATTTTGCAGAATTACATACTGTTCGATGGCTGCGTCCCGGTTGCCCTGCGCCAGGAGCGTCTTGCCCAGATTGAAATAGGCCTTCCCGAAATCGGGTTTTAGCCGAATCGCCTGACGGAACGCTTCGACGGACTCATCGTGTTTGTTCAAGCCTTCGTACGCCTCGCCTAAACTATTCTGCGTCGCCGCATCCCCCGGCTTTAACAACGCCAACTGTTTGAAGGCCTCTACCGCCTCCGGAAATTTCTTCAGCTGCACATATCGCACGCCAAGCCGGTCATAGGCCCCGGCGTAATCCGGCTTCAGCTTCAACGCCTGCTTATACGCCTGAATCTCGTCATCGAACTGGCCGGCCTCACGATAGGTCAGACCGAGCGCGTAATAGGCATCCGCAGCGTTGTAAGGGTCGAGTCTAATCGCCTGCCGGTAGGCCTGCTCGGATTCGTGATATTGCTTCAGGTAATAATTCGCCAGGCCGAGATTGAAATAGGACTCAGGCGAGGGACGAATGCTGACGGCTTTCTTCGACGCTTCGATCGCTTCGGCGTGACGGCCCAGCTTTTCATTGCAGAAGCCGGCCTGCGCCCAGGCCTCGCCATAGCCGCTATCGGATTCTGTAGCTTTCTGAAAATACGGCAGCGCGTTCTGGCAATCGTCCTTGGATAAATATGTTAGGCCGCCCCGGAAATATTCGACTGCCTTCGCGCGTTTGTTGCGGCTGGTTGCAGCTACCAGTTCGCCCAGCGACAGCTGTTGCGAATTCTCATTCCAGGAGCGATCGAGCTGCGCGATGCGCTCAGATGGAATCGCGAAATTCACGCTTTGACCGCCGGTGATTTGCAGAGTGGCGACGCCGATAACCTGGCCGTGCATATTCACCACCGGACTACCGCTGGAGCCCGGCGAGATGGGCGCCGTGATCTGAATAATACGGCCAAAGCCGGGAATGTCCCGCACCGCGGAAACGATGCCGTTCGTAACGCTGCCTTCAAGGCCGTAGGGATTGCCGATGACGACGACGCTCTCGCCTTCCTGCGGTGAAGTGCGATCGAGCGATAACGACCGGACCTGGGCCGCTGGCGCTTCGACTCGAAGTAGCGCCACGTCAGCTTCAGCATCGACGGCGACTACCGTCTTAACTGGAAAGTTATTGCCGGAATTAAGATGGACCTCGGCGCGATATGCGCCATCGATGACGTGACGGTTGGTGACAATGCGATCCTTGTCAATGAAGAAACCGCTGCCGCGGGAGAGCTTTTCACCCTTGGCGTCGAATGTTTCGATAGCGACTGCGGCAGGTTTGATGCGACGCACCAAATCGGGAAGTTCATCCTGGGCGCGAGTAAGAGGGGCAATCGCCGTAATCAGCGCACACGTGAAGACGATGGAAAGGCGACAACAAAACTCCCGCGCAGAATTCATCAAGCCGTTAGTATAACCCCGATTACGTTTAGAGGCGGGCTACTGCCCGCCCCTTCTTGAATGAAACCAAATCTCGATTCGTTTAGAGGACGGCCGTCCTTCGTCCCAAGCCGAAGCGTTTAGACGGCGAATTTGTCCGCCGCGTTTGCACCAGCCGGACAAGTCCGGCTTCTAAACGAATCTTAATTATTGGCCAGAGAGCGCCAGCTTTTGCGCCTGTCCGACAATGTCAGCCAATTTCACGTCCTCAGTATGTTTTGCCCGGCGATCGAACAATTCCACGGTTTCATCGGCAATCTTCTTGCCAACCGTAATGCGGTAGGGAATGCCGATTAGATCGGCGTCCTTGAATTTCACGCCTGCCCGCTCGTCCCGATCGTCGAGAAGAACGTCGAGACCGGCGTGGCGCAAGTCGTCATAGAGTTTCTCGCCGGCATTGCGGAGGTTCTCGTCTTTGATGTTGGTAATCGTGACAATCACGTCGAACGGCGTGATCGATTTCGGCCAGATGATGCCGTCGGCGTCGTTGCTCTGCTCGATCGCCGCGGTGATGATGCGTTCCACGCCGATGCCGTAGCTGCCCATAATGATCGGGACTTCCTTGCCGTCAGCAGTCAAAACGGTTGCGCCCATCGATTCTGAATACTTCGTGCCGAGCTTGAAGATGTGGCCAATCTCCATGGCTTTAAAAACTTCGAGCTTGCCGCTGTCACAACGTGAACATGCATCGCCGGCTTCAACAGTGCGCAGGTCAGCCCACTTGTCGATCTTGATATCCCGCTCGAGGTTGACGCCGCGAATGTGATGGTCATCCTTGTTGGCTCCGGTCGTCATGTTGCGCCGGCCGCGCAAGCCTTCATCAGCCACGATCATCAGGTTCTGTTTCGTCGCCTGCGCTGTCTCTTTGGCGCGCACTCCGCCCAGACTGCCGGCGCTGGCGCCCAGCAGTTCGCGAATTTCTTCCGGATGCGCCGGCCGCACCGCGGTCGCACCGGTGGCATCGGCGAATTTCACTTCGTGAAGGGGATGGTCTCCGCGCAACAAGGCTAAGACTGGACGCGGCTCTCCATCGATCGTCGCGTAATAAACCAGCGTTTTTATTTGCCGCTTAGCAGTCACGAGGTATGGGATTTTTGCCAAATCCTCAATCGTACGCACTCCCGGTGTAGGAAATTCTTCCGGCGCGTCGGGGCCGGCTTCGTCTTCGACCGGTTCCAAACGTGATGTCGCCTTCTCGAGGTTCGCGGCGTATCCGCAATTTGCGCAGTTTGCGACCAGGTCTTCGCCGGCGTCAGTCCTGGCCATGAATTCATTCGATTGCGTTCCGCCCATCGCCCCGGACGATGCTTCGACGATCGAGAATTGAATCCCGCAGCGCGTGAAGATTCTTATGTAAGCGTCGCGCTGATCGTTGAACGACTTGTCGAGACCTTCCCAATCAACATCGAACGTGTAAGCGTCCTTCATGGTGAAGGTGCGCAGGCGCATCAGACCCGACTTAGGCCGGGGTTCATCGCGAAACTTCACCTGAATCTGATACCAAACCTGCGGCAGTTGCTTGTACGAATTAAGTTCGTTGCGCGCGATGGCGGTGAACACCTCTTCATGCGTCATGCCCAGACACAGGTCAGTACCCTTGCGATCCTTGAGCCGGAACATGATGTCGTCGATCGCCTGCCAACGGCCCGACTCCTGCCAAAGCTCCGCCGGATGCAGCGCCGGCAGAAAAAATTCCTGACCGCCGATGCGGTTCATCTCTTCACGCAGAATCTGCATCACCTTCACGGCAATCCGCTGGCCCAGCGGCAAATAGGAATAAATCCCGGCCGAGAGTTGGCGCACCACGCCCGCGCGCAGCAGCAGTTTGTGCGAAACGACCTCGGCATCAGCCGGATCTTGACGGAGAGTAGGAATGAAATATTGAGACCAACGCATAGACAGGCATTGTGGCTTAGGCCAGTGCTCAGTGCAACCGCGATTTGGAGTGCGGCGGCAGAGCGCAGCGGCGACGCCGCTTTGGATTGTTTGGAGTTGGCCCTGAAGCAATGGTTGCCAAATGCGACGCGGATCCAAAGCGCCGTCGCCGCTGCGCTCTGCCGCCGCACTCCAAACCTTGGCCGCGCCGCACGCGCTGATGTACCATCGTTACATAGCGAAAGAAGAACACAAATGAAGATAGCCATCGCCAGCGATCACGCGGGTTTTGAAGAGAAGGAACATCTGAAACCGCTGCTTACTGAACTTGGAATCGAGTTCGAGGATTTGGGCACCGTTTCAACCGACTCAGTCGATTACCCCGATTACGCCCGCAAGGTAGGCGAAGAAGTGGCCTCCGGAAAGGTCGAACAGGGCCTGCTGGTGTGCGGCTCCGGAACCGGCATGGCGATCGCGGCCAACAAAGTTCCGGGTGTCCGCGCGGCCGTCGCCTGGAATGAAGAAATTGCGCGGCTGGCGCGCGAACACAACGACGCGAACGTGCTCTCGCTGGGCGCGCGGACCACACCGGCGGATGAGTTGCCCAAGATTGTCCGCGCCTGGTTTGCCGCTAAGTTCGATCAAGGCCGTCACGAACGGCGCGTGAACAAGATTCGCGAGATCGAACAGGATGAATTAACTCATCACAGGTAGTCCCCTTGATTAACCGGGTCGTACTTTGCAGAGCTTCGCTGATAACGGTCTGGTTCTTACTTCTGACCTCGCTCTACCGCATTAATCTGTTCGCCCAGTCGCAACCTGAAGAGCGGCCGAAGCTGACGAATTTCGGGTCAAGTCTCGATCGATTGAGATGGGATCCGAAGCTTAAGCAGGCCGTCGAGATCGATCCGGAGAAGCGGACAGCGAATGCCAGCTCTGATGACGTCGTCAGAGTTGATACCAATCTCGTGATTTGCAGCGTCACCGTTCTGGATCAGCGCGGAAAAGTTTTACCGAATCTCACCAGGGAAGACTTCATCGTTACCGAGGACGGCCAAGCACAGGAGATCCAACACTTTTCACTGGGCAACAGCCTCGACGTGCCGCGCACCATTGTGTTGGTGATTGACTATAGCGGCAGCCTGTCGCCATTCATCAAAGAGAGTGTCGAAGCGGCCAAGGTCCTGGTAGACAAACTCGGGCCGAAAGACCTCATGGCGATTGTCACTGACGACGTAAAGCTGCTGATCGATTTCACTCGCAACAAGAAAGAATTGAAAAAGGCGCTGGATTCTCTTTATGAGAAATCCAAGAAAAAAGAATTTGGCAAGAGCAAGCAATTTAGTGCGCTGATGGCAACTGTCCGCGAAATGTTTACCGCGGAAGACGTGCGGCCGATTGTGATTTTTCAAACCGATGGCGATCAGCTTTTCGTTTTGCAGCCTTCCACGCCGCCGGTTTTCGATAAGCCAATTCCGCCGATTCCAATTCCCAGGCGAGAGCCCTTCAGTCTGCGCGATCTCTATCAGACGATCGAACGTTCACGTGCATCGGTCTACACCGTGATCCCGGGAAGGCGGCAGATCGAGTTGCCCGACAGTCGCGAATTGCCGGCTCAGGCGGAAAATCAGCAGACGGTATTCATAACGAGTTTGCCGAGTCTGGCGGCGTGGACACAAAGGGCCGCCGCCGGAGCGGCGATTGGCGGATGGACAGCTTATCTGCAAAAGCCCGAAGAGGCGTCGGACATTTACGGCAGAATTCTGGACGACATCAACAGTCGTTACATTTTGGGTTATTATCCTGCTGATAAAACCCGAGATGGAAAACGCAGGCAAGTGCAGATCGAAGTGCGCGGTCATCCCGAGTATTCAGTTACCGGGCGCAAATCTTACTTCGCGCCGCCTGCCGACCAATAGACTCCCAGGGACGACGAGATGGATGCGGAGGATCCACCGCCGACGGATATTTGCTTTTATGATTCCGCTCGTGGTGCTCGCCACCTGCGCCGTTGAATTTTCGCAAGAGAAACCAAAATCAAAAGACTTCGGTTCGAGTCTTAAGAAGCTGAAGTGGGATCCAACCAAGAAAGCCACAACTGAAATCCCTGCCGAAAACAGCGGCAAGGCTGATGACGATGTCATTCGCATCGAAACGCGACTGGTAGTTGCCGATGTGCTCGTGCTTGATGGCCAGGGACACCCCGTCGGCGGCTTGACGCAAAACGACTTTATCGTCAGCGAAGACAATCAGTCGCAAAGCATTGTTCATTTCTCACTCGGCGATGACAAAAGCACGGAACGCTCGATCGTTTTAATCATCGATCATAGTTGGAGCCAGTTGCCTTACCTTCGCACCAGCACTCAAGCGGCCGAAGTGCTGGTCGATAAGCTTGGGCCAAAGGACCGAATGGCGATCGTCTCTGACGATGTTTCACTGGTGCTTAACTTCACCAGCGACAAGCAGAAGCTGAAAAAGGCCCTGCAGAATCTGCGCGCGATCACTATGACCTCGAGGGGTGGAATTTTGCAGCAGGAAAATCAGAGTGTGCCACAGCCCAGGTTCGGTCACAGCGATCAATTCAGTGCTTTGTTGGCGACAGTCAGGGAACTCATCAGGCCGGATGACATCCGCCCAATTATTATTTTTCAGTCGGATGGCGATGAGATAAATGTGCTCCAGCCGCCTAATCTACATCGATATGACAAGCCACTTTCGCCGGACGCGTCGGACAAAGAAAAAAAGCTTTGGCAGCGGGTTGAGAAAATCCTCGGGCCACGCATAAAGCAATACAGCATCGAGGACGTTTACGCGGCTGTCCAAAAAGCTCGGGCTACGGTCTATACAGTCATACCGGGGCCCAGATTCTTTGGGATCTCCCAATCAGAACAACTTGAACGCGCGCGCCGTGACAGCGTCGCACAGGGCTTAGGCACTCCGCCGCGCGAAGCGCTCGAGCAATTCATCGCCTTCCGGCTGGATTGCCAGGCGGCTATGGCGCGAGCGGCATCAATCTCCGGGGGCTGGACGGCCTTCCTTGAAGATCCAAAACAGGCAGAGACGATTTACTCGAGCATTCTTGCGGACGTGAACAGCCGTTATGTGATCGGATATTATCCGACAAACAAAGCGCGAGATGGCGCGCGGCGGACGGTGGCGGTGCAGGTGCGTGACCATCCTAATTACACAATCACCGGACGCAAGGCTTATGATGCGCCAGGCCCCGATTAGTTCTTACTAACGATTCACATTCGAGGAAACAAGATGACAGACAATCGAGTCTCACCGCTGTCGGAAGTCGACCCGGTAATCGCCACGGCGATCGACAACGAAGTGGCGCGCCAGGCGAACGGGCTTGAATTAATAGCCAGCGAAAATTTCGTCAGCGAAGCAGTGCTGGAAGCTGCCGGTTCAGTTTTTACCAACAAGTACGCCGAAGGTTATCCCGGCAAGCGTTACTACGGCGGATGCGAGTGGAGTGATGTCGTTGAGCAAACCGCGATCGATCGCGCGAAGGAACTGTTCGGCGCTGATCACGCGAACGTGCAGCCGCATAGCGGCGCACAAGCCAACATGTCGGTGTATCTCGCGGCGATTCAATACGGCGAGCAGATTCTGGGGATGAACCTGTCGCACGGCGGGCACCTGACGCACGGGCATCCGTTGAATTTTTCAGGATTGAGCTACAAGGTTGCCGATTACGGTGTATCGCGCGAGACCGAAACTATCGATTACGACGAATTGCAGCGCCTCGCCGAAGAGCATAAACCGAAACTGCTGGTGTGTGGCGCATCGGCTTATCCACGGATCATCGATTTCAAACGTATCGGCGAAATTGCGCAGAGTGTCGGCGCGCGAATGTTCGCCGACATTGCGCATATCGCCGGCCCGGTCGTTGCCGGCCTGCATCCTTCGCCGGTGCCGCACGCTGATTATGTAACGACGACGACGCACAAGACCCTGCGTGGCCCTCGCGGTGGTTTGATTCTTTGCAAAGCAGAGCACGCGAAGGAAATCGATCGACGATTGTTTCCCGGCGTGCAAGGCGGCCCGCTGGTGCACATTATCGCCGCGAAGGCCGTGGCCTTTGGCGAAGCGCTGCGCGATGACTTCAAGGAATATCAAAGACAGGTTTTAGCGAATGCGAAAGCGCTGTGCGCGGAATTACAGGAGCAAGGCCTGCGCATTGTCTCCGGTGGCACGGACAATCATTTGATGCTGGTTGACGTGTGGATGGACGGGAAGGGAATCACCGGTAAAGACGCTGAGAAAGCTCTCGAAGCCGCCCACATCACCGTGAACAAGAACACGATCCCGTTCGATCAGAACAAGCCGTTCGTTGCGTCGGGTTTACGCATCGGTACGCCAGCAGTAACCACCCGCGGCATGAAAGAGCCCGAGATGCGCGAAATCGGCCGTCTGATCGCCGCCATCGTTCGTGAACCGCAATCTGAAGTTGTAGCCAATAACGTTAAGCACAGCGTGGCCGAATTGACCGCGAAGTTTCCGTTGTATGCGAAGAGACTAAAGCGTGGTGCGACGGCGTAAGATTCATCCACATTTCACAAATTACACAGGAAGCGCCGCGAACCGTTAGCAGAAATCTTGCATTGACGCGTATGTTACGTTGCTTATGGTTGAAAAACCGGGGTCGGCTCGCGTCGACTATTGGTATTAGCGGCCTTCAGGCCGCTTACCCACCGGGTTACTAGACCAGCCCGTTTTACGGCTGGTCTACGCGAAAACGAGAGTCTCATCAGTCCGCTTCAGCGGGCTTCTCTCGGAGGCTTTAGCGATGTCCCGACGCTCCTACTTCGAGATCAATCTGCATTTCGTCTGGCACGTGAAATCGAGTCTCCCAATCATCTCGCCTGAAATAGAGCCTCGGTTATACAAATACATTCGCAGTTACGCGCTTCAATCGGCGGGTCTAATCTTCCATGAAATAGGTGGCACCGAAACACACGTCCACATTGCGGTCACGATACCGCCCACTCTCTTAATCAGCGACTGGATTGGGAGACTGAAGGGCGCCAGTTCCCACCACGTCAATCACCAACTCGCGAATCGGAAGTTGTTGGATTGGCAAACCGGATACGGCGTGGTGAGTTTTGGGACGAAGGATTTAGAGTGGGTGGTAGACTACATTCGTAATCAGAAAGAACATCATCGAAGGCACACCTCGATTGGGAGACTCGAGCGAAGTACCAACGAGGAAGGCTAAAGCAGATTTTAGAAGCACGCTGAAGCGCGCTATTCTTGATCGATTCGGTTGACCTTCGATCCGCCGGATGCCACCAGCGCTAAAAGCACTGGTCTAAAAGCCTGCGGGCAAGCCGCATGAACGCGGCTGAGAAAATCGATGAACCCGATCGCGTGTTGATTCAGCGCACTGCCCAGCGCTAAGAGGCCTGGTCTAGAAACCTTGCGGGCAAGCTGCGTGAACGCGGCTGGTTTTCATTTTGATTCCTGCTAAGACGCTTTTCCCTCTGAAACATGCAATCACCCACAGATCAACTCCTGCCTCTCCTCAAGCAATCATTTGGCTTTGATTCGTTCCGTCCTTTGCAGGAAGAGATCATCCGCGATGCTTTGGCAGATCGCGATGTGTTTGCGTTGCTGCCCACCGGCGCAGGTAAATCGCTCTGCTTTCAATTGCCGGCGCTGGCTCGGCCGGGATTGACCGTAGTTATCTCGCCCTTGATTTCGCTGATGAAGGATCAGGTTGATTCGTTGACGACGAGCGGCATCGCCGCGACTTTTCTTAATTCTACTTTGCACGCGAATGAAATTGCGGAGCGGATGCGCAAGCTGCGGGCGGGTCAGTATCGTTTGCTGTACGTCGCGCCGGAGCGAGCAATGTTGCCGGGCTTTTTGGCCAACCTGAAGGAATGGCCGGTTAAGCTAATCGCGATTGACGAAGCGCACTGCATCAGCGAATGGGGTCATGATTTTCGTCCGGAATACCGGCAGCTTGAGCGACTGCGCGAGTTTTTTCCCGCCACGCCGCTGATGGCGCTCACGGCGACGGCGACCAGGCGCGTGCAAAGCGACATCGTCAAACAACTTCGTTTGCGACAGCCGAGTTGTTACGTCGCCAGTTTCAATCGGCCCAATCTCACTTATCGCGTGCAAGCGAAGGATGGCGCGTATAAGCAACTGCTGCGCTTTTTGAAATCTCATGCGGCCGATAGCGGCATCGTCTATTGCCAGAGCCGGAACAATGCCGAGAATCTCGCAGTGCGTTTGAGCGAAGACGGGATCGAGGCCAGGCCCTATCACGCCGGACTTGATGGCGCCAAGCGGGCAAATAATCAGGACATGTTCTTGCGCGACGACGTGCAGGTGATTTGCGCGACCGTCGCTTTCGGCATGGGCATCAACAAATCGAACGTGCGTTTCGTCGTGCATTACGATTTGCCAAAGAACATCGAAGGCTTCTACCAGGAAACAGGTCGCGCGGGGCGGGACGGTTTGCCAAGCGAATGCCTCCTGCTTTTCAGCGCTGGTGATGCAGTCAAGTACTCGCGCTTCATCGACGAAATGTCGAAGCCGCAGGAGCGCGAAATTGCGCGCCAGCAATTGAGCCAGATGGTGCAACTGGCTGAGAGCGCCGAATGCCGCCGCGTTGCGATGCTCCGTTACTTTGGCGAAGAGTTTCGCGCTAAGGACTGCGGTGCCTGCGACAACTGCCTGACGCCGCGCGAGACTTACGACGGCACGATCGAAGCGCAGAAGTTTCTCTCCTGCGTCTATCGCCTCCGCGAAAAGAGCCGCATCGATTTCGGCATTAACCAGATTGCCGAAGTATTGACCGGCGCTGATTCAGAGAAGGTCCGTAAATGGGATCATCAATATGTTTCTACGTACGGCGTCGGCAAAGAGCACAGCCAAAATGAATGGCGACTGATCGGACGCGAACTGGTGCGGCAGGGTTACGTG
The DNA here is from genome assembly GCA_044870975.1 of Pyrinomonadaceae bacterium. Taxonomy (GTDB): domain Bacteria; phylum Acidobacteriota; class Blastocatellia; order Pyrinomonadales; family Pyrinomonadaceae; genus UBA11740. The sequence continues at coordinate 29,314 of JBIOZK010000224.1, forward strand.
AAGCAGCTGCCGGAAAAATTTAACGTGCTGCAATTGAGTGAGACTGGTCTGGAAGCGCTGAAACAACGCCACCCAATCCAGCTGGTAAAGCCTATAGCGTTGCCAAAAGACAAACGATCTCGCGATGAGAAGAGAAGGCGGGACCTTAACGGAGCGGCCGATTATGACGAACTCCTTTTCGACGAGCTGCGCGGGTTGCGGAAGAATATTGCCGACGAGCGAGGGGTGCCGGCCTACATTGTTTTCTCGGATGTTTCGTTGCGACAGATGGCCCGTTATTACCCGGCGAGCGAAACTGAGTTCGCGCGGATTAGCGGCGTCGGTGAGAAGAAGCTGGCGGATTTTGGCGGCCAGTTCATCGATTTGATCACCCGTTACCTGGAGAAGAATCCGCGGCAGACGTTCGCGGGGTGAATCTGATTCCTAGGCACGTCAGCCGTCGCTACGCAACGAGAGTTATTGTGGTCTCGTTGAGCCGGCCCTGAAAGACCGTCATGTGCCGCTAAAGCGACATAGTGCGGGTCGCGTAGCGACCAAATGAGTTTAGCCCGGCCTTTCAAGGCCGGGACAACGTACGGGTACATATCCGTCGCGTAGCGACGACTGAGCAGGAGACTCCCGATGGCGAATACCTACACGTCACTCCATTATCATTTCACCTTCAGCACAAAGAACCGCGAGCCTTGGATTTCGCAACCTATCGAAGAACGTGTTTGGGCCTACCTTGGTGGCGTTGCGCGCGCTCACAGGATGACGGCCATACAAATTGGCGGAGTAGAAGATCACATTCACGCGCTCGTTATGGCCCCGCCGACAGCGAGTCCCAGTCAAATCGCTCAATACTTGAAGGGTGACTCGTCAAAGTGGATTCATGACGAATTTCCGAAGCTCCGCGGCTTCGAATGGCAAGACGGCTATGGCGGATTTACCGTGAGCAAATCTCAGCTCTCTGACGTAGTCGAATATATCCAGAAACAGCGCGTGCATCATCGCAAGAGAACCTATCAAGAAGAGTACCTTGAGTTGTTGAAGAAGCACGGCGTCGATTACGATGAGCGATATCTTTGGAGATGATTCAGTCGTCGCTACGCGACGCGATTCGGGTGTTGTGATTCTTGCCGGTCTTGAAAGGCCGGCCTAAACTCATGTGCCGCTAACGCGGCATTGACTAATTAAGATGCAGTCAATTTTCGGCCCGGATGGCCTGATCGCCAAGACTCATCCTGAATACGAACACCGGCCCGGGCAGATTGCCATGGCTGAGGCGGTGCTGCGCGCGTTTGAGGAGAAGCGGCATTTGATTGTTGAGGCCGGAACGGGAACAGGAAAGACGCTTGCCTATCTGGTGCCGGCGATTGCGGCGGCGTGCGGCAGCGGCGCGCGCATCGTCATCTCGACAGGCACAAAGAATCTGCAAGAGCAGTTGATGGAAAAGGACATCCCGTTTCTGCAGGAGACTTTGCCGGCCAGGTTTCGCGCGGCGGTGATGAAAGGCCGGAACAATTATGCGTGCCTGCATCGGATTAAGCGCGCGGAGGACATGCCATTTCTTGAAGGTCTGGAACAAATCGATCAGTTTGATGAGGTCTTTCGCTGGGTGACGCAAACTGAGATGGGTGATCGGGCCGAGCTTTCGAATTTGCCGGAGAATCTGCCGTTTTGGCGTCACATCGACGCGCGGTCGGATACGTGTCTGGGTCAAAAGTGTCCCGACTTTGATCCGTGCTTCATCACGCGCATGCGTCAACGAGCGACTGATGCGGATGTAATTGTCGTCAACCATCATCTGTTCTTTGCGGACCTTGCTTTGCGCAACGGCGCGTATGGCGCGGTGCTGCCAGACTATGCGGCGGTGATTCTCGACGAAGCACACCAGATTGAAGACGTTGCGTCAGAATATTTCGGGACAGGAGTTTCGAATTATCAGATCGATGATCTGTTGCGGGATGTCAGTTACTTGAAGGTTGAGGACCGCGAATCGCAGCAGGAACTGACTCGTGTCAGCGCGCGCATTCAGCGTTTCGGCGATCTGTTTTGGATTTCTTTTCATGAAGGGCGCGGGCTGGAAGGACGGTTTACCTTGACGCGGCGCACGGTAGCGCAAGTTGATAACTTGCGGTCTGATGTCGTTCGTGAGGAAGAATCGCAAATTAACAATTCGCGCCACACAGGGGAAGAACCGCAAATTGACCATCCGCGTTACAACGATGCGTACGCCGCGCTCGATAACGTTTTGCATCGGCTGGAGACTACCCTGGCAATCTTGAACGACGCCGAGGCCGACGCCGACAATCTGCTGCGCCGCACGCGACAACTTCGGTTTGATCTGAATTTCATCGTCAAGGCGGAAGACAGGAAATTCGTGTATTGGATCGAGCGTCGCGGCCGCGGCGTCTTCCTGCGAGCTTCGCCAATTGATGTCTCAGGTTTCCTCCAGGACCGTTTGTTCGACAAAGTGCCCACGGTGGTGCTGACCTCGGCGACCCTGTCGAGCGCCGGCAACTTTCGTTTCATTCGCGATCGTCTGGGACTGGATGAAGGCGAAGACCTGATCGCCGAATCGATTTTTGATTTTGAGCATCAGGCGGTTTTGTATTTACCGGCGAAGATGCCCGATCCCCGCTCGCCGCAGTGGGGCGCTGCGACGGCGGAAGAAGTAATCAAGATTGTGAACGCGACGCAGGGACGGGCGTTTGTGCTATCGACCAGCTTTGCCGGGATGAATGAGATGTTCGAGCGGGTCGCTTCGCAAATCGATTATCCCTGCCTGGTGCAGGGAAGCGCGGCGAAGGGCGAATTGCTGAAGAAGTTTCGGGCGACGCCAAACGCGGTGCTGTTTGCGACCTCCAGTTTCTGGCAAGGGGTCGACGTGCGCGGCGAACAACTGTCATGCGTGATCATCGACAAGCTGCCGTTTGCCGTACCGAGTGACCCGATAGTAGCCGCGCGTCAGCGACACATCGAAGAACAAGGCGGATCCAGTTTTTATGAGTACAGTGTGCCGCAAGCGATCATCAGTTTGAAGCAGGGGCTCGGGCGTTTGATTCGCAGCACGACCGATCGGGGAGTGTTGGCGGTGCTCGATCCACGCTTGCGCACCAAGATGTACGGACAACAATTTCTGAAGAGCCTGCCGAATTGCCGGATCACCTCTTCGGTTGAAGATCTGGAGCGGTTCTTTGCCGCAGAGTCTGTGGCGACGGCTTGAGCCGCCAACTTGAAACTTTAGACCTGAAACCTGAAACTGATTCCATGCCTGGACAATTTGAAGTCATGATCGAACGCAATTTCTCCAGCGCACATCAACTGCGCGGCTACCAGGGAAAGTGCGAAAACCTGCACGGTCATAATTACAAGATCGAGATTTACGCGCGTGGTAGTGAGCTGAATAATATTGGCCTGTTGGTTGATTTTGTAGAACTAAAGCAAGCGGCTGATGAGTTGGTTACCTACCTGGATCACAAAAACCTGAATGAGTTGGAGCCCTTTGTTGAGGAACAGAACCCTTCAGCTGAGAACGTGGCGCGGTTTGTGCTGAAAAGAATCGCGGCGAAGATCGACGACGACCGCGTGCAGATTTATAAGGTGAAGTGTTGGGAAACGCCGACCAGCGTGGCTACTTATCAGGTGGACTAGAAATTACTCAGTCTTCGCCGATCTCTTCCAGATACTCTTCGTACAATTCCCGGTCACGGTCCTTCATGCCGCTGATGCGCGCTCCGATTAGGTAACCCTCATCAAGCTTCTCGTAGCGCACGGGCGTGGCGTGAATCTCCAAAGATAATCCATTCGGCAAGTCGAGTTCGATTGCCAGCGAGCTTTCGCCGCCCATCAGGTACTGCTCGTCGATGTTTTGCGCATGCAGGATCAAGCCCAGACCTTCGCGGCTGATGTTTACGGTATGTCCGGCGCAAGCGCGTAAATGTTGGACGCCGCGTTCGCCGACGTCGGCTTCACGCATGAGCACGCTGAATTCAAGTCGCGCGTCGAGGTTGGCTTCGAGTCTCGGAAACTGCCGGCGATCGTCAGGATATGGTGGCACTGTCGGGTTTTCCTCTTTGATCTACGGTGACAATTTACAATCTCAAAAATGCCGGAGGGATTTCAATAGAAAAATTCAGTTGTAGCGGAAAACCGCGTTCAGTTCGCGCTGACAGCATCGGCCCCGATCTTGTATTTCTTGATTTTGCTGTACAGGCGAGGACGGTATATGCCCAGCATGTTAGCGGCCTTCTGTTTGTTGCCGCCGGTGCGTTGCAGCGTCCGTTCGATGACAAATTTTTCGATGTCTTCGAGCGTCATATTTGGCGGTACGTCCCAGGACATGGCGGCCGCGGTGGCGTTGGCGCTGCCGTTATCAAACGGCAGGTCGATGGGTTCGATCCGCTCGCCCTTAGCCAGCAGCACCGCCCGCTCGATTACGTTTTGCAGCTCGCGCACGTTGCCGGGCCAGGGATGAGAAAACAGACGCTGATACGCCGACTGTGAGACGCCGCCGATCGGCCGCTCGTATTTCTCCGCGTAGAGTTGGAGGAAGTGGTCGGTGAGGAGTTGAATGTCTTCCATGCGCTCACGCAGCGGCGGCACATGAATCGTGATTGTCGAAATGCGGTAGAACAGATCGTCGCGCAGCAAGCCGTCGCGAATGGCATCGGCCGGCATGCGGTTAGTCGAACAGATTAGCCGAAAATCAACCGGATAACTTTTTTCGGAGCCGATCTTGCGGCAGGTGCGTTCCTGGAGCACCCGCAAGAGTTTGGGCTGCAACTCGACCGGCATCTCAGCGATCTCGTCGAGCATCAACGATCCGCCGGCAGCGTGCTGCACCAGGCCCTCTTTGTCAGCATGCGCGCCGGTGAACGCACCCTTTGCGTGACCGAACAATTCAGATTCGATCAATTCTTTTGGTAGCGCGGCACAGTTCACTTTGATGAACGGCTTCTTGGCACGGAGCGAGTTGTAGTGAATGGCGTTTGCGATCAATTCCTTGCCGGTGCCCGACTCGCCGACGATCAGGACGTTGGCATCGGATTTCGCTACCGACTCGATCGTCTCGTAGATCGTCTGCATTTGTTTGGACGATCCGATGATGTTGAAGTATTCGGCACGCGTCGACAGTTGGCGCCGCATATTCTCGGTTTCCGCCATCAACTCGCGTCGCTCGAGGGCCTTTTCGGCCAAAGGCAGAAGCTCCTCGAAATCGAACGGCTTCTCGACGAAGTAGAAGGCGCCCGCCTTGATTGCTTCCACGGCGGTTTGCACTGAGCCGTAGCCGGTAACGACGATCACTTCCGTATTCGGCTTGGCATCTTTCATGTGACGCAGCAGCGTGAGTCCGTCCATGTCCGGCAACTGCACGTCGCAAATCACGAGATGATGCGCGCCGCCATCAAACATATCGATGGCTTCCCCGCCACTCGCGGCGGTGTCTACGGCATAGCCTTCGTCAACCAGGTGTTGCTTGAGCGAGTCGCTCATCGTCGGCTCGTCGTCAACGACCAGAATTCGGATATCTTGAGTCTTCGATTTTGTCATGCTTCTTCGCTTGATAAGGGCAGCGACACGCGAATTCTATCGTGGTCGCGAGTTAGTTCGCCGCCATGGGCTTCAATTATTTTCTTCGCTACTTCAGTGTGAATTGTTCCGCAACCAATCGCCGGCGCATCGCTCCGTGTCGCTAACGGCGCATTTTGCCATTCGATGATGGCTGCGTTTGTGTCAGGTTCACGCCACACGACGACTGACGGCGGTTCAGCGCGTTTGGCCGACGACGCGGCACAAGTATCTTCCGTGATTCCTTTGATTGCCTCAGCTATCGCGTTCGGATCGAATTCGCCGATCAAGTCTTCGCTCTTAAATTCGGCTGAGATAATCATTTTCGGCAATCCCGCCGTATCTCTTAGCGCAGCTTCTGAAATAGATTGCGAGATTACTCGCTGCAGGTTCACGCCCGGCTGTTTGTGCAATTCCACTGGCCGCGCGTATCGGACCAACGCCGTCAGGTCTTTGGCTGAGCGATCGAGTCCTGCTATCAACTTCGCCAGCGTCTCGCGTTCATCCTGCGGCTGATCTTTACGTTCCAGGCGCTTCCGGAGGAACGTGGCGTACAATTTGAGTCCGTTGAGCTGGTTCTTGAGATCGTGGACGATTTCCAGCGTGGCGCCGCCTAAGCGTTCTAGCGCCTTCGAGTCAGGGATTTTGGCTGGTGCGGGTTGCATTCTCAGTACTCGTCAATCTTAACGATAAAGTGTACGAAATAAACTCGGCAACTTTACAAATTTGTGTCGTGTTTCAATTCGACAGCATAACAAAGTCCTCGAATTGTATGCTAGCAATGCGGGTTTTGGGGTGTGGCTCGCTATGTGTTAAGGACTTGGGGTAGATATGAAGCGCACAAACAAATTGTTTCTGGTCGTGGAGGATTTTGAGGACAGTCGTTTCATGATGAGACGGCTGTTGGAGATGGCAGGCTATAACGTGGTCGAGGCCAGCGACGGCGAGCAGGCAGTAAGAATGGCCGTTGAGGCGCGCCCCGTACTAATTCTGATGGATCTCAGTCTGCCAAAATTGGATGGACTGTCCGCCACCCGGCAAATCCGCCAAACGAAAGGCCTGAAAAAGGTCCCGATCGTGGCGGTATCGGCTCATGACTCACCCGAATCGAGGACGGAAGCGCTGGACGCTGGTTGTAACGAATATGTCACCAAGCCGATTGATTTCGACCATTTGCACGCTCTGCTGCGAAGGTTTGTCCCTTCTGGTAACGTTTCGCCTCCCGAGAGCTAATTGCGTTGTATCGGAATCGCTCGGCCGCGCGCACAATTGTCCCAAAAGTTGCTGACAATACTCACCGGAAGTTAGTTGATTACGGGATTTGCAGGAAAATGCAGGCGCCCGCCGGAGGCACGTGAATTGAAGTAGGAGCTTTAGGAGGTCTCACAGCCCCAGAGTCCCTTGCGGATAAACTCGTGCTGAGAGCGAAATGCGTGAAGCAAATCAATGTCCCACAAAAACAGCTAGCTCACGAAAAGTTTCTCGTTAATAACCTCGAGCGTCCGGATTTCATGAAGTCAATAAGCCATGAGCTGCGGACGCCCTTGAATGTGATTATTGGCATCTGCCAGTTTCTGGAACGCGATCAGAAGACGCCGCTTTCACCGATGCATCGCGACGCGGTTTCGCGCATGGATCGCAATGCCCGCGCGTTGCTGCAATCCGTAACTCGTCTGCTGAATGAATTGCGTGATGGACGAGTGCACTGATCGATACATCTTGGGAATAATTTTGGGGAGAGCTATCGCGCGCATTGCCGTGTAGCGCGAGGTGTCAATTGTTCCACGACGGGCGGCGGATGCGGCTGTCGGGCACCCACTCGTCCCAACTGTCGTCGTAACCAACATAGTGGACGAGATGACGCCCCTCTTTCGCGGCCAGGATTTTTCCTGTGTACCATCTGCCCTTCCAATTCACTTCCACGTTGGCGCCGATGCGATACTCGCTTGATAAAGCGTTGTCGGGCGACGATTTCGAAACTGAATTATTACGCGGCTTCCAATCGGAGTTGTCGTTCCGAGTCTTAGGGTTATTCATCGCGATATTCGGGGCCCGGAAGTCTCGCTGCGTGACCCACTCATCATCGGAATCTTCGTAACCGAAAAAATGCACGCGGTACGTGCCGTTGCGCGCGTCGATTACTTTGCCTTTGTACCAATCGCCCTCGGAACGAACTTCAAACCGGCTGCTAATTAAGGGATGAACTTTGCGCTCGGCGCTGGCCAGTTCCATTTCCGGCGGGAAATCTCCGGTGGTTAAAAAGACTGATCTTTGCTCTTCGGCAAAGGCCATGTCCTGTTTAATGTCCTCGGCGAGTTCTGAGAGAGTTACTTCTCCGTCATTGTTGAGGTCGGCAAAAGATTTTCCGCGCAGGCCGGCCAGTAACATCTCAGTAAACGTCCAATTTTCCGTTGACAGGTGATTCGAGGTCGCCGACGCTAACGTCGCGTATGAGACACGACGACCGAGTTGACGCGTCTGCTGCGCGAGCGTGCCCGAGAAACAAGTATCAGCGGTCAGCAGCGCCCGCGAACCTTTGAAGTGCTTCTCGATGTCACGAATAATTGTGTCGGTGGCCCAGCCGACGGTGTCCTCACTGTCGTCATAGGTAGCGAAGTAGGTCGTCTTTTCATCCTCAGACTTATAGCCGTGACCCGTGTAATAGAAGATGAGCAAATCCTCCGGGCCTGCCTTTGAAAGAAAAGCCGGAAACGAATTCTCCACCCGCCGCGTCGTCGCTTGCGAGTCTTTCAGGAAAACGATTTGCGAATCGGGAACGCCCTGCTGCCGGAAGAATTCAATCAATTGCGCGTCGCGCCGGTTCTTTTGCGGGAAAGAATCAAACAGGTCTTTATGTTGGAACTGAAGGATGCCGACGGCGAACACCCAGGTTCGCTGGGGTTGCCAGTCTCGGCCTCTGGCTAAAGTCGATTGACCGAGAACACTGCTGAAGATGACGAGCAGCGCAATGCTGAACGCCTTAACAACGCCGAGCTGATTTCTTTTCAAAGATGTGGTTCCTCTTAGCCGGGATTCGATAAACCGGAGAGAGCGGTTTCGAGGGTGGGGAAAGTGCATTAGCCCTCAAAGTGCGGACCATTGTACGACAAGTGACGTCGTTTTGTTGCGCCACCTCGGGTGAAATCTTCACTTCTGTGCGGAAATCACCGCGGCCTCCCATTTGCCCATTCGAGTGTTGAGAAAGCCAATCACTATTGAAGGACTAACCTGGAATGCATTCAATCAAAGCCCTCTTAACCCTCTATTGCGCACTCGCTCTCTTAATTGCGGCGACGGCCCCTGCGACTCTTGCTCAAGGAACTGCTGTCGATAATTGGGCGGCCGTTCAAGCCCTGACGCCCGGTGATGAGATTGTTATTACGCTGAAGACCGAGAAGGAGACCAAGGGAAAGTTTCTGGACGCCGGAGCCGCGGAAGTTTCCATTGAGCGGAAAGGCAAGCGCGAATCAGTTGCCAAAGACGCGATTTCCCAAATCCATCTCATCAAAGGAAAAGCGAAAAAAGGTCAATGGGCGCTCATTGGCGCAGGTGTAGGCGCGGGCGTTGGGGCCGGCATCGGCCAGACGAAGAATGGCCCGAACGTGGACGATGGCATCACATACGTTTTTGTCGGGACGCTGATAGGCACGGGAGTCGGAGCCGCCACCGGTTACATATTCGGAATGTCGAGAAGGAAGCGAGAGCTAATCTATCAGGGACGATAGACCCCTCTCGTCAGGCACTTCCTAACTCCTTCGCACCGTTTTAGAGGCGGGCTACTGCCCGCCAAATCGCGGGATAGAAGCGGGCAGTCACGCCTCTAAATTATTGCTCGCGCGTCCGCGGCCGTGCGTTGTACAGGTAAAGAGCAAACGGAATCCACCAGATCAGATCATTCGTAAGACACAGAACGATCGTCGATTTAGGCCAGGCGCCGCTCCAGATCAATTGCGCCAGGCCAATTGGTCCCAGCAGCTTTCCCAGCAATCCCACCGCGGCGAGCAACCAGCCGCGTTCAGGAAGGCGCGCGACCTCGAAATAAATTATTCCATAAAGTCCGACCACCATTCCGAGACACGCGAAGATTGCCGGATGATTCAACGGCGGCAGCCCGGAGAATCGAAACAACCACTGCGGATCGTAGACAGAGTAGACACCCCACGCGATGTTATAGATTCCCGCCGCGATGAAAACCACGCGATGAATTTTGCGCCGAGCTATTAGCAAGGGTTACGCCGGTGTCGTTTGCCGGCCATCGATGATTTCCGGTGTGATGCGATAGAGCGCGATGTCCACGGCGCGGCCTAATGAATCGACCTCGGTGGCGCTAATCGCCGGCGTGAGAGAAGGATTGCGTTCGGTGATCAGTTTCATTGCTCGTTGCATTTCTTCGGCGAGCGTTAATTCCGTCGCGCGCCCCACGACCATAACACTGCGCCATTTGGCGCTATCGATGATCTCTTCGACTTGCAGGCAGACCTGGGGATTGCTGCGAATGAAATGCGTTTTCATTCCTTCGGTCGTGAAAAAGTAAAGCTCCTTACCGTCATAAGCGTAATTCATTGGGACCACGTAAGGGCGCCCGTCCCGCGAGCACCCGAGATGGCCGAAACTTTCGCGTTGCAGCAACGCGTGCATCTCGGCAGGTGACATGTCTTCGACTTTGAGCATTCAGTTCTCCGTTGTGATTATCGCCATAACTAAGTGGAAAGCCCCCGGGGCACCAGGGGCAATGATCTGAGCCGTACCCCAGTCGCATTAAAGATCGCGTTCGCTACCGCTGGTGCCAACCCGACTATCGGCGTCTCGCCGGCGCCAGCCGACGCGATGTCCTTGCGATCGACCAGGACAACTTCGATCTTCGGCAGATCGCTGAAGCGGGGCACGCGATATTGCGCAAAATGCGGATTAAGAATCTTGCCGTCGTCAAATTGAATGGACTCGAACAGCGCCCCGCCTATGGCCATCACGATTGCGCCTTCGATTTGATTATGCAGATGTCGGGGGTTGACGATAGCGCCGCATTCAAACGCCTCTACGACGCGCACAATGCGGATGCGCTTGATGGTTTTGTCTTCCTTGTCAGTGGGCGATTCGACGGCAATCTCGGCGCCGGTCGCGACGTAACCGCCTTTCTCAAATCCACACGCGATGCCAAACCCATGACCACTCGCCGGCTTTGATTTGCCCCATCCGAAAGCTTTAGCCGCAGCTTGCAGCACGTCGCGCAGCCGTTCGTCTTTGATGTTCTTCAGCCGAAACTCGAGCGGATCAATGTTGACCGCCGCTGCGAGTTCATCGATGTGCGATTCGCGCGCGAAGTGATTCGCGGTGGCTGCCAATCCACGATACGAGCCCTGCTTCAACGGCGAGTTCGAGGCGTGAAATCGAATGTCGTTATTTGGAATGTCGTATTTGATCTGGATGCCGGAAGCGCCGGAGTTGTAGTTGTGAAACTCCCAGGCCGTGATTGTTCCGTCATTCTTGACGCCACTCTGGATGTCGATCACGCCGGCGGGCCTAAAGTAGGCCCAGGTGAATTCCTCTTCGCGAGTCCACGTTAGCTTCACCGGTTTGCCGGTGGCTTTCGCGAGGCGCGCCGCTTCCACCGCGCATTCGCCCGAGTGCTTACCGCCGTAACCTGAACCTGTGTCGGGAACCATGACGCGCACTTTGTCTTCGGAAATATGAAACGCTTCCGCGAGTTCGTTGCGCACGCCGAATGGCCGTTGCGTGCCGGTCCAGACGGTCAACTTGTCGCCGCTCCATTCAGCGACGGCCGCACGCGGTTCCAGCGGCGCATGAGCAATGTACTGCACGGTGTAAGTTTGTTCGAGCTTCTTGTCAGCGGCGGCCAGGCCATCGGTTATTGAACCTTGCGGACGCGAGCGACCACCGCCGCCTTCGCCGCCTCCACCTCTCTGGTTCGTTGCCGGCTGGCGGAGCACGTCGAAGATTTCCTTGTTCGAAGCCTGGCCGGGTGATTTCCAATCGACAGCGATTGCATTTGCCGCCTTCGTCGCACTTTGCTGGTCGGGCGCGACCACGCCGATGAACGTCCCATCGATAACAACTTTGACGCCGGGTATCGCTTCAGCAGCTTTCGCATCGACCGACACGAGTGACGAATTGAATGCCGCAGGCCGCACAAGTTTTCCGTAGAGCATGCCCGCACGCTTCACGTCGAAGGTGTAGCGGTGCTTACCAGTGACGTAGTTTCGGGCATCGACTTTCGTGACGGACGTGCCGGCGACGGTCCAGTCTTTCGGCTGCGTGATGGCGATGTCGCTCGGGATCACTTTGACCAGCTTGCGCCCTTTAGCCACCTCCGCCAGCGTTAGAGTTTTCGATTTGTCGTGATTCAGAAATTTCGCATCGACGATGCGCAGATCAGCAGCAGCCACGTTCAGTTGTTCCGCCGCCATACTGATTAGCATCTCGCGCGCAGCCGCCGCAGCTTTGCGCAGCTGAGGAACCATGGTCGGCGTGCTGCGGCTGCCGAACGTGCCCATGTCGAACGGCGTGAGATCGGTATCGCCCATTACCAGATGAACCGAAGCCAACGGCACATGCAATTCATCGGCAACTGATTGGATTAGCGTGGTGCGCGTGTTTTGCCCAAATTCGACTTTGCCCGTAAAGGCCGTCACTTCGCCCTGCTCATCGATATGAATCCAGGCGTCGATGTCTGTGGGAAGGTTTTGATTGAATCCGCCGCGTCCCGACTCTCCCTGATCACGCTGCTGCGCCAGCGCGCGCGTTGCCGGCACGATCAAGACGATCCCCAGGCCAAAGGCCTTAATGAAATCACGGCGATCGAAATCGAAATTGTATTTAGGCGCGTCGAATAACTCGTATCGTTCGACTTCGATCTCATCGATGAAGGTTTGTTCGTCGATCATGACGTCACCTCCTCGGTACGCGCGTCTCCGGCATTCTGCCAGCTTGAAGCCTGGGCACCCGAAGCAATTTGAATCGCCTCGATGATTCGCTGATAGGTGCCGCACCGGCAGATGTTGCCGTTCATGCCGGTAATGATTTCATCGCGACTGGGCTTCGGGTTCTTTGAGAGCAACGCGCTCGCGGACATGATCATGCCCGAGGTGCAATAGGCGCATTGCATAGCGTCGGCTTTGATGAATGCTTCCTGCAGCGGATGCAGCTTGCCATCTTTCTCGAGCGCTTCGATCGTAGTTATCTGTTTGCCGCCGACGCGTCCCACCTGCGTGATGCAGGAACGCGTCGCGACGCCATCAATCAGAACTGTGCACGCGCCGCATTGACCTTCGCCACAGCCGTACTTGCTGCCCGTCAGGTCGAGATCGTTACGCAGAACGGCCAGCAGACTGACAGTCGAATCTGCGTTGACGGCCATCTTCTTGCCGTTGACGTTGAGCGAGGTGACTTTCGCCATGCGAAGCCTTCCTTTCTTGAGGTCGTTTAGACGCCGGACTTGTCCGGCATGTCTCGCGCGGGCCGCACAAGTGCGGCTTCTAAACGTTTTTCTGTCTTTGGTGATTGGAAACTAGAGTATAACTCCGCCTTTGCGAGATCGTAAAAATGGTGATTAAATTCCGATCACTTTCGCTCCCCCGAATCGAACTAAATATGAGAAACAAAATCAGGTTTGTAATCGTCGCGCTTAGTCTTTGTGTCGTTGCTTTCACTTGGTCGATGTCGGCTGCACAGAATGGCGACCCGGCCTGGACGAAAGCTGAGACGACCATCCGAGAACAGATAAGTCATCTACGGAGTTTGCCGGATGATGTGCGCGCCAAAACGACCAGGCAACTCGCCCTGGATATTCGCGCGTTGCCGAAGACGTTGCACAAATTGAGTCTGGCAAACGCGCTGGCGAATCTTTCGACCGAAGGGGACTTTGGCCACGACACGTTGCAGGAAGTGGCGACGACTTTGGCAGAGGCCCTGCGCGAACAACCGGCACCGATGAACGGCACTGAGCCCAATTTTTCGTACGTTGAGTTGGCGACGCTCGTACGCTATGAGGGCGTGAAGGCGTCAAGCGACGATCCGCAGTTCAAGGCCGCGATGGCCAAACTCGAAGCCGATGACGCGTTGCGCGCGAAGGCAGACTTTACGCTTAACGATTTGGACGGCAAGAGTTGGACGCTGCGCGACCTGCGCGGCAAGGTTGTGCTGGTGAATTTCTGGGCGACCTGGTGCCCGCCGTGCCGGAAAGAAATGCCGGATCTCGATGCGCTCTACAAGAAATTCAAAGATCAGGGATTGGTTATCCTGGCGATTGATGATGAGGAGGTGGGCAAGATAAAGCCTTATCTCGCCGAGCATCCGGTTGCCTATCCGATTCTGTTGGACCCCGGCCGCAAAACGAATGAAGTATTTCGCATCGACGGCATCCCGAAGAGCTTCGTCTACGATCGTGAGGGCAAACTGGTGGCGCAATCAATCGACATGCGCACCCGGAAACAATTTCTGGAAATGCTGGGTAAAGCCGGCCTGCGTTGAGCGAGAGAGAGCCCGATGATTCGGAGAAAACTATGTTGGCAAAGAGAATCTTAACGATACTTAGTTCGATATTATTTCTCTGTGTAGTGTGGTTAACCTCAATCGCGCAGACACAACTTACGCCGCAGCAGCGCGAGCTCGCCGACTACATCAAGAAGAATTACACGAAGACCGAAGTTCGGATTCCGATGCGCGATGGCGTGAAGCTTTTCGTTTGCATCTACGAACCGAAAGACAGGAAGCAGAAGTATCCGATCCTGTTCAACCGCACGCCGTACGCCGTGGGGCCTTACGGTGAGGATAACTACAAAACGTCGCTGGGGCCCGACGAGTTATTCGCCCGCGAAGGTTATATCTTTGTCTACGGCGACGTGCGCGGCCGTTACCTGAGCGAAGGCGAATACGAAGACGTACGGCCCTACATTCCCAACAAAAAGGGAAACCAGCCGGACGAGACCACGGACACCTATGACACCGTCGATTGGTTGATTAAGAACGTGCCGAACAACAACGGGCGCGTGGGCGTTTACGGAATTTCCTATCCCGGCTTCTATACGTCCATGGCCGGCATCGACGGTCATCCCGCGATCAAGGCCATTTCGCCGCAGGCGCCCGTATCTGACTGGTTTCACGGCGACGACAATCATCACAACGGCGCGCTGTTTCTTTCGCAGAACTTTTCTTTCTTTACCGGATTTGGCCAGCGCCGACCTGCGCCGACGTCGAACGATAACACTTACGTGAAGCCGTTCAATTACGGAACGCAGGACGGCTACAAGTTCTATTACGAGGTTGGCGGGTTAAAGAATTTCGGCGACGCGTATCAAAAGCAGATCGGATCTCGCATCAGGTTTTGGGACCAGATGATGCAGCATCCGAATTACGATCAGTTTTGGAAGGAAAGAAACATCCTCCCGCACCTGAAGAACATTCACGCGGCTGTGATGACCGTCGGCGGCTGGTATGACGACGAGGACTTGTACGGTGCGCTGGAAACTTATCGCAGCATCGAGCAGCACAACCCGGGGATTTACAACGTGCTGGTGATGGGCCCGTGGTGTCATGGCTGCTGGGCGCGCACGGATGGCGATTGGCTCGGCATGGCGTACTTCGGGATGAAGACCGGCGTTTATTATCGCGAACATTTCGAGCTGCCGTTCTTCAATCATTTCTTGAAAGACAAAGGCGACGTCTCTGAGATTAGAGAAGTGAACGTCTTTGACACCGGCGCGAATCAATGGACAGCCCTGCCGAATTGGTCGCCCAGTATCGCGTCTGAAAAGCCGCTTTATCTGATGTCGGCAGGTCAACTTTCATTTGGCACGGGCTCAAGCGGGACGCGTCCGGCCACCGGCAAGCTGCCGCCGGCTGGCGCCGGTCCGCGACAACCCTTATACGACGAATATGTAAGCGATCCGTGGAATCCCATTCCTTACACTCAGAAACGAAACGGCGAAACCATTCGTTATCCGCGCGACTTCATGACTGAGGATCAACGCTTCGCCGCGACCCGTCCCGATGTGCTGGTCTATCAAACTGAGCCTTTGACCGAAGATATTGTTGTCGGCGGGAGCATCAAGCCGGAGCTCTTCGTCTCATCGAGCGGCACCGATTCCGATTTCATCGTGAAGCTGATCGATGTGTTCCCGGATGATTACAAATATCCCGAAGGCGTGAAGCCGCCCGATAATTCTCCCGGCAATATCCTCAGCCCGAACGGTTATCAAATGCTGCTGCGTGGCGAACCAATGCCGGCCCGCTTCCGCAACAGCTTTGAGAAGCCGGAAGCGCTGCGTCCGAACACGCCGACGAAGATTTCATTTGTAATGCCGGGCATCATGCACACGTTCAAGAAGGGCCATCGCATCATGGTGCAGATTCAAAGCACCTGGTTCCCGTTGGTAGCGCGCAACCCGCAGAAGTTCGTCGCGAATTATAAGCTGGGCACTGAAGCCGATTTTCAGAAGGCGACGGAACGCGTCTATCATTCGGCGCAGTATACATCGCGAATTGTGTTGCCGGTGCTGATGCGACAGTAACGATGTTAGAATGGATTCATGACGCGGCGAGTTGTTTTATATCCAGGTGAAGACGGTTACTTGGTGGCGGAAGTCCCGAGTCTTCCAGGCTGTATTAGTCAGGGCAAGTCTCGCGAGGAAGCTTTAGCAAATATTCGCGAGGCCATATCTTTGCATATAGATGTACTTCTTGAGCGAGGCGAGCCATTACCAGAGGATCACGTTGAAATGGTAGAGGTCGCCGCGTGAGTAAGTTGCCGGTCGTGTCGGGCGCAGAATGCGTCAAGGCACTCGGCAAGGTTGGATTCATCATCTATCGGCAGCGCGGTAGTCATATCACCATGGTGAGAAAATCACCCCCGTCGCAAACAACAATTCCCAATCACAAAGAACTCGATCGCGGAACTTTACGTTCCATAATTCGCCAAGCTGGACTGACTGTCGAAGCGTTCGTTTCTTTGCTGTGATTCATAATTGAGGAGAAGGCTCATGCGGTTTACTCGGTTCATTTCTTTCCTGGCGATAAATGTGGCACTTACTTGTGGCGCTTACGCCCAAACGCTGCCCGCCGATCTCAGTGAAAAGATCGACAAGGTCGTTACCGATACGCTCGCGCGCACCGGCGTGCCCAGCGCGTCGATTGCCGTCGTCAAGGATGGCCAGATTGCTTACGTCAAGGCGTATGGTGATGCGCGGCTCGAGCCGAAGACGCCGGCGACGCCGCAGATGCGTTACAGCATCGGCTCGATCAGCAAGCAGTTTACGGCGGCGGCAATTCTGCTTTTGCAGGAGCAGGGCAAGCTTTCGCTGGATGACAAGGTTGCCAAGTATGTGCCGGATCTCACGCGGGGAAACGAGATCACGATTCGGCAGCTCCTGTCGCACACTTCCGGTTATTCGGATTACTGGCCGCAGGATTACGTCATGCCGGGGATGCTGAAGCCCACCGACGCGCAGCAGATTATGAACATCTGGGCCAAGAAGCCGCTCGACTTCGAGCCCGGCTCCAAGTGGCAATACAGCAATACAAACTATGTGATCGCCGGCGTCATCGTTGAGAAGGTGGCGCACATGCCTCTGCTTCAGCTGCTGCAGCAAAGGGTGTTCGCGCCGCTCGGCATCAAGAGCACCTTCGATACGGACTCTGGTCCGTTAACCGAAAGCGATCCGCGCGGCTACCTGCGCTTCGCGCTGGGGCCGTTGCGTCCGGCGCCAAAGGAAGGCAAGGGCTGGATGTTCGCGGCGGGCGAATTGGCCATGACTGCCGAAGACCTCGCGAAGTGGGACCTCTCGGTGATCAATCAATCCGTGCTGAAGCCGGCTTCCTATCGCGAGATGCAGACCGACGTACTGCTCAAGAATGGCCTGGACACCCATTACGGTCTGGGAGTGGATGTCAATCAGCAAGGGGGGCATCGAGCAATTTCACACGGTGGCGAAGTCTCAGGCTTCACCGCCACGAACACGATCTTTCCTGACGACCGCGCCGCCGTCGTGGTCCTCACGAACCAGGACGCGGCGAGTGCTTCAGGTGCGATCGCCGGCGGCATCGGTCAGCTATTGTTTGCGACGAACGATC
Organism: Pyrinomonadaceae bacterium; assembly: GCA_044870975.1. Taxonomy (GTDB): domain Bacteria; phylum Acidobacteriota; class Blastocatellia; order Pyrinomonadales; family Pyrinomonadaceae; genus UBA11740. The sequence goes on from JBIOZK010000224.1 coordinate 46,951, forward strand.
CCGCGACGCCCGCTAAGCTCGAGCAAGCAAAGAAAATCTTTGCAGATCTTCAACAGGGAAAGATTGACCGCTCGCTGTTCACCGACAACGCGAACTTCTATTTCAGCGAAGATGCTTTGAACGACTTCAAGGAAGGGCTCGGACCGCTGGGTACGCCTCAGTCATTCGTTCAAGCCAGTCAGGGCCTGCGCGGCGGCATGACGTTACGCGTTTATCTCATTCGATTTCCACAACGAACGCTGCGCGCGTGGACGTATGAAATGCCCAACGGAAAGCTGGAGCAATACCAGATTGCCGCGCAGAATTGAGCGTCCGGTATGGAGCGCGGGCATCCTTGCCCGCAAAGCTTGCGAAGCAAGCTCGATATTCTTGATTAATTAAATACTGTTCGCGCTGCGCGCTCATGCGGGCAGGGATGCCCGCGCTCCATCAAGGCGTCCATCAAGGCGCTCCGAAGTGACGCCCGTCACATCCCTGCGAAATTTCCCGCATTTCATGACAAACCGATGACAATCGAAAATCCGTGGGCTCCTAAAATGGCCGCGTGATCGACCAATTGGTCATCGTCAACCTTAGACGCGAGGCGCGAGACAGGATGCCGGCCGTCCTTAACGGCGTCGAGTGGCAGACCTGCCTGCGTCGCATCCTCTTCCTGAACGCGTGCGAGAATCGTGACATCCTTGAGACGATCGAAACTGAAAATCTGCTGCCGCCGATTGTAGAAGTCTTTCGCGGCCAGCAAGCATATCGGTTCCTGCTCGAGGTCACCTGCGGATTGAATTCACCTATCGTTGGCGAGACCGCGGTGATGGGCCAGTTCAAAGAATTTCTGCAGAACGCGAAGTTCCCAAACAACTCGTGGGGTAATTTCCTGCGTCAGCTGGCGACGAATTTGATGATCGATGCCAAGCGCGTGCGTCATGAGCACCTGCAAGGTCTGGGCAGTCAATCGTATGGCAGTCTGGTGCGACAGCACGTGAAGGGATTGCCGGCGGTAGCGGTGCTCGGATCGGGCAAACTCGCGCGCGAGATTCTGCCGTGGCTAATTGGCAAGACTAAAGTGCGCGTGTTCTGTCGGAATTTGGAGCGGGCGGAGAGTCTGCGCGAAGAATTTCCTGAAATTGAACTTGTATCTTATTCCAGTGCCGACTCGCTTTGGCTTGATGGTGAGGCAGGATTGGTGATTGCCGCGCCTTTGACATCGAGTGAAGTTGAGCGCTGGTCCCAGTCGCAGAATGTTTCGTTCACCAAGTGCCTTGATCTTCGTGGCGAGGCTGCCACCGATCCGGTAACGAATCCTACAATCGTCATCGCCTTGCATGAACTCTTCGCCGCGTTGCGGGCCGAGCGCGAAAGGCTGGAGGGTCACGTCGCAGGCGCGCGCGCGGAAATCAAACGGCTGGTTGCTCGCCAAACTCAGCAGGCACAGTTTCGTCCCTTCGGATGGGAAGACTTATGCGCGTGACCATCGCGTCGCGTCGCAGTGACCTGGCTAGAATTCAAGCGTATCAGGTCGGCGAAGCCCTCCGCGCCGCATACCCGCAGATCGAAATCAATTATTCCTTTCACGAGTCGCTCGGCGATAAGAACCTGAACGATCCGCTGTGGAAGATGCCTGAGAAAGGCGTTTTCACTCAGGATTTTCGTGAAGGTTTGCTGCGCGGCGATTTCGATCTGGTTGTTCATTCATGGAAAGACCTCGCCATTGAAGACGATCCGGAAACGGAGATCGTGGCGACGTTGCCGCGCGCAGACCAGCGCGACCTGTTACTGGTGCGCAAGGATCGTTGGCCGCGCGTAGAGCAAACGGCCGCCATCGCGATCCTGACTTCATCTCCGCGCCGGGCGCATAATCTTGATTCGTTTCTGCGGACCGCGCTGCCGGCGAAAATCTCAAATCTCAAATTTGAAAATGTGCGGGGCAATGTGCCGACGCGTATCCGTAAAATGCTCGACGGCGACGCCGATGGTCTGATCGTTGCGAAGGCCGCCATTGATCGTTTATTAGCAGCGCCGCAATCAGAGTTTGCAGAGACGCAGGCGTTCTTGCGCGAGGCCTTGTCGCAATGCCGCTGGATGGTCCTGCCTTTACGCGAGAACCCTTCGGCTCCGGCGCAAGGCGCGCTGGCGGTGGAGATCTCGCGGCCGCGACTGGACATCCGAGAGTTGGTCGCGCCGCTTAACTCTGTCGATGATTTCGAATCGGTCATCAACGAGCGCCAAACTCTCCGCAGTTACGGCGGCGGCTGTCATCAGAAAATTGGTGCGAGTGTGCTGCGACGAGGGTACGGCGAGATTGCTTTCCAGCGTGGCCTAACCGACGCGGGGGAGGTCCTTGCTGGTTGTACGCTCAAATCGTCAAGACCCAGACCGCTGAAAATTTCACGCGACGTGATGTGGCCGGTCGATTCCGCTCCGGTAGAGTTCTTTAGGCGCGAACGATTGCACCCGACACCTCCTGATGTCGGTCGCGCGCTTTGGATTGCCAAGACCGATGCCTTGCCGGAGGATTGGCAGGTTAACGATAATCAACTCATCTGGACCAGTGGTGTTAAGACGTGGAAGAAGCTCGCTTCCCGGGGCGTTTGGGTCAACGGCTGCGCCGAGAGTTTGGGCGAGCACGAACCACCGCGCATTGAAGCGCTGGTTGGTGGACCTCTCGATTGGCTTAAGCTTACGCACGAGGGCGGCTACACTAACGGTGATATGGACACAGTGGCGACATACCGACTTGTGGCCAGGGATGAAGCAATCGATTTGCGTGGCAAAGAGTATTTTTTCTGGACAAGTGGGTCAGCCTTCGCATACGCATGGTCGCGAAATCCCTGGATCAAAGACATGACCCATTTCTGCGGACCAGGAAACACACAAAAGATTCTGCAACGGCACGGGATCGAACCGCACGTTTTCCTGGATCATGCTCAATGGCTGAACGAGATGGCAGCGTCGAACCGGGAGCGGCAGCGACCGGGTCAGGTGATGCCTTGAACCCAAATGATTAGATCGTCATTTAAATCAACGATGCCTTCTGATCCCGTCGCTACCGCTCCGGGTTCCGACACGGGTATGGAGGGCGCCCAATGAAGCGTTTAATGCGCTTGCGCGCTTCACAACACCTGCGCGATTTGTGCGCCGAGACTGAATTCAATCGCGCGCAGTTGATCCAACCCTTCTTTGTGGTCGAGGGATTGAGCAACGCCGAGCCGATTCCTGGATTGCGTGGCAACGTGCGTCACAACATTCCGTCGGCCTTGAAGCAGATTGAAGAAGATCTAAACAATGGCGTCACCCAGTTTCTGCTGTTTCCGGTGCCTGCTGAGAAAAAAGAGAGCGGCTTCTCGCATGACGCGACGCAGAAGACGATTTCGGAAATTCGCAGGCAGTTTGGCAACAGTTTGTGTCTTTGGATTGATACCTGTCTCTGCTCGTATACGACGCATGGTCATTGCGCGGTGCTCGATGACAAGGGAATTAAGCTGGATGAAACTCTCGACGAGCTGGGGAGGTCCGCGGTCGCATTTGCTGAGGCGGGCGCCGACGGGATCAGCCCGAGCGACATGATGGACGGCCGGGTGGCGAGAATTCGCGCAGCTCTCGACGACAAAGGCTTTAAGCTAACGCCCGTCATGAGCTACAGCACAAAGTTCGCCAGCAACTTCTACGGGCCGTTTCGCAATGCTGCCGACTCGGCGCCGCAATTTGGTGACCGGCGCGGCTATCAACTCGATGTGCGTAATCGCAGCGGTGCGATTGCCGCAAGTGTTCGGTGCGCAGACGAGGGCGCGGATATTTTGATGGTCAAACCGGGCCTGACCTCGCTCGATCTGATTCGCCCGATTTCCGAAGCGACAGGATTGCAATGCGGCGCTTACCAGGTCAGCGGTGAATATGGCGGTATTTCGGTTTTGGCCGAGCAGGGATTGATCAAGTTTGAAGCAGCGTTGCTGGAAACGTGGCACGTCTTCAAGCGCGCGGGCGCGCAATACATCATCACCTATGGCGCGCGGTATGCGAAGCAATTGGGAATCTAATTTGGAGCGCGGTGGCAGAGCAAAGCGGCGACACCGCTTTGGATAGCCATCGAAGAATTGCATTCATGAGTTCACAATCATCCAAAGCGCCGTCGCCGCTGCGCTCTGCCGGCGCACTCCACACCGAACTTTTCGATCGCGCCACCCGCGTTACGCCGGGCGGCGTTCACAGCCCGGTCCGTGCCTTCAAGGGTGTCGGCGGCACACCGATCTTCTTTCGCAGCGCCAACGGTGCGAGGCTAACGTCGGTTGAGGGGCGTGAATACATAGATTTCTGTCAGAGCTTCGGCCCGTTAATTCTTGGTCATCGCGACCCGGATGTCGCCGAAGCTGTTCGCGAGGCAATCGATACCGCGTGGAGCTTTGGCGCCTGCGAGCCTTACTCGCTTGAGCTTGCTGAGTGGATTACATCGCGGCTGCCCTGGGTTGAGATGTTGCGGTTTGTCTCGTCCGGAACCGAGGCCGTGATGAGCGCGTTGCGAGTCGCGCGCGCGGCGACCGGGCGTAATCGGATTTTGAAATTTGAAGGTTGTTACCACGGACATTCGGATCCGCTGTTGGTCAAGGCAGGCAGCGGCCTCGCTGGTGAATCAGCGAGTTCAAGCGCGGGCGTGTCTGAGCAGGTCGCGGGAGACACGCTGGTGGCCCCGCTTGATGATGAAGCCGCTGTGGAACAAATCTTCGAGCAGCACTCAAAAGAAATCGCCGCGGTGATTCTCGAACCGTTGCCGGCGAATTACGGTCTGCTGATTCAGCGGCGTGAATTCATCGAGTCGGTGGTGACCTCGGCGCGCAAACATGGCGCGCTCGTAATCTTTGACGAAGTAATTTCCGGGTTCCGGGTGGCGCTCGGTGGAATGGCCGAGGTGCTGGGCATGCGGCCCGACCTGGTGACTTACGGAAAAGTGATTGGCGGTGGCTTCCCGGTGGCCGCCTACGGCGGACGAAAAGATTTGATGGAGCTGGTCGCGCCGGTTGGGCCCGTCTATCAGGCGGGAACATTGAGTGCAAACCCGGTGGGCATGCGGGCCGGATTGGCGACGCTGCAGAAGGTTGAGCGCGCGCGTGTGTACGAAGTGCTTCACGAAAAGACGGCGGGCTTCTGCGACGAATTGAATAATCGATTAGGCGAGCTGTGTCTGCCTTTTGAAGTGACCCATACGGCCTCGATTTTTTGGCTGCACGTCAGCGCGCACGGCCCGATTCGTCGCATTGAGCAAATTCCTGCGAATAGTGCTCAGTTATTCGCGCGCCTCTTTCACAGCGCTTTGGATGGCGGCGTATACCTTGCGCCCAGCGGCTACGAAGTCAACTTCATATCGCTGGCGCATGACGATGAGTTGTTGGAGAGGGCGGCAAAAGTACTTATCGAAGCTGCGCAGAAAGCTTCAGCGGATTGAGGAGCAAATGAGCGCGGAAAGAAAACACAGCCGGCTCGCGATTGTCCTGGTCGGACTTTGGGTGGTTTTCACGGTCACGCTGACCGCGTGGTGGTTAATCTTTGGCCTGCGGCAGCTCGATCTGATTAATCAGTCAAACCTCGAGAATGCGGTTCAGCTCAATCGTCACTATCAAATGCTGCTCTGGGAAGGCGGTATTTTGATAGCTTCGTTGCTTGGAGGTGGGCTCGCGCTCTTCTACTTTGCGCGGCGTGAACAGAAGCGGCATGCACAGGTTGAAGAGTTCTTTGCGGCATTCACGCACGATGCCAAGACGGCCCTCGCGAGTCTCAGGTTGCAGGCCGAGAGTCTGCAGGAAGATTTTGCCGAAACACCGAACCCGCTGCTGGAGCGCCTGCTGCGCGATACGCTGCGGTTGCAATTGCAGTTGGAGAACTCGCTGTTCCTGGTGAACCTGACGCGCGGCAAGTTCTTTCTTGAGCCGATCGGTCTCAGAAGCTGTATCGACAATTTGAGGCGACATTGGCCTGACTTACAAATCACGCAAAGCGGTGACGCGAGCCTGTTGGCAGACGCCCGCGCGCTGGAGAGTGTGCTCACGAATCTGATTCAGAATGCAGTCACTCACGGCCAGGCCACTGAGATCGACATTAAGGTAGATGCGAGTCGTTCCGGCCATGCGTCGGTTACCGTGGCGGACAACGGTCGCGGGTTTGCGGGAGATTTCAATCAATTGGGCAAGCTGTTCGTACGTCATGAACGCGGCAGCGGCAGCGGTGTCGGGCTTTACATCGTGCGCCAACTCGTCAAGCGCATGAAAGGTGACATTGATTTTGAAAGTACCAATGGCGCCGGTTTCGTAGCTCGTTTTGATTTGCCTGAGGGTACGCGCGCCTCCGGCGTGCTAGCCGCTGAAAGAACAAACGGGCACGCCGGAGTCGTGCGCACCAATCATGAAACGTCTGTTGCTGGTCGAAGATGATCGTTCGCTCGGCGCAACCTTGCACGAGCGTTTGCTGCGCGAGAAGTACGATGTCGCGTGGGTCGAGACCAAGCAGAGCGCGCTGACGAAATTGAATGAAGGACTTTGGGACCTGGTGATTCTCGATATTGGTTTGCCGGACGGCTCGGGTTTCGAATTGGCTAGGCACATAAAGTCGAACGCGACGATGCCGATTATGTTTATGACGGCCCTGAGCACGGCTGAGCATCGTTTGGAAGGCTTTGAGATTGGCGCGGAAGAATTTATTCCCAAGCCTTTTCATCTGCGCGAGCTGCTGCTGCGGGTGCAGCACGTCCTCGAAAACCATCCGGTGCGGCACAAGGTAACTTGTCAGGGTCGCACTGTTGATTTGGATAATCGCGCGATCGTCCAGCCCGACGGCACGCGCGAACATCCGCCCGCGCGCGACTTCGAGCTGCTTCAATTATTGATTACCAGTAGCCCGCGCGTGATTAGCCGCAATCAGATTCTTGACGTGCTTTGGGGTGAAGATAAATTTCTGAACCAGCGAACTATCGACAACATGATTGTGCGGCTGCGGCAGATGCTGGGGGATACGGAGAGCACCTGCATTCGATCGGTGCGCGGTGTCGGTTATCAGTGGTGCGGTGACGAGTAATTTGCAGTGCGCCGGCATAGCGAAGCGACGACGGCGCTTTGGATTGGTTCGTTACATTATGAGTGAAGTTGTTAGATCAGTTGAATCCAAAGCGGCGTCGCCGCCGCGCTCTGCCGCCGCGCTCCAAATCGGCAGCGAGCTTTTCCAGAATGCGCTGGCCCGAAAGGCGCAACGGACACCGCCGATTTGGCTCATGCGTCAGGCCGGCCGTTATCACCAACACTATCAGGCGCTGCGGGCGAAGCATTCGTTCATGGAACTGTGCAAACAGCCGGAGTTAGCCGCCGAAGTCGCTTATGGACCGGTGATGGACTTCGGCTTCGATGTCGCGATTTTGTTCAGTGATTTGCTGTTTCCGCTGGAAGCATTGGGCATGGGTCTGGAGTACACCGATCGTGGGCCTGAGCTCGGTTGGACGCTGGATGAGAACTCGATCTCTCGCCTGAATTCAGTCGACGACGCCTGGCCTCATTTATTGTTCCAGGGTGATGCGATGTGCGCGACCAGGGAACGGCTGCCGAAGGATCGCAGCCTGATTGGATTTGTCGGTGGACCGTGGACATTGTTCGTCTATGCGGTTGAGGGGACGCACAAAGGATCACTCATCAAGTCGAAGCGTCTGCTGCCACTGTTCGGGCAATTCTGCAAAACGATCGTGCCATTGCTCGAGCGCAATATTGAGTTGCAGCTCAACAACGGCGCCGAGGTCGTAATGATCTTCGACACGGCCGCGGGCGAGCTTTCGCCGCAGCTTTTCAATTCAGAGATCGTGCCGCAATTGCGGCGCTTGATCGAACCAATTGAAGGACGCGTCGGCTATTATTCGAAAGGGACGCAGCCCGCACACTTGCATGATGAACTGTTTGCGAGCGAGCGCGTGGCCGGTATTGGCGTGGATCATACCTGGGACCTTCGCGAGGCTTTCAACGTTTCTTCACATGGTTTCGTCCAGGGCAATTTCGATCAGTCGCTTCTGCACGCTAGGCGGGATGAATTGAGGAAGCATCTGTCGGATTTTCTCGAGCCGATGAAAGGTCGAGATTGGCCCGGCTGGATTTGTGGCCTGGGTCACGGCGTTTTGCCCGCGACGCCGGAGGACAACGTCAGGTTATTTGTCGATACAGTCAGAGAGGTAATGCAGTGACAGATTTGTTTGCCAAGTACGATGTCCCGGCGCCGCGCTACACCAGCTATCCGACCGTTCCGTTCTGGACTGATTCGCCTACGACCGATCAGTGGATTGATCATTTGAATAGGGCGTTTGCGGATGAATCGGCGACCTGGTCGCTCTATTTTCATTTGCCTTTCTGTGAATCGCTGTGCACGTTTTGCGCCTGCAATACGGTGATTACTCGCGACCACGGCCGCGAAGACGGGTACGTCAATCTGCTTTCCAGGGAGTGGAACCTTTATCTTGAGCGCGCGCCCGCGCTGATTAAAAGACCGCTGTTGGGAGTCCATCTCGGCGGCGGCACGCCGACCTTCTTTGCGAAAGAAAATCTGGAAAGGATTCTTAAGCCAATCCTTTCACAGACCAAAATCGATCGCGATCGCTTCGAGGCGTCGGTCGAAGTTCATCCGGGTCACACGACGCGCGAGCAACTCGAGATGCTGCACGGGCTCGGCTTCACCCGGATCTCGCTGGGCGTGCAGGATTTCGATCCGGAAGTGCAGCGGCTGGTCAATCGTCATCAGCCATACGAAGTGACCAGGTCAGTGACCGATGCTGCGCGGGAACTTGGGTATGACTCAGTTAACTATGATTTGATTTACGGGTTGCCGCGACAGCATCCGGATCGCTTTCGCGGTACGGTCAACAAGACCATCGAACTCCGTCCGGACCGCATTGCCCTCTACAGTTTCGCGCGCGTTCCGTGGATCAAGCCGGCGCAGCGCAGCTACAAGGATGAAGATCTGCCGGTCGCCGGCGAGAAGCGCGCGCTGTACGAGTTGGCGCGAGAGATGCTTGATGCGGCGGGCTACGTCGAGATTGGGATGGATCATTTTGCGTTGCCGCAGGATGGGATGGCGGCAGCTCAACGCCAGGGAACGTTGCATCGCAACTTTCAGGGATACACGGAAACGCGGACGACCGTCCTGTTGGGTCTGGGTGTCAGCGCTATCTCAGAGACGCCGACGTGCTTTCATCAGAATGAAAAGGCGTTTCCGGTTTACGAGCGTCGGGTGTCTAACGGAGAGATTCCAACTTTGCGCGGGCATCTGTTGACGGAAGAAGACCAGGAACTACGCGAACAGATTTTGCAATTCATGACGAAATTCAAAGTTCGCCTGACTGACGATCAAACTGACGACGCGGGGAACTTCCTGCGACCGATGATCGACGACGGCCTGGTTGTGATTTCCAACAACACGTTGGAATTAACGGAGAAGGGAACACCATTTCTGCGTAACGCCTGCATGTTCTTCGATCGGCGTTTGCGCAGTCAGGAGCAGCGGCCGCAGGTGTTTTCACAGGCGCTTTAGTGTCAGAAGCCCGACCGTTAGAGAGGGCGACTTTCCCTACTGGCCCATTCATCATAAGGACGCCTGAGCAATCTTGCCCTCCCTTTACGGTCGGGCTGCTGACACAACCCTTTCCCAAAAGGGAGAGGGATTTCTTTTATGAGCGACGCAATGACCGTTATCGGCGCGGGTTTCTCTGGCCTGACTACCGCCTACTTCCTCAAGAAACACGGCTGCAGAGTACGAATCGTCGACAAAGCTGATCGGGCTGGTGGATTGATCAAGACCATTCGTACTGAGCATGGCTTGATCGAGACTGCTGCTAATGGGTTGTTGGCCTCCGCGCGTCTCGAAGCCATGTGCGCCGACATCGGTGTGCCGCTAATGATGACACGACGCGAGGGCCGGCGACGTTACGTCTATCGCGGCAAGCCTAAGCAATTGCCCTTGAGTATCGGCGACATGCTGGCGGTGTCAGTTCGCGTTGGACTTAACCTTACGAGATTGTCTCCTCGGCCTTTTGAATCGATTGACGCCTGGAGCCGGCGCGCTTTGGGCCGGGGCGCGACAGATTATCTGCTGGTGCCGGCACTTGGTGGTATTTACGCGGGTGATCCTGATCAACTAAGTGCGAGTCTCATCTTCGGCAAGGCAAAGTTACCTGATCACCTGAACACGACTAAACCGGCGAAGGGAAAGTTGCGCGGCACGGTCGCGCCGCCAAACGGCATGCAGCAGTTGATTGATGGTCTGGTTGACTACCTTAACCGGAATGAAGTGGAGTTTCTGCTCAACCATGAAGAAGGGCCGCAACCGGATCGGCAAACGATCGTTTGTCTTTCAGCCAGCGCAGCCGCGAAATATCTTGATGGCGTTGTTTCCGAACTCGGGCACGTGCTCAGCAAGATCGAAATGCTTTCGCTGGCCACGGTCACTTGTTTCTATTCGGCAGATGCAGCGCAGCTCAAAGGCTTCGGTTGTCTTTTCCCCCGCGATCAGGGTTTTCGCGCGCGCGGCGTGCTCTTCAACGATTTCATCTTCGAAGGGCGTGGACCGGCGCATGCCGAGACCTGGATTTTTGGCGGCGCGCTCGATCCTGGAGTTGTAAATCTTACTGATGATGAATTCGCGCAGACGATTGCTACGGAGCGTGAGCGCTTCTACGGTCGTCGTGACGAATCGCTGGAAATGCATGTGACTCGTTGGCCGAATGCGCTGCCGCATTACACCATCGAATTGGAAAAGCTTCTGACGACGCTGCCCACGCCGCCGGTGAACATTTCGTTGGTGGGCAATTACCTGGGCAAGATCGGCCTGGCAAAGATTCTTGAGCGTTCCGCATTTGTAGCGGAGCAATTGGTACGCGCGCCTCCGGCGTGTTAAGTAATTTCAGCAGCACGCCGGAGGCGTGCGTACCGAAAATGACTACCGGCGTTCTTCTTATCAATCTGGGCACACCTGACGCGCCGACGCCTGACGCAGTCGGTCGATATCTGCGCGAGTTCCTGATGGACCCGTTTGTCATCGATCTGCCTGCGCCCCTCCGCTGGTTCCTGGTGAACGTGCTCATCGTCCCTCGTCGCAAGCATCAATCTGCCGGAGCGTACCAGAAGGTTCAGTTGTCCGAAGGGTCGCCGTTGCTGGTGCACACGCGCGCGTTGGCGTCCGAGCTTACATCTCAGTTGGCTGAAGATCGGCAAGAGTACGTCGTCGAATTCGGCATGCGGTACGGCAATCCTTCAATCGCTTCCGCGCTGACGAAGTTAAAGTCACAAGGTGTCTCGGAAATTATCGTGCTGCCGCTTTATCCGCAGTACGCGGAATCCAGTTTTGAAACTGCGGTGGTCGAAACAAAAAGGGCCGCGCGCGAATTGGGCTGCGGAGAACTGCTGAGCTTCCTGCGGCCATTTTATGACGAGCCCGGCTTCGTTAGTGCGTGGGCGGAACGCATTCGATCGAGCATAGATGCAGCGGTTACCGATCACCTGATTTTCAGCTTTCACAGCGTACCGGTTCGGCATTTGACTAAGTTCCACAGCAACCCAAACTTTCAGCCCTCGGCTGAATGCTGCGACACGGTGACTGACTCGAATCAAAACTGTTACCGGGCTCAATGTTTCGCGACTGCCCGCGCGGTCGCGGCGCAGCTTGAACTGCATCCGGAGGACTACACAGTTTCCTTTCAATCTCGCCTCGGCCGCGCAGAATGGATTGGACCAAACACGGTCGATGTCTTGCAGCAGCTTGGCAGGCGCAGGATACGGAATCTGGCAGTCATCTGTCCTTCGTTCGTGTGCGATTGTCTGGAAACGCTCGAAGAAATCGGCATGCGAGGCCGGGATACTTTCCTGGCCGCCGGCGGCGAGGGATTGCAACTTATTCCTTCGCTCAATTCCGATCCAACCTGGGTCAGCGCGGTGGCGCGCATGATCACGGCGCACGCCAAACCCATGCAATCTAAAGTATCTGCTGGAGCTTGACACTCCTCGGCCGTCGGCGTAGCCTGCGGCGCAAGAGTGCTCCCGCAAGTCGAAGCCACGGGACCAGCTCACAGCCTTAAAGCCCCTTTAAAGATTGGTTTCTTTTAAGAGATGCCGCCCGAGGTGCCAAATAAATTTTTCGATGGTCCGGCGCATGCGCTGGTGATTGGCATCAGCTCGTATCAATACAACTTCCAACAGCAGGTCGATCAAAAGGGTTTCCCGAATCTTAAATACTCTGCGAAAGATGCTCGCGATTTTTCAGAGTTCCTCCGCGACTACGGCTTCAATGACTACAGCATGGAGCTATTGCTCGATGAGCAGGCGAAGAAGCAACAAATTGAGCGGTCGTTAGAAAAGCTCCGCCGCCTTTGCAAGCAATCCGTTGATCCACTCGTCGTCGTCTACTTTTCCGGCCATGGATGGGCTGAAAACGATGAAGGCGAGGAGCGTCATTACCTGATCCCTCACGACGCCGAACGAGATCAGCTGCGCGTGACCGCATTTTCCAATAAGGAATTTATGGAAAAGTTGCAGGAGCTGAAAACCAAACGGCTGGTAGTCTTTCTGGACGCGTGTCACGCCGGCGCGATGCCTGAACCGGGGGGCAAGGGGCTGGTTGAACTTCCGCAATATGACGTGCCTGCCGATCTCGGCAGCGCCGGCCGGTTATTCCTGGCCTCATGTGGACCCGGGCAGAAATCCTACGAGTCGAAGGAAATCGAGAACAGCATCTTCACCGGACACCTGCTTGAGCTTTTGAAATGCCAAACCGATGATTTCGACAATCTGCCGAGACCGGAAATTACGCTATCCGATCTCTATCCGGTATTGGCGGAAAAGGTGAAGGCAACGACTCTGCGCCAGTACGATAAGAACCAGCAACCGATCGCGGATGTCGCCGGCGGCGCGGAAATTGTTTTAGCACTGAATCCGAAAGTCCGCGCGCGTAATGAGCAGGAGCAAAAACAACTAGCGACGACCGAATTCCTTGATCTGATATGCGCGCAAATCAAACAGAAACGTCCGATTAATTCATCGACCATAGTCACTCGATTACGGAGCTACGCGCTCAAACAGACCAGAGCAAAAGGGTTTGATGATTTCTACGGGGTCTTCGACGATCAAAGCGCGGTCTGGATGGCATCTCGCCAGATGTATTCGTTTGAAGATGGAAGTACGCTGCTGATCGATGCGTACGAGTTCTCGGGACAGGCGGCAGCGCCGGTCGGAAGAGGAACGGTCACGCCACAATCGTCAAAGAGTGGTGATGCAATGGAAAGCTCCGCGGCCAGAGGCGGCCTGCGGAGCCAGGAGTCCCGGCCTCAAGAGTCCGTCGGCCACTCGCGACCGGAACCGCCGCTGCCCGTCATCGACGCGATTCAGTCCGGCGGCGCTACCCTGGTTGCCGCCAAAGCCCAGGCCGCCTCGGGCGAAGTCAAAACGTCGCGATCCCGGGTGTTCGTTAGTTACAGTCACAAGGACAAGAAGCGGCTGACGGACCTCCAAACAATTTTTGCGCCCCTTATTGCGGGCGGGCTCATCGGCTGGTGGGATGACACCATGATCGAACCCGGCAGACGTTGGCAGGATGAGATCGAAAAGGCACTCTCCGAGGCGAAAGTAGCGGTACTGCTGGTGAGTGCGGATTTTCTGGCCTCGGACTTCATCATGAAAAATGAATTGCCGCCGCTGCTGAATAAGGCCAAGGACGATGGTGTGACTATTTTCTGGGTCAAGCTCAGCGAGTGTCTGACCGAGACAACGGACATCAGGCATTACCAGGCAGCCCATGATATTGGCAAGCCGCTCGACAAGTTGAGCAAAGCCGACAGAGTTTCAGTCTTGACGGAAGTTGCCAGAAAAATCATCAAATTTATTATTTGACCGAATGCAGCGACAGCCTCTTAATTCCACCCAATTATCCGAACTGCGAGATCGAGCCCAAGTCGCCTTGCGTCAGGCCGGCGTTGAAGCAGCCGCGGCGACAACGATCATCGCAGACATGCGGGCGCTCGCAGATGCTGAACCCAACGTCTTCGATTTGCTCTCTCAGATTGACGATCAGGTTGCCAGGGCTTCTACCGATCAGCTTCAGCAGCAATTGAGGGAATTCAGAAAGGCGTTTGCGGCTGAGGTATTTGAGTTTGCCCGTAAGCCGATCGAGCTATCGATTGTTGCTAGTGCCGAAGATGGATGGCAGGCGTGGTTGCATATCCTGGCTGAGTCGGTGACCCGCTTTCGGCTACCGTTTGCGCAACGATTGTTTGAACTTTCGGGGCCATGGAATCAGGCCCGGTTGGCCGCCGTCAACAAACTGCGGTTAGCGGTGGGCTACATGTGGCAGGCGCGCTGGCCCGAAGCTTATGAAGGAATCGAATACCTCAGTCAACAGGAATGGTTGCCGCAATTAATCAGAGCCAGGCTGTTCGCAATTCTCGGACAAATTGAATTACTACACTTCGGTGATGAGGGAGCAGCCAGAGAGGCGTTGGCGGTTGCCGAGTCCTTAGCTCCGGACGACGCGAGGGTGCTCTGCGCTGTCGGTGAATTGTGGTTGGCGAGTAAAAAAGAGCGGTCAAAAGCGGAAGACTATTTTCGCCGGGCCATTGCGCTCGAACCGACGCTGGCCAATGGTTATTGCGACCTCGGCGATTTCCTGGAGGGGAAAAAGGACGCTGACGGCAAACAGTATCTCCCGGACGCGCGGGCGCTGTACGAACAGGCTATTGAAATGTCGCCAGGGGACAGTCTCGGTTACCGTTGGCTGCTGAAGTTCTTTGGGCGGCAGGAATTCTTTGACGCACACGAGGCGGAATTAGCCGGATTGATGAACGGGGGAGTAGTGGCCGCTCCCGAAGACGAGTACCAAATCCGAATCGACTATGGGGCCATCTACAACCAGCGATCAGATTTTGCCAAGGCGCGGGCCATCTATCAGGAGGCAATCGCCCTCGATCCGAATCGGCCCGACGGTTACGTGGTGCTGGCGCAGACCTATGAGAAGGAAGGTAATTTTGAGAAGGCGGCGGAAATCTATCGAGAGTTAATCAAGCGGATTCCGGAGAATCAGGAAGGCTACTCGGGTCTCGCCTGGCTGGCGCAACAACAGGACAATTGGGCAGAGGCGCTTGAATGGTTTCAACGGGCGCCGCGAACAGTACGGCAGTTCGCCGAGAGGTTTGATGCGCGAGTCGGTGAGATGCAGGCGCGTTTGGGTGATTATGCGGCGGCCGAGGAAATCGAAAAGCGTCTGCTCAGGGAAAACCCGCGCAACGAAGCTGCCAAATGGGCGCTGATGACCATTGGCGACGACTATTACAAGGAAGCAGAGCATCGTGAAGACGCGACGCGGATCTTCACTGAACTGTTCGATCTGGTCGCCACCCACGATGAGACCTTCGCGGGAGACTATTACAACCGCTTAGGGAACGTTCATTATTACTACTCCGAGTTTGAGGAGGCGGCGAAAGAATATCAGAGGGCGATAGACCACCAAACTGATTCGCCGGTCTTCCACCGTAATCTCGCCCTGGCGCAGAGGGCGTTAAAGCAATACCGCCAAGCGGAAGCGGAACTCAACACGGCGTTCCAACTCGACGACGACCAGGATTTGCTAAATCGGCAAATGGCCGTCTTGCTGAACGAGGAGGGCAACGACTATTACGCGGTTTCTAATTACGAAAAGGCCATCGAGTTCTATTCGAAGGCGGTCGCTTATGACGATCAAAACGTTACGATTCAAGCGAATCTGGCCGTCGCTTGGGAAAACCTGGATGCGCCACAAACTGTATTCGCAGCTCTGGACAATGCCATTGCCGCTTACGACAAAGCCTACGCAATTTCGCCTGACAAGAAATATAGCGCTGCCGTCCAGCGCCTGAAAACCCGGAAGCAATTTCTCGAGAGGTATGGCGTCGAAGCCCGGAACTGGTCTTTTAGTGTTTTGCCGATTGCGGTCGAGGTGACACCAGATGTCGTGCCGTTGTTCCAGGGAGCAGATGAAAATTCTCTGTCCGTCGAACTGGGTGCGCAGTTGTTGGCGATGCGGGGCCGGGTCGAGAATGACCTGGGAGTTCAACTGCCGGGTGTGCGGTTCAGAATAAACGAAACCGGTTTAGCTCCCGGCACCTATGTTTTTCTCATCAATGAAATTCCTGCCGTCTCCGGGACCATTCAAACGAATCTCTCTTTTTTTTCTGGTCCGAAAGAATCTGCGAGTGAACTTCAAGGCGCGGAAGCGTTGAATCCGCAGACCGGCGCAAACGGGTTGTGGCTGACACCGGACGAAGCGAAAAAGATTTCGGACCCAGGCCGTGATTTGTGGAGTCCGGTTGAATTCATGATCCGCCATCTTGAGACGCTTTTGCGACGCAACCTGGGTGAGTTTGTCGGGCACCAGGAAGTGGCGAATCTCGTAGAATCGGCGCAACCGGACGCAGTGCTTGATGCGAAAAAACTGACCGCGCTGACAATCGTTTGTCGATCGCTGCTCGCCGAAGGCGCGCCGATTAATCCGTTTGCTGAAGTCTACGGCACCTTCGTGAACCGCTACCAGTCCGGGCAAAGCCCGCAGGTAATTGTCGAAGCGGTGCGCTCCCTGCCGTCTATCGTTTCACGTCTTCCCGGCAACGGACCGGAATATTCGCTGCCGACCATAGGTAAGAGTTTTGAAACAATGCTAAGCCGGGGAATTTGTGAGGCAGGGCCGACGGCGGTCCTGGCACTGCTTCCCGAAACATGTCAATTGGCTTTGACCGCTGTCAGAGACGCGGTGTCCACCGGTCCAGCCGCGCGCGCGATTGTCGTCAATGAACTCGGCTTGCGTCCCTGGCTGCGGTTGTTACTTGAAATTGAGTTTCCGCAGCTACCAATTTTGTCGCGGCAGGAAGTCAGATCCGACGCCAAGCTCGAATCAACGGTAATTGATTTCGAATTGTCTCCCACGTCGCTGGACGAACGGATAATTTGCAGACCAACCCCCGAACTCGAAGACTCACCTTCCGCTGCAGCCTCTACTGACTTGAATGTGCAGCCAGAAGTAATTCTCTATGTCAGCGAAACCTTGCTTGAAAGTTCCTCGCCTGCCGACGACCAGGCCCTGGAACAAATGCTCGCGCTGATGCGCGACGGACTCTTCGCTGAATCGGGAATGACTATTCCGCCTGTGCAGATCGAAATTGACGGCGCCCTCCCTTTTGAAGAGTTTCGCTTCAAGATCAATGGACAAGAATCAGATCGAATCAAGGGTCTTAAGGCAAACCAATTTCTGGTGAACGACACTGCCGAGCGACTAAAAGTTCTCGAGATCGCGGCAGTAAATCAGCCTAATCCGGGAACCGGCGCGGAAGCCTGCGTCGTCGATGAAACCGGAAACCTATTCGAAACTATCCGCGGCATCGGATTAACATCGTGGGGGCCGGTGGGCTATCTGGTGCTCGCCTTGTCCGGGGAGATCAGGAAAGTGGCCTCGACTTTTCAAACTGTCGACGTCACTCGCCATATCCTTGAGTCGCTCAAATCAATTCATCCGGAGATGATTGCGGCAGTAACCGAACGGTACTCGGTTGAGGAGTTGACAGCCGTCCTGCGAAATCTGCTGGACGAGGAGATTTCCACGCGCGACATGAGAGGCATTCTCGAGGCACTGCTCGCCATAAGCGGCAGTGCCACCGTTGATTTCAGCCGTTACATCGTGTTCGCTCCGCAGGCGCAGAATGTTTGCCCCCTGCAATCGGCCTCGAGTCTGAAGAGACTTGGGCCGAACGAATTTAGCGAAGCCGCCCGTACCTTTATGAAGCGATACATGTCGCACAAATATCTTCGTGGTATGGGCACCTTGCTGGTTTACCTGGTGGATCCGCAGATTGAAAAGCGATTTGCGGACCTGGAAAGTCCACTGACGCCGGAAGAAAAAACGAAATTCATCGAAGCGGTCAGGTCAACGGTGAATGGCGGAACCGCGGCGCAAAACAACTCGATCCTCACCAGCAGTGAAGTGAGGCGAGCTATAAGAGAATTGATCAAAGAACAGTTTCCGCGCTTGCCGGTCTTAAGCTATTCAGAACTTTCGCCGGAGACAAATATTCAACCGCTGGCGCGCATCTCCTGGGCGCAGACCGAAACTGCTCTCACCGCTTAACAATGTCTTCGACCTGGCGAGTAATGCAGTCCTCAAAAATGCCGGAACGACATAGCAGGTCACTCGCAATGCTGATCGTCTTCGTCGCTGTGGCCGTGGCCTTTCTGCTGTGCGTGCTTGGCGGCGGTCAACCTTCCAGGGCCCAGCAGAAAGATATTACGTTCAGTCGCGACGTGGCGCCGATCTTCTACAAACATTGCGCCTCGTGTCATCAACCGGATGACGTCGCGCCTTTCTCGGTCGTTGACTACAAAGACGTGCTGCCGTGGAAGCAAACTATTCGGCAGAAGGTGGCAGCCCGCGAGATGCCGCCCTGGCATGCCGATCCTCGCTACGGTGATTTCGCGAATGTAGCCCGGCTAAGCCAGCAGGAGATCGAGACTGTCACCGCCTGGGTCGATCAGGGCGCAAAGGAAGGAGACGCGAAAGACCTGCCGGAACTCCCGCCCGCCGTCAGCGGTTTCGAAATCGGGAAACCTGACTACGTGCTGACGATGACGCAGCCGTACACCGTGCAGCCGCACTCGGCTGACCAATACGTTTATGTGACTTTCCCGACCAGGTTCAACGAGGACAAGTGGGTACAGGCAGTGGAGATTATTCCCGGCAATAAACGCATAGTTCATCACGTGATTGCGCACGTGTTGCCGCCGGCATCGCAATCCAATGCAGCCAAACGCTTGAGCGGAGAATTCCCTCAGGCAGATGCCGATCCTGCTTCCATCTTCTACAAGCAAGGTTCGCTGTCGCGAGTCAAGATGGATGCAACGGTGATCGACGATGGCGCCAACGCGCCGAACGGCGGCTCACTTTTTCGCCGACAGACTGGCGAGGACGGCGCCTCGGGTTACAGCATCCTGCTCGGTTCCTATGCTCCCGGAAAAGGCCCCGACATTTATGCGACCGGCACCGCCAAGCGATTGCCGGCGGGCTCAACGGTGGTCCTCCAAATTCATTACTCCAGCTTCCACGGATCGATCGACACTGCGCAGACTGATCAAACTGGCGTAGCGATAGTCTTTGCCAAGACGCCCCCGCTGCGGCGCGCGATCACCGCGACAGTGCCGAATCATTTTTTCAAGATTCCCGCCGGCGCCGCGAACCATCAGGTGACTGCGGCTTATACCTTCGATCGCGAGGTAGAGTTGATTAGCTACATGCCGCATATGCATCTACGCGGCAAAGACATGAAGTATGAAGTAGTCTATCCCGACGGCCGTCGCGAAACGCTGCTGTGGGTGCCGAGGTTCCAATTCAACTGGCAGACTGTCTATCGATTGAAGAAGCCGGTGTCCCTCCCGAAGGGAACCAGGTTGATCGTGACTGCGCACTTCGATAACTCGACGAAGAATATGCACAATCCCGATGCCACCAGGGCGGTTCGCTGGGGCGATCCTACCTATGACGAGATGATGATCGGTTGGATTGAATATACCGTGGCGGTCGACAAGTAATCCTATTGTCCGAACCGTGACGAGCCTGGTTTCACATCGGCATTCATCCACGCTTTCTTGAAGCGCGCCTCGATCAAGGCGGCGTCCTCTTTCTTGCCTTCCGCTTTCAAAGCCTGCATCAAACCGAATAATGACCAACCGTTTTCTTTGTTGCGGCGCAGGTCTTCCCAATAGACGGTTTCGGCTTCGGCGGAACGACCGGCTTCCAGCAGCACGGCGCCGAGCGCCTGACGCGGCGGATAATGAAACTCGGCCGGCTCGGTATAGACCAACGCGTCTTCCAGACGCACGGCGCGCTCGAGGTGCGCTATCGCGCTGTCGTAATTTTTCTTAGCTGCATCGATGTTGCCGGCGAGAACTTCCTGCGCGATCGTCATGATGTCGCGTCCGGTGTTGGGTGAGAAGAGCGGTCCGTCGAGAGACTTGTCCTTTAGCGTCTCAGTCACCTTGGCCAGTTCCTGTTCGGCTTCGTTGATCTGTCCCTTCCCGAGAAAGGCCGTACCGCGCGCGTACTGCCAAATGCCGTGCAAAAACGCGCTGGTGGCTGGTGGTTCAGGTTCCTTGAGCATCTCGTCGAATTTCCCGAAACGCGTTAAAGCGTAAAAAGGCACGACCCGAAAACCTGCGAGCAGCGGGACGGCCTTCAGAGTATCGTCGTCAACGCGCGATGCTGCCTTGCGCGCCGCTTCGATCGCGACCTTGCTATTGCCTTGCGCAGTGGCTGCGAACCAGAGGAAATGGATGTTGTGCGGAAAGTAGGCCATCGGATAGAGGCCCTGCGCGCGACACTGCGAGATGTAGTCTTCGTCGGCGGCAATGGCCATGACATTACTTTTCGCCGCGTCAGCATAACGACCGACCCGCTGATAGATGTGCGCCGGCATGTGCACCATGTGTCCCGCCGCCGGCATCAGCGTGAGCAGCCGATCAGCCGCCGCTTCCGCCTTGTCGGCTTGGAACGCTTCCATCAAGTGAATGTAAAGATGCAGCGCACCGGGATGATTTGGGTTCTTCGCAATTGTTTTCTCCGTCAGCGCGACGATTTCCGGCGTTCGGTCGTAAGGCGTCCCGTCTTTCGTCCAGTAACCCCAGGGCCGGAGGTCCATCACCGACTCGACATAGAGCATGGAGATGTCTTCGTCTTCCGGAAACTGAAGATGCACTTTGCGCATCGCGTCGGCATACGCCACGTCATTCGCCCGGCGGGCTTCAGCCTTTCCCGTGTAACGGTACTTCAGCGCCTCGATGAGTGCCTGCTCCCGCGGCGACGCTTTCGCTTTCAACTCAATCGCTTTGTTAATTGCTTCCAGCGCTTTGGGCTCGCTGTCCGGTGACATCGGCGCGTTGATGTTGGGCCCGAGCGCCAGCGCTTCACCCCAAAACGCGATCGCCAGATTTGGATCGAGCCGTTCAGCTTCGCGATACGCTCGACCCGCTTCCGCATGGTTGAAAGCGTACGAAAGATTCAAACCCTGATTCATGAAAAGTTGGGCCTGCGCGTTTTTGGTCGAGACCGGAAATTTGTGATCGCCAAGTTTCTGCAGCCGCGGCGCAATCTGTCCGGTGGGTGTTGTCTGCGTGGCCTCTTTTGATTCCTTGTAATGAACGTGCGCCGGCATTGGCTTATCCTGGCCAACAGCCAGCGTTTGAAAACCGGCGACAGACGTGACGAGAACAACAGCGGTCAGTATGAATCGTGCGAATTTCATCGGGTACACCTCCTGGGTTGATTCCGCGCGGCAGATTTTACTGCGACGAAGATCTGGCTTCAAGGTCTTGTGGGACCAGGTCAATGGATGTCAGGTTGATGATTCACGTTTGGCAGTCTAAATTGAGCGAGCAATGACCACATCCACCTACGATCAACTGCAACAGCTCGCCGATGACTTTTGGACCTGGCGCGCTATTAACCAACCCGTTTCGAGCGATGACATTCCGCGGATTGAGCGCCCGGACAATTGGATTCCCGATTGGTCCGGCGCGGCGATTGCACGTCGCAGAAGGGAACTGGCTGAATTTACGGGACGCCATGGTGAGATCGATCCCGGCTCATGGCCGGTGTCGCAACAGGTCGATTACCGCTTAATAGGTTCGGCCATCGCGCGGGTTCATTGGGAATTGAATGTGACGCGCGGGCACGAATGCAATCCCGGCTTTTATGTCGACCAAACCCTGGGCCTTTTGTTTCTCGCAATCCTGCCACCGCCACCATTCAACGACCGGCGCAGCCGAGCGATCGTTGGCCGTCTGCAAAGCTTCACGAGCACTGTCGCCGACGCCAGGCAGAATCTGGCCGGGAAAGCCATCAAGCCATTCGCACTTGCGGCGCTCGAGAAGTTGGTTGCCATCAGGTCGCGCTTGACGAAAGTCGGCACTGAACTCGGCCCTCTGCTCTCGGGTATCGACCCGCAGGAATTCAATCAAGCGATAAGCAGTTCGATTGACGCACTCGAATCGTTCCATGATTGGTTGAATGCCGAACTCGACGGGATGAGCGAGGCGACGGCCGTCGGCCGCGACGCCTACATCTATTTTCTCAAGCACGTGGCGTTAATGCCGTTCACGCCGGAGCAACTATTGGTGATGGGCGCGCACGAGTGGGAGCGCTCGGTTGTTTTCGAGACCTGTGAGCAGACTCGCAATCAGGGGCTGCCGGAACTCGACCTGTTCCCCGATCAGGAGACGCAGATGGCGCAAGAAGAATTTTGGGAGGGAGCCGCGCGCCGTTTTCTCGAAGCCAAAAATATTCTCAGCGTGCCGGGTTGGATGAAGCACTATCGCAATCTGCCGCTGCCGCCGTACGTCGAGCCGCTGTCATTCATGGGCGTCACCGACGATTTGACTTCCGACACGCGGCTGGATGAAGACGGGGTGAGCTACATCAAGCAACCCTCGCCGGATCTCGACTATTTCTCGCTTTCGATTGCCAAAGACCCGCGGCCTTTGATCGTGCATGAAGGCGTCCCCGGGCATTACTTTCAAATGTCTCTGTCCTGGGCGCACGACAACAAGATTCGCCGGCGCTACTACGATTCCGGCGCTAACGAAGGCATCGGCTTCTACGCCGAAGAGTTGATGCTGCAATTCGGTTTCTTCGACGATAAACCAAAGTTGCGCGAGATCATGTACAACTTCATGCGCTTGCGCGCGCTGCGCGTTGAAGTCGACGTGAAACTGGCGACGGGAGAATTCACCATCGACCAGGCCGCCGAACGCCTGGAGAAGATCGTCCCCGTCGATCGCGGCACCGCCCGCCAGGAAGCGGTCTTCTTCGCATCATCACCGGGGCAGGCCATTACTTATCAAATCGGCAAACTTCAAATCGTAAAGTTCCTCGCCGACGCGCGACTGCAGCAGAAGGAGCAATTCAACCTGCGGGCCTTCCACGATTACCTGTGGCTGAATGGCAATGTACCGATCTCTCTACTGCGCTGGGAGTATCTGGGGTTGAGCGATGAGGTTGAGGTGCTCGAGGCCCGCACTGCAGAAGCCCGCACGAAGTAAGGGCGTTCTCCGATGGTGCACTTTGAGGCTTTAAAGGGAAAGCTAATGCGAAAGACGATCCTTGTTGTCCTGGTCTGCTTGCTCACTCTCACGGCGTTCGGAAAGCATCCCCGCGTTGCGGCCGACACCGAAACTCTCAAGAAGGAGCTGCAACTCAAACTCGACGAGTGGCATAAAGCTGGTAGTTTCCCCGGCGCCACGCTGGGAGTCGTTTTGGCTACCGGTGAATCGTTTAGCCTGGCGGTGGGCTATTCCGATCGCGAAGCTAAGACGCCCATGAAGCCACGGGACAGAATGCTCGCAGGCAGTGTCGGCAAGACCTTTGCGGCCGCGGTCGCCTTGCAACTGGTGCGCGAAGGGAAAATCGTCCTCGACGATAAGGTTGAAAAATATCTTGGAAAAGAGCCGTGGTTTGCGCGCCTCCCTAACGCAAGAGAGATCACCGTTCGCCAATTGATGAATCACACGAGCGGATTGGTCAGGTATGAGTTCAAGGACACCTTCACTCGCGACCTAACCGCGAATCCAGAAAAGGTTTGGCAGCCTGCCGAACTGCTGGCTTATCTGTTCGATGAAAAAGCCCCGTTCGCCGCCGGCAAAAGCTGGGATTACTCAGATACGAATTACATCGTGCTGGGAATGATTATCGAGAAAGTGACGGGCCGGAAGTTTTACGATGAAGCGAATCGGCGGCTGCTCAAGCCGCTGAAGTTGAAAGACACGATCGCGCAGGATGGAATGAGATTGGCCGGCGTGGTGCAGGGCTACGCCGGACCGAATAATCCCTTCGGGGGCAAAGACGAGATGATTCATGACGGTAAGTTTTCGATCAATCCACAGTTTGAATGGACGGGTGGTGGTTATGTCTCGACGTCAGAGGATCTCGCGCGCTGGGCGACGATGATTTATGAAGGGAAGGCCTACTCGCCGGACCTCCTGCCGCAGGTTCTCGACGGAGTTCCGGCGCCGATGCTGGGGCGCGAAACGCGCTACGGTCTTGGCGTGATCATTCGCCAGACGACTGCCGGCAAGTCCTACGGTCATAGCGGGTTCTTTCCCGGCTATCAGACCGACATGATGTATTTCCCTGGACAGAAAATCGCTGTCGCCGTGCAAGTTAACACCAGCGCTCCGCGAACCCTCGGCAAACCTTTGAGTCGTGTGATTGTGGAAGCGATGGAAGTCATAACCGCGACCGCCGGCAAGAAAGCATCATTGCGCCTTACCATTTCGGAGAAAGCCCTGGCATCAAATTGCCCCTGACGCGCGGCGCTGACGAGAATCTATTAAGGCAAAGGTTGAAACTTTAGCGGCGGCAACGCGATCTTCACTTTGCTTACGTCCTCGCCTCTCAAATACTGAACCATCGTCTGCTGAACCGGGGGATCGACTAGACCTTCTCGGATTTCTCGGATTTTTATGCGAGGCTATGAAACTCGCATGAAGCAGTTGCGAGGCTGAAGGTGATAAGTCAATGATTACGACAAGAGCAGCATTCAGGCGCACTAAAGGTAGGAGGTTCTTCTAAACCAAAATGGCAAACTACGACTGGCGTGACTTCCAACAACAAACGTGGCGGAATCGATTTCCGGAAGGTGTTCGTGGTTACGAGGCGTGGCATCAAGCAGAGTCTATTGAAGACGCGTTTCGACGTGTCGCTGAAGCTCGACAAGCGCCCAACCCTCCATTGGCCCAGCCTTGCGTCTTTGTGTCTCATCGGCAAACGGATGTCGCCCAGGCCGAACGCATCGCTTACCTGGCCTGTCAGGAAGGGTTTGACTACTGGCTCGACGTTTACGATCCAACACTGAATGGTCTCCCGCCCGGGCCCTCCAACTTAGTGCAGTCAGTTGCCGTTGCTGCAATTATTGAGATGGCTTTGCTGAATTCGACGCAGGTATTGGCTGTCATCACCTCGAACACTAAGGGATCCGCCTGGGTGCCCTATGAGTATGGGCGGGTAAAAGATCCTCAGCCGGTCTCTCCGCAAGCGGCTTGTTGGGTGCACAACTCCGCACCATTGCCTTTACCTGAGTATCTTTACCTTGGGGTGATCACTCACTCTGAGAGTGACATTCAGGATTGGCTTCGATCGGAGCGGCAGCGCCTGGGCATCTCAAAATCACCATGCTCGTGGTCGAAGCCGATACCTGCAATCCTTAATTGACACAAAAATAATTCTAGTCAAAGCTCACGGCTCTACCACCACGTGACGCGCAGCTTATTTCTTCTTGCCGCCCGGATATTTCTCAAACATCCTGGTGACAGCTTTTTTGATTGTTTTTTCGACGCTCTTCGCATCGGCGGCGTCGTCTCCGGAGGTGGAACGGTTCAGCGTCTGTTTGGCCACGCCGCGCAAAACGCTCATGTCCTTCTTCGCGTCGATCAGGTCAACCAGCAGCGTTCCGGTGACGATATTCATTAACGCCGCGGGATTCGTGTAGCCGCCCCAAACCTGATACTTCGCATTGTTCCAGGTGGGCCCGACGGCCTGAATGTCCGCGCCTACCGCGGCCGCCACCGCGACCTTGAGGTCGGGATTTGCGTCGACCCTCGTCAGCCCTCGCTTCGTCAACTCGCCTTCCACGGTCGTGACGATCAATGAACTGATAATCGGATTACGCGCCACCATTCCTTTGTCCCACGCAAAGGTCTTAAAGCTGGGAAAGTCCGCGGTCGCATCAACATCGACCTTGACACTTTGGGCGAAAGAGACCGCCGCGCTGAAAGAAAGAACCGCCGCCGCCAAAATGATTCGTCTCATATCCGTAAGCTTAGGGCGTGCACGCCGCTTAGTAACCTGTAAGAAGTAACAGTTTCGTTTTGCCGTGCGCCAGGCGATGACGAATTGGACGAGCCGGGAGCGCTCTTAACAGTCGGGGTTAACGTTCAAAGCTTCCAGTTTGCACTGCGCCGGCGCGTTCGTAATTCACCAGAATGACGCCATTCGATCCGACAATGCTTTCCGTTACCTTGAACGCCGCCGGGATCGTGCCTTCGGCAAACAGCCGTTTTCCAACGCCTAAAGTAATCGGAAATATCATCAGCCAGAACGTATCGACCAAATCATGTTTCATGAGCGTCTGCAGGAGATTGCCGCTTCCCCAAACGTGCAGATCAGGCCCTTGCTCTTGCTTGAGCTTGGCGACTTTTTCGGCAACGTCGCCGTTTAAAAATACCGATGGCTGCCATTCACTCGACGTCATGGTGTTTGAAGCGACGTATTTGGTGGCCGGATTGACCCGCGGCCATATGTCGCCATGCTGCGGCCAAAACGATGCCCAAATCTCAAACGTCTTGCGCCCCAGCAACAGGTCGATCGGCTTACTCAACATTTTGTTCAGGGCCGTTTCGATCGCTTCGTCATGATCGTGAAAGGGCGTTGCCCACCCGCCATACGGAAAGCCGTCGCTGGTGTCTTCTTCCGGCCCGCCGGGCGCCTGAATGACGCCATCAAGCGTGATGTGTTCAAGTACGGTAATTTTTCTCATAATTAGGTTTCTCTGACTCCGATCTGATTGTTCTTCAACAGTGCCGGCGATAGCGCGCCCTGTTCATCATATAGTCGAACCGCTGGACCCGAATTCGACAGTCATCACAGAAATTGTTTTCGTGGTTACCTCACAAACCTGGTCGACATACAGTCTCCATTGCAACCCCTGGCAGTAGGCAATCCCGCCGCATGCTAGAATTGCGCCGCTTTATCAGACCATCTCCATCTCAACCGGCGAATGTTTTTCTGGCAGCAAATTCTTAGCGCGACCGGAATGGGCCGAGCGCTTCCGTGGGTCGTAGTGGTCTTCTTCGTGGCCGCGTTCGTCCTGCTGTATTCAACACCCGAAGAGCGGATGCGTATCCGCACGGCGCTCGTCTTGTTTATGCTGGCTGTGGTCGCGTTTCTCATCGCCGGGGCGCTGGTTTCGTTTGGCGTGCCGCCAACCGGCCTGGCCTTCAAATGGACCCGTTGGGCGGCACGGCTGTTTCTGTGGTTCGCGCTGATCAACGTCGCCGCGGTCTTTGTCTTTGAGCTGTTGCTCGGGCCTTTGCGCGTGAAGCCGCCCCGGATCATGCGCGATCTGCTGCTCGCCTTCGCCTATATCGTCGTGGCGATTACGATCCTTTCCCGCGACACCGATCTCACCAGCATCATCGCCACTTCAGCGGTGCTGACCGCAGTCATCGGTCTGTCTTTTCAGGACACGCTGGGCAACATGATGGGCGGGATGGCGTTGCAGATGGAACGCGCTATTTCGGTTGGCGATTGGATCAGAATCGACAATCAGGAAGGCATGGTGAAAGAGATTCGCTGGCGTCACACGGCAATTGAAACGCGTAACTGGGACACCATCGTCATTCCCAACAGCGCCCTGATGAAATCGCATGTGACCGTGCTGGGCCGCCGCACCGGCCAACCGCGCCAGCATCGTCAGTGGGTCTACTTCAACGTGGATTTTCGTTATTCGCCCGTGGAAGTAATCGACCTCGTCGAGACCGCCTTGCAGGCTGAGCCGATTGCCAATATCGCCGCCACCCCGCCACCAAATTGCGTGGTGATGGATTTCAAAGAGAGCTTCTGCAGTTACGCTGTCCGCTATTGGCTGACCGATATGGCGGTGGATGATCCGACAAATTCGGTGGTGCGTTCGCGCATCTATTTCGTGCTGAAACGCGCCGGCATCCCGCTGTCAATTCCCGCACACGCTCTGTTCGTGACCGAGGAGGACCAACAACGCGAACAGCGCAAGCGTGAGCAAGAGATCGAGATGCGCGCGAACGCTTTGAAGGGCGTGGAATTATTTCAGAGCCTCACCGACGAAGAGCGTCGTGCCCTGGCCGAGCGGCTGCGCATTGCCCCGTTCACTCGCGGAGAAGCGATCACGCGGCAGGGCGCCGAAGCCCACTGGCTATACTTGATCACGAAAGGCGAAGCCGAAGTGCGCGTGTCGCTCGACGGTAATTTGAGCGAGCGTCTGGCCACACTTCAGGCCGGTGATTTCTTCGGCGAAATGGGGATGATGACCGGCGAGCGGCGCTCGGCAACGGTCGTGGCCTTGTCAGATGTCGAATGTTATCGCGTGGACAAGGAGGCTTTTCACGACATCCTGCGCCGCCGGCCAGAGATCGCCGAAGACGTTTCGCAGGTCCTGGCCCGCCGGCG
Source organism: Pyrinomonadaceae bacterium (assembly GCA_044870975.1). Taxonomy (GTDB): domain Bacteria; phylum Acidobacteriota; class Blastocatellia; order Pyrinomonadales; family Pyrinomonadaceae; genus UBA11740. Next base: position 75,205 of record JBIOZK010000224.1, read on the forward strand.
CTCCGAGCTCGACGCGGCGCGCGAAGGATTGAACGAAGAAGCCAAACGCGCGCGCATGCGCGATCACCAGGGCGCCCTCTTGCAGCGCATCAGGAATTTCTTTGCGCTGTAATCCGAGAATTAGCTGGCTTTCGCCTCATCGTTTAGAAGCGAGCGACCCCGCATCATTTGATTCCCGAATCGGCGCGCGACACCTGCGCCGGCCAATCGCGAAGCGGCTGACGATAGTGGCCAGGAGTAAGCGGCCGCAGGTCGCGCCACCCCTGGATTAGATTAGGATAGGTCTCGCGCCCTGTAGGGGCGCAATAGTTCCCGCCGGGTCTAGCTGCAGACGTCAAAGTCTCCGTTTCATAAGCCAAAGTCTCGGTTGCAGGCGCCAAAGTCTCCGTTGCAGGCGCGAAAGTCTCCATTGCAGACACGAAAGTCTCCGTTGCGGGCGTGAAAGTCTCCGTTGCAGACGCGAAAGTCTCCGCTGCAGACGCGAAAGTCTCCGTTGCGGGCGTGAAAGTCTTCGTTGCGGGCGTGAAAGTCTTCGTTGCAGACGCGAAAGGCTCGATTGCAGACGCGAAAGTCTTCGTTGCAGGCGCGAAAGTCTCGGTTGCGGGCTTAAAAATCCCCGTTGCAGCGGTGCAGATTCCCAATTCTGCTCAACAAACTCGCATATTCCAGCTACGACGGGCGCCCGCGCTCCAGAAAGGCGCCCCGTTAAGTTGCAACGCATTTGGAGTGCGCCGGCAGAGCGAAAGCGGCGACGGCGCTTTGGATTCTCAGCGTACCCCCCAGACCACGACGACACTTTCGATCGATTCGTCGGGCGATCCATAGCGCCGTCGCCGTCCCGATAAATCGGGCCTCTGCCGGCGCACTCCAAATTGCCACTAGCTTCAGCTAGTGGATCGAGAGGCGCCGTACCAATTTATATATCCAGTCTTTGACTGACCGAATGGCAGGCGTTGAGAAACAGGACCATGACCCAGGGGTAGAGCAGCAACTCCAGGCGAATCGACTGGTCAAAGAACCGGGGCATGGCTAGCGACAAGACGTCACTGAGAGACATACCAACTAAAGTGCCCAACAGTCCGCACACGATCGCTGCGATCCCAATGAAGAAGACGGCCCGACTTCCGCTCAGGGCCTTGCCGACGAGCGGCAGGTGCACCACCCGGGCGCCCGTCTGATCCTCGGGAAGCAGTTTAATGGCCGTCCAAATCTTCAGCACCGTGCCGCATACGCCCAGGCTCACCAGCGTCAATAGTACCGCCCGCCCGGTCCAGCCGGTGTAACGCCAGATCCGTGGCCGGATCAGCGCCACACAAAACGCGGCGAAGAGGAACGCCACAATGGGAAAGACAGCCTGGCGCAGCGCGCGGGCCTCCTGGCGTTGAGCGATCTGGAAGTTTTCGAGATTCTGCCTGATGCGGATGTCGGACCGGACGCGGCGCAGATAGTCTTCGCCTTTTGGTTTCAGGACGGGGGCATAAGCACCGGGGCCCGGAGCGGCGGCGTGGCGCTGCGCGTCATACTCAGCGCGCCGGGCTGGGTCAATCAAAATATTGCGGGCATGCGAGAGTTGGACGAAGGCTGCCGCGGCCTCGGCCGACCCGCCGTTGAGATCCGGATGCCGCAGGCGCGCGAGCCGCTTGTAGGCCGCCTTGATCTCTTTTGCTGAGGCAGTGTGCTTGACCCCGAGAACCTGGTAATAATCGACCATACTTTCTCGCCGCAGTGCCTTATCTCACGCCTCAGGCGTGAAATTCAATAGCCGTGGGCACCGCCCACGGATCAGAATCGTCGAATAGGCCGACCCTGAAAGGGTCGAATAAGAGAAACGTCGCCGAGATGAATTCGACCCCTACAGGGTCGGATCGATAATTTTGGCGTTTAGATCCGGTGGCGTTGCCACCGGGCTATTGACTTCGTCCCCTGCGGGGACGGATCAAACAATCCGCACGCTCCCAACGAGGACGCGTGCCGCACAAACAAACTTCAGCAGACGAGATGATCCCACGCGCTCAACTCGCCTTCACGACACCGCTTGATCTGTTATCTCCAGACCTTTATCAATAATCCCAAACGCTTCGCGCAGCTCATCCTCAGTGATGCACAGCGGTGGATTGGTGAAGAAGGTGTTCCAACGCACAAAGGTGTAGAGCCCGTGCTCGCGGAAGTGTTTGCCGAGCGCCTGCATCTCTGGCGCGGTGCCGTTGAAAGGCGCCATCGGCTCGAGCGTCTCTCGGTTGCGGACCAGTTCGAAGATGCCGAATAAACCAAGGTTGCGCGTCGCGCCTACCGAAGGGTGGCGCGCTTTCAAATCCGCCATCAACTCGCTCATCAAGCGGCCCATCTTGCGCGCGCGCTCAATCAGGTTGTCTTCTTCGTAGACGGCGATCGTCGCCAGCGCCGCCGCACATCCGAGCGGATGACTGTTATAGGTCAGACCGCCGTAGAACACATTCTTTTGAAAGTGTTCGGCAATTTCGCGCCGCATGCCGACGGCGCCCAACTGCACGTAAGCGCTGGTCAGCCCTTTGGCCATCGAGATCAAATCCGGGGTGACGTTCCAGTGATTGACTGAGAACCATTCGCCGGTGCGCCCAAAGCCGGCCATGACTTCGTCGGCGATCAAAAAGATGCCGTACTTGTCGCACAGCGCGCGCAGACCCTGCATATAACCGTCGGGCGGGATCAGAATTCCATTCGTCCCGACAACCGGCTCGACGATGATTGCGGCGACGGTTTTGGCGCCTTCCAACTCGAGCACCTCTTCAGTGCGTGCCAGCACCTCGTCGGCGGTTTCCGCTCCTCTTTGAATGCCGTGATAGAAATCGGGAATCCGAAAAACGCCGGGAATGCCGGGCTCAGCGGCCCAACGGCGCGGGTCGCCGGTGAGCGTCAAAGCGCCCGCGGTCCCACCGTGGTATGAGCGATAACGCGCGCCGATTTTGTGACGGCCGGTGACCAGCCGCGAGATGCGAATCGCGTTTTCGTTGGCTTCGGCGCCGCCGTTGGTGAAGAAGAAGGTGTCGATATCGCCGGGCGTGATCTCGGCGAGCTTCTGCCCCAGGCGCGCGCGCACGTCGGTGGCCATGAATGGATTGGCGTAGGCGAGCCTCTCAGCCTGTTCCTTGATGGCGCTAATCACACGCTCGTCGCTGTGCCCGATGTTCACGCACATCAACTGGCTATTGAAGTCGATGAAGCGCTTGCCTTCCGGGGTCCAGAAATAGATGCCTTTGGAACGCTCGACGGGGATTGGGTCCACCGCAGATTGGGCTGACCATTCAAAGAGTGTGTGGCGGCGGCAGAGTTCAACAATCTCTGCGCCCGACAAGGTTTCGGTTGCAACAGTCATAGTATGGCGATGCTATTAGAAAAGGTGTGGCTTTGACAATCAGGCGGGGGCGTTCTCCCGCCGCAAGGGGTGAAATTCAATTAGCCGGGCCGGTTAACATTCCGATATTCTATTGCGTCATAGAACGCGTAGCCCAAAGCCACTGACAAACCCGACCGTATTAGTTCATTATCCATTAGGAGACTCATGATGAAATCCATAACGCGATGGTTAGTAACCGTCGTCCTCGCGACTGCTCTTGCCGTACCGGCTACGTTTGCTCAAACCAGACAGCAATCCGACAGCGAACGGATTGCGAAATTGGAAACGCTGCTCGAGAACCTGCGGCAAGAGCTGAAGATACCGGCTTACTCCGCGGCCATCGTGAAAGATCAAAAAGTGCTCTGGGCGCACGGGTTCGGCTACGCCGACATAGAGAATAAAATTCCGGCGACCGAGCACACTCCTTACCATCTCGCTTCGTTGACCAAAACGTTTGCCTCCACGATTCTGATGCAGCTGGTGCAGGAGGGGAAAATCAAGCTGGACGATCCGGCTTCCAAGTACGGCATCACCCTGCCGAGCGATGGTGTCATCACAGTGCGCCATTTGTTCTCGCACACCTCTGAGGGAAACCCCGGCGAGCAATACCGATACAACGGCAACCGCTATGCAGAACTGGATAAGGTTATTCAGGTGGCCACCGGAAAATCGTTCGGCGAGCTTTTGATTGCCAACATCCTCGACCCGCTCGGCATGAACGAGACGGCGCCTAACGTTCCCCGGATCGTTGGCACCAAATCGCCGAGTCCGGCCAATCGCGCGGCAGAGGACGAAGTGAAAGCCGCAGTCATGGATATTATGGCCGGCTACAATTCCGGCAACGTAGATCAAATTGCGCGGCGTCTCGCGCCCCAGAACAACCGGTTTCCAGGCGAAGGTGGATTCCTGATCTCATTTATGGATGCGACGGAACTGCGAACCGCGTTCGGGGCAGGATTCAAGCTGAAGTTTGAAGTTCAGAACCTCGAGACAGCAGTTTATGGCGATAGCGCTGTGGCGACTTTCTTTATGAGCGGAACCGTTAACTCTCCTAACGGCGCGCCGCGTTCTGAAGGTCCCTGGCGAGTTTCATACGTCTGGAACAAACAGGACGGGGTTTGGAAACTCGTTCACGCTCATCAATCGGCAGTGAACAGAGCCTTGATTACCGAAAAGCATCAGCAAAGATTCGACACGGTGGTGAAGACGCTTGCGCAACCTTATGCGCTCGACCGGGAATTTAAGACGACGAAAATTGCTTACCCGCAGGGATTCAGCACCTCAGCCGGATTGATGTCCACGGTCCTCGATATGGCGAAGTATTCCATTGCGATCGATCAAAACAAATTCCTCACCAAAGAAACCCAGCAGCTGGCATTCACGCCCACTCGATCCACGAAAGGTGAAGAGCTGCCCTACGGGCTGGGATGGTTCACGACGAGCTACAAAGGCACCAAGATGCTTTGGCACTATGGATACTGGACCGGCAACTCATCGTTCATCTTGAAAGTGCCCGAGCGCAACCTGACGTTCATCATCATGGCCAACTCGGACAATCTCAGTCGTCCCACGGACCTGGGGGCAGGTGATGCGCTCAGTTCTCCGGTGGGCCTGGCCTTCCTGAAGACGTTTATCTTTCCTGAGAAATTCGGGGAGACCATACCTGAGATCAGTTGGAACGCTCCGGCCGCAGAGGTGAAAAACCAGCTCAAGGCAGTAGCTGGCAAACCCTACGCCGATCTGTACCGCACGGAGCTGGTTTCAAAGGTCCGCGTCTATCAAAGCGTGGGGCGCGCCAGCGAAGGAACGCAACTGACCAGACTGTATGGAGAGCTCTATTCAAAGCCGCTGCCTGCAGACTTGGCGGCAATGCCGGTGATCGCCCAGATCGCAGGAGTGCTGGACAAGGAAGATAAGACGGTGGCGTTCACTCTAACAGCTAGTCAGGAAGTGCGAATCTTCGCAATCGGCGAAGGGCAGGCCGGTGAGATGTTTGACTATGGTTGGATCGAAAACGCCGACACGGGGGCTCCGGTGTGGCGAATGGAAGCGGCCCAGACCACCCACGCCGGCGGTGCGGGTAAGAACCGGAAGGTTGATCAGGTGATTACCCTGCCGGCGGGAAATTACAAATTGCGTTACAAGGCTGACGATTCTCACGCTTTCGATCACTGGAATAGTCTGCCGCCGGATATCAACTTTTGGGGAATTGCGGTTTATAAGAAATCGTAGAAGGTCGAACGGACGGCTGAAACATCACATTTATTTTCAGTCGTCCGCTGACGCGCACTTATTTCAATCGCCACGCTGACCCCGGCGCCAAAACGGTGGGCTGCTTTCACCTCGTCCGCCGGCCCGGGAGGGGGAATGTCCTTTACTTCAGTTTCACAAACGGCATGTCGCGCATGCGCGAGGTCCCGACATGCATTCCGTCTACCTTTCCATTCTTATCGTGTGTAAACCAGACGATGTTTCCCTGCACCAGGAAATGATCTTTATAGAGCGGTTGCATCGACAGACTTGTAGACGGGCGTTGTTTGATGAAGGATTTATCACCCTCCACCGCAAACGTGAGCCGCGCCTCAGCCTCTTCGCTAAACCAATCGCCCTGGAATGAAGCAAGCTGTTCAGGAGTTGGGGTCCATTGCTGCTCAGGGGCGAAGCGAGAAACTTCACCGTCTGAGTCGATGAATTCAGCCGACACGGGCTTCCCGTCTTTGTCGAGGGTAATCTTCAATTTACTGTCACCAGCAGTGAATTGGCCGCCTCCCATTGGGGTCAGGCGCGCGCCGCTAAATCGAGACACGCCGTTCTCAAACATGAACCTGGCCGGAGCATGTGTCTTTTCATGACGCCAGAGACCGACAAACTTCTTCAGCTCGTCGTCTGAGACCTTGGCTGCTTCCGCCGGGGGCGTGGCCGGATACGGTCCGAAAATCTCATCGGTGATGCCGGCAGCGATTGCTCCGGCGCTTGGTGAAGTGCCGTTACACATGACCGCGACCGAGACCTTGTTGTCAGGGTAACGCGCCAGAAAAGTCTGATAGCCGGCAGTCGCGCCGCCATGCGAGACATCCTTCATTCCTTTGTACTTTGCGACTTCGAGGCCCAGTGCGTACGCGATCTTCCGCCCATCATTCAGGACTCCCTGGGTTTCCAACGCATCGACGAGCGGTGCACCGAGCGACTTCGAATCAAGCATCGCATTCCATTTGATCCAATCTCCGACCGTCGTGAGCATGCCGCCGTTTCCATAAACATTCATGAAAGGCATGTTGAGTCGCCACGGGGCGGTGCCCTGGCGCGAATACGCCTGGGCGCGGCCGGGAACGATGCGGGTGTAGTCATCGCGAATGGAACTGTTGTTCATCCCGATCGGTTTGAAAAGCCGCTCAGTCACAAACTGTGGAAATTTTTGCTTTGATACTCGCTCAATAATTACCGCCAGAAGATTGTAGCCGCTGTTGGTATATGAGTACTCCGCGCCGGGTGTGTAGTTGAGAGCGCGCTGATGAATAATCACATCGAGGGCGATATCCTGGGTGATGACTCGATCGCCGCGGCCGGCGCCGGTCAAAGCCATGACTGAGCCCCAGTCGCGAATGCCGGAAGTGTGATTCAACAGATGACGGATGGTAATCGGCTTACCGTAGTCAGGCAGTTCGGGAATGTATTTCCTGACCGGATCGTCCAGACTGAGCTTGCCGTCCTGTTGCAGCAGCACGATGGCGGCGGCGGTGAACTGTTTCGCCACTGAGCCTGACTCGAAAATTGTCTGCGGCGTGTTCGAGACGTTGAACTCCATGTCGGCAAGGCCGAACGCCTTTTCGAAGACGGATTCTCCGTTGACTGACACCGCGGCGGCGCAACCCGGCCCCGGAGCGACGTAGGCCTTCGTATATTTCTCGAAGCCGCGTTCAGCGCCGGCAATAACTTTCTCTTTGTTGGGGACCTGGGCCCGGGTGGCAGTTGAAAGTAACGCGACCACCGCGAGAATGTATAAGAAGTTCTTTCGAGCCATAGAGAATTCACCTTTTCATGGGAAACTACAGTTGAATGGATCGTTGGCGTAGAATATCGAGCCGGCGGGTATCTTGTCATCAAGAGACACTTCGTCCAGACATTCAAGGCACACCCTTCAGACGCTGGGAGCCGATGGTATGTTAACACCCCCCATGATTCGATGGTTCAAGTTTGCGATGATCCAAATGGCTGCGGTAACTAATCTTTCGCCCGCAGCGTCTAATTAAACATGCGTGGGCCCGTGGTAAGAATTGCCTTCGTCGGTGCTCTCGTCTCAGGTGCGGTTTCTCTCGTCGTCCTGGGAGCGGCAGGTGCCCCTCTGGCTCAGGACCCGCGGCCGGTCAACCAACAACAAAGACCGCGCAAAGTCTCTTCGCCACAAAGCAACAATTCTGCTCCTGCTAAACCCAGGGAGAACGCTGCTCAACCCAAAGACAAGACCGCGCCGGAGGAAGTGGCGGAAGGCGACGTGTTGCGGGTCGATACCGAACTGGTCGCGGTGCCGACGGTTGTGACTGATCGAAACGGACTGCCGGTTAAAGGACTGGTCGCGGAAAACTTTGCCGTTTTTGAGGACGGCCAGCCGCAGCGCATTACCAATTTCGCCTCAACCGAAGCGCCGTTCGAGATTGCCCTCTTGCTCGACACCTCAGGTTCAACCCGGGCTGAACTCCAGCTGATACGCGATGCGGCGACTGAGTTTGTGAAAATGCTGCGCCCCGGAGATCGTCTGGCCATTGTTGCTTTCAAGAATGTGCTGCGCAACAAATCGCTGGAACCGGAAATTCAAATACAGTCGCCGTTGACCAGCGATCGCCGTCTAATTCAGGAGGCCATCAACAACATCGGGACCAGCAGCGGCACTCCATTCTACGATTCACTTAATCAAATCGCCGATCAGGTCTTTCAGAATTCGCCCCGGCCGGAAGTGATTGGCCGGCGCGCGGTAGTGGCCCTGACCGATGGAGTTGATTCCAGCAGTGAATCTGACTATGCACAGGCGCGGGCGAAGCTGCTGCGTGCCGGGCTGGCCACTTATTTGATCAAGGTAGAAACGGAAGGCTATGTCGAGGCGCGACTCATAAAGGATTGCGACGACGAAGACCGTCTGGGTTTGTCAGAGAAACAGTTGGAGCGCTTTCGGAGATTGTTTGACCCGGACGCGCGGCCGGAACTCTATAAAGACTTTTGCCGACTGGGGCAGAACCGGCGACTCGACATCAGTCGAAAATTGTATCAGCTGGCCTGGCGCGAGATGGACGATATGGCGCGCTACTCCGGTGGGCACAATTTTTTAGTCGCTGATGTGTCCGGCGCGCGCACTGCGTTCGCCCAGGTCGCCAATGAGCTCAGCACGCAGTACAGCCTGGCTTACTATCCATCCAACAAAACTCATGACGGAGGCTATCGCCAAATTCGGGTGGAGTTGCGCAACATTCAGCACGCAAGCGTGAAGGCGCGCGAAGGGTACTTCTCCCGCAATGACAACTCGGCGAGCATAAAATGAATTGACCTGGTGAGGTTCGCAGCACCGGGCATGCATGCTTCGCACCCTTACTCGACCCTTTCACAAAGTGAGCGGCCAAAATACTCCGCCCCTCGCGGCCTCGCGACTAAACGATCAAGATTGAGAACGAAATTGACTCGCTCTTACTGCGGGGTGCAGCCGGGCCGGGCCTGACCTGCCGAGTCCTGACTGCCGGCGGCAATCTGCTTCACGGTGTTACCCGCCCGCAACTCAACGTTGCCAGTTGACACAGCAACAAAAGTATTGCCGCAAGTAGTATTGACAGTGAACATAGCTCTGCCGACCGGAGTAACGGTTCCGTCATTGGTCGTGACCACAGCACTCGACGACGCGACACGCACCCGACCGGATTCCAGCATGCTCACAGTCGCCGTGGAATCGGTGAAAGTTAAAGTCATCGTGGTTTCCTCAAAGACTTCAACTCTGCCAAGCTTTGCTAAACTGACAACGGCGCTGGAGTTCTGCTGGGTGTGAATGACCGCGCCGGAAGGAATTTCGGCCCCGTTGACTGCCGGACGTTCATTGACGGTAACCGTACCATCAACTTGCTGGAGCTTGGGAGGGCCGCCTTGAAACGGGCCCGCTACTTCTCCGAACGCCAACATGACGGTTGCGGCAAAGACGAGAAGGTAAACTGCCGATAAGCGAATCCAACGCTGCACGTTCATTCCACCGACCTCCGTTTTGAGACTTTTGACTGCGGACATTAAAGCGATTCGAGCACGAAAAAGCCATCATTAAGTTCGGCTGCAATCGAAAAACAACACGTCACCGTCACCTGGACGAAGGAGGTGCGGAGGCCGGCAAGGCCGCGCCTTGCTATCTTCCCGGATGTTTTGTTTTCCGGCTCAGAAGAAAAGAAACTATGATTAGTCTTATCAGTCATAAACGGCGAGAGAGGGCCAAAATGATGGTGCGTCTGAAATGGCAGACAAGCGTTTGTCTCACTCTGATCCTGTGCTGCTGCACGGGAGCGTTCCCGCTTTCCCGGCAGAAACAAAAACTGACTAGCGCCCATGGTCCAACCGACGCCAGAGAGCTGGAACAGTTTCTGGATAATATCTTTACCGAGGAGATGGAGAGAGAGCATATTCCCGGGGCGGCTTTTGTCTTTGTGAAGGACGGCGCCGTCCTTTTTTCCAGGGGGTATGGCTTTGTCGATTTGGATCGCACCAAACCCGTCTCTGCGGAGCGCACCATCTTTCGCGTTGGATCCATCAGCAAACTCTTTACAGCTACCGCCGTTATGCAGTTAGCTGATCGACGTCAGCTTGATCTGCAAAACGACGTTAACCGTTATTTGAAGAAGGTCAACGTTCCGGCCACCTATCCGCAGCCAATCACCGCGGCCCAGTTGTTAAGCCACACCGCCGGTCTCGATGAAATTCGACCCGGCACACAGGCGCCCAACTCAGAGGGTGTATTGCCACTCTCAGCTTTCCTGCAAACGCGACTGACGCGGATAAGACCACCGGGTGAAGTCGTTTCCTATTCAACTTACGGGATAACTTTAGCTGGCGAGTTGATCGAAGAAGTCTCAGGGATGTCGTTTGAATCCTATCTAAAAAGAAATATCTGGCAACCGCTGGGAATGGATCGCACCAGCATTACCGTGCCCGAGTCACAGGCGGCTGATCTGGCAGTTGGTTACGAGTACCGTGACGGAGTCAACCGGCCCCAAGGGTACGAGTGGTATCACACTACGCCCGCGTCGTCCATCAACAGCACAGCGCTCGATATGTCGAAATTCATGCTGATGCACCTCGGAAATCGCGGGACCACGAAACCGATCTTGAGCGACAGTGCCATGCGTGATATGCACCGCAGACATGCCGGCGCGCATCCCCAAATACCCGGTGTTGCTTACGGATTTTTTGAAGACGACTACCAGGGAGTGAGAATACTTGAACATGGCGGGAACATGGCGGGTTTCAGTTCGCAAATGGTTCTCTTGCCTGAAGAGAATGCCGGGTTCTTCATGGTGAATCATCACGAGAACAGCAACTTACGCGATACCGTGAAGTGGGCCATCCTGGAGCGCTACTATTCGAATCCAGCATCCATTAAGGCCCCGGTCGCCAAGGATGAGTACAAGGCGCGTCCCCCAATGTTCGTCGGTACTTATCGATGGAATGTCTTTTGTCATACTTGCCCTCAACCCGCCTCTGGTCCGGTCCTGAGGGTATCCAACAATGAAGATGGCACCGTGAAATTAAGCAACAGCGCTCATCGCTGGATGGAAGTGGAACCGATGTTCTTCGTACGCGATGACGGCAAAGCGAAGATTGCTTTTCAGAGCGACAAGTCCGGCAAGGTAAAATATCTCTACTCAAACGGTTTCTGGGTCTTCGAACGTTCGGATTAAGACTCCTCGTGATCATATCTAAAAAATCAGTCACGAACGTAGGTTAGCCAACCCCTGACCCGGTTTCATATTAGTCCAATGACTAGTCCGTCCTTTCCCGAACACATCGAAGTCCATCGCGACCGGATGTGGCGGCGCGACGAAGAGCTTCGCGTGGAGCGCGCTATTGAAGCCGAACGTTTCATCGAAGATGTCGGTTTTGCCAACACGCTGACTGATACTCGTCGCGCCGGTCCGTCGCTATACATCGCCGTGTGTGGACGTCGTGATGTGAGTCTGCCGCGTAACGTGCAGAAGGATGAAGAAACGCGCCTAACCTGGTACCTCAAAGACGACGTGATGCGCCGTGGCCGTGTCTATTACGCGAAGCTCGCGGGCGGCCGCTCGATGTTTGTCGCCCCGCGCTTGATTAGCCATTTTGCCGCGGTGTGGATGCCGCGGCGCAAAGATGAGTCAGTAATCTTATCCCCCACGGCCCAGCAAATTCTCAAAGTCCTGAGGCGCGAACACGAACTAGCCACCGCGGACTTACGCGCAGAGAGCAGAGTAACTGATCGCGCGGCGTTCAATCGCGCCCTCGACCAATTACAACGGAATATGAAAGTGATTCCGCAGGATGTCATCTATCAGCCGTTTTCCTATATCTGGACGCTGGCGGAAGATCGATTTTCTCAGGAGCTGCGCAAACGGGTGGCGCGGAAAACGGCGCTGCGAGAGATCGCGCGAGCGTACCTGGCCGGCGCCGGGATGACTGCACTCGGCGAGACCGCGCGCGTTACCGGTTTAAGCCGTATGGAAGCGGGTCTCGGCAATCATCAGTTGGTGGATGAGGGATATGCGATTCGCGTCACGCGGGGAGTGTACGCGCTCGCGTCCAAGGATGGTTGATGGTTCCAAATAAGACTTCGCCTCTCGGGAGCTTGCTCCTCCGAGAGGCGAAGTTCGTTTTGACTGTAGGAGCTGGAAGAACTACTCGACCTGATCGGTCTGGTTATTCTTTCGCCGTTTGATTCTGCGCCGCGCGGCATGGGCGGCGCCGACAATACCTGTTCCCAGCAGGAAGATACTGGCCGGCTCGGGTACCGCGGTTTGTTGAGCGCCGGTGATTTGCCCGGTCAATGAAACAGTTTGTCCGGGATCGATCGCCAGGTCATTGATGCTCATCGAAAACGATCCCGGGCCGCAGGTGGTCGTGCCAGCGGATGGGGGCTGAGCTTCAGGGTTCGGTTCGCAGTTCGTATCGTTAAAGGTAAATAACAACGGCGTGTTGTCAAAGTCGACGAAGACGCCACCGGTATTGTCGCTTCTGACCGTGCCGGTGATGAGCGCGGTGAATACGGCTGAATTCGAGCCGTTGATTCCCTGCGGGGCCGTGAAGGTAACCTGCAACGAGAATGGCGTGTTGTAGCTTTGTGGCGCCGTGCTCAAACTGATCGACCCCAGGTTATTGAAGTTCGCTCCTGGATTCGCATTCCCTCCCAGCGCGCGAAATCCATTCGCCGTGGTTCCGGAAAAGGTGGAGTTTGAAAAAACCAGCCCACCGCTGGTGGCTGATGCGCCCGGTGCGCAGGCAACGCCAAAGCAACCGTTGGTGAAGCCAGCGATAAAGACTTCGTCGGCGCGGGCCACGCCCTGGCCAAGAAACAGAACGCCGGCAAAGGCGACGGCAAGTGAAATTGATTTGAGAATTCTCGAAAAGTCTACGTTAAACATAATGCTCCCCCAGCTTTAAGATAGAAATCTATCGCTAAAAGACTTCGGAGCAGCGGGGCAAGTGCTTACTCTGGACGCCCTGTGAAAATAGATTTATGACAATATGACACTCCCAATGGGGAAGGGATTCCAGAAATAAGAAGTGTCTTATTTAGAGCGGCTGACGGCGGTCAACCGCGTTTTGCGAAAGTGGTGAGCCGAGCAGGACTCGAACCTGCGACCCACTGGTTAAAAGCCAGTTGCTCTACCGACTGAGCTATCGGCCCACTTTGGTTTTAGGAGTGTAAGGGTTCAAGTTTCAAGTTTCAAGTTAGTCATTCTCCCAACCTGAAACTTGAAACCTGAAACATTAAACTCATCATCTTAGCCATTCTGCCAACACTGATTCTCTGACCACGATCGTTTGCGAACGTTCAGGTCCGGTTGAGATCAAACCGATCTGCACTCCAATTTGATTCGAGAGGAAGTTCACGTATTCCCTCGCTGCCCGCGGCAAATCGCTTAACTGCGTAACTCCGAGGGTTGAACTCTTCCAGCCCGGCAGCGTTTCATAAATTGGTTTGACGCGCCGCAGTTCATGCGAAACTGACGGTAGCGATTCGCATTTCTTCCCATTCAGCTCATAGCTGACGCACACCTTTATTTCTTCTAAAGCGTCGAGCACGTCGAGTTTCGTCAGCGCCACCGAACTGAAGCCGTTGATCTCGGCCGCATAACGAGTGGCAAACGCATCGAACCAACCGCAGCGCCGCGGGCGTCCGGTGGACGCGCCGTATTCCCGACCTCGTTCGCGAATTAGTTGGCCTAATTCCTCCTCGCCTTCGAGCATCTCTGTGGGAAATGGGCCTTCACCGACTCTGGTGGTGTAGGTGCGCACGATGCCCAGCACACCGGTGATGTGTTTCGGGGCGAGGCCGGTGCCGACACAGGCGCCGCCGACGGTGGTGCTTGAAGACGTCACGAACGGATAAGTGCCGTGATCGACATCGAGCAACGTTGCCTGCGCGCCCTCGAGCAGAATCGTGCGGCGGGCCGCGGCGGCCTGATTCAAAAAATGACTTGTATCGGCGAGGAAGGGCGCGAGCCGTTCCATTATCGCCGTTGTCTCAGCGATGATCGTTTCAGCGTTGAGCGGCTCACCGCCATACGCTTCGATTATGCGATTCGCGTCTTCAAGGTTTCGTTCAATTCGTGAGCGCAAAACTTCCGGCACGAGCGCATCAGCGACGCGAATGCCGCGGCGACCGGCCTTGTCTTCATAAGCAGGGCCGATACCGCGCAAGGTCGTGCCGACTTTCTCATTGCCGAGTCGTTCTTCGCTCGTGTGATCGAGGGCGCGATGGTAAGGAAGAATGAGATGCGCGCGCGAACTGATCTTGACGCGTTCGGGCGTTACCTGGATGCCTTGTGCGGACAGCCGATCAGCCTCTTCAAAGAAAGCTTTAGGATCGATCACCATCCCGTTGCCGAGCACGCAGGTCTTGCCCTCGTGCACGATGCCTGAGGGCAACAGGTGAAGGACGAAGGACTGATTGCCCACCTGCACCGAATGGCCGGCATTGTGCCCGCCCTGATAGCGGACGACGATGTCGAACCGCTCGGCGAGCAGATCAACAATCTTGCCTTTTCCTTCATCGCCCCATTGGGCGCCGATGACAGCGATAACCATTAGTAGGGGTCAGAGATCAGAGGTTCGAAAACTGGATTTGAAAGCTCTCCGGAAACAAGATGTCAATTTGCACTTCAGATGCTCAGGGATGAATCTTGAATTTGAAATGCAGATCTCAGACTTAAGATTCAAAATTTCAGATTTGAGCAGACACAAAACAGGCGCGGCTGCGCATATCACGAAACCGCGCCTTTTGGTTTTGAGAACAGTTACGCAGCGGTGGCCGCGTCCATGTGTTTGTCGATCATTTTCGAGATCGCAGCCTCAGAGGTGGCGCCGACCACGCGCTCTTCCTCTTTACCGTTTTTGAAAAGGATCAGCGTCGGAATGCCCTTGATGCCATATCGCTGCGAAACGGACGGGTTATCATCCACGTTCAGTTTCACAACGCGCGCATTGCTCGCGTATTTCTCGGCGACGGCTTCGACGGTGGGCGCCAGCATCCGGCACGGTGCGCACCAGGCGGCCCAAAAATCAACCAGCACGGGCCGGTCTGAGTTCAAAACGTCTGTTTCAAAGCTGCTGTCGCTGACTTCGGTTACATGCTCACTCATTTAAAAAGCTCCTTGGAAATCTGTTGTCAATTCGGAAAAATCACTGGTTAAGCGCGCGGAATCTCTTCGTAAAGGCTGATGTATTTCTTTGCGGCATTTGACCATGAATTGTCGGTGGTCATGCCATTTCGTTGTATCGTCTTCCAAGCTTCCGGCTGTTTATAAAAGTAAAGCGCTTCGCGGATTTTTTCAAGCATAGCCGCAGTACTGTACGGGCCAAACTTGAAACCTGTGCCTTCGCCCGTAGACGAATCAAAATTTCGAACCGTGTCATCGAGACCGCCGGTTGCGCGCACCACCGGCACGGTTCCGTAACGCATGCTGTACATCTGATTGAGACCGCAGGGCTCATAAAGCGAAGGCATCAGAAATAAATCTGCACCTGCCTCGATTTGATGCGCGAGCGGTTCGCCCGCAAATCCCTTGTAAATGCCAACTCGATGTGGCGCCGCGTCATGTAAGCCTTGCAGGAAGTCCTCGTATTCCTTTGCGCCTGCCCCCAAAGCGATGAAGAACGCGCCGGTATCAAGAATGCTGTGTGCCGCCTGGCGAATCAGATCGTAGCCTTTCTGCGCGACCAGTCGCGAGATGATGGCGATGATTGGCCGGTCGGGTTCTTCGGGCAATCCGAATCGTTTTAGGAGATCGAGCTTGCACTCGTGCTTGCCGCTCATATCCCCGGCGGCGAAGTTTGCAGCAATATCAGGGTCGGTCTCCGGGTTCCACACCTCGTAATCGACGCCGTTGGTAATCCCCGCCAGGCGATCGCTGCGCGTGCGCATCAACCAATCGAGACCGTATCCCTGCTCGGCAGTTTGAATCTCCCGCGCGTATCGCGGGCTGACGGTCGAAAGCGCGTCGGCAGCCATGGCGCCGGCCTTTAGCGCCGAGGCCGAGTTGGTCGAGATGAACAAGTCTCTCTCGTCGCCGAATCCCAGCCACCAAAGGTCACGAGGGTCGAACAAGCCCTGGTACGCGAGATTATGAATGGACAGGAGGATTTTGGTTTGCGCAAAAAATTCGTCGGCGCGGCGCAACCGGTTCATCTCGACCGCCGCGAAGCCCGTCTGCCAGTCGTTGCAATGAAGGACGTCTATTGGTTTGTCGAGCCGTCGCATCAACGCTATCGCGGCGCGACAGAAAAAGGCGAAGCGCTCAGGATCGTCGTTGTCGCCGTAAATCTTTCCCCGATTGAAATAGTGAGGCGCATCGATGAAGTAAGTCGGCGCGGTTAACTCATCACTTTGCCAAATACGGATGTGGGGAGTCTTGCCGCGCCAAAACAGGCCCAGGGCCTCATCGACCAGCTTCAGCCGGCTGCGATCGATTGAATCGTAGAGCGGGACAATCAGCGAAGAATCAACGTTCTCTGCGTGCAGCGCCTTTGTCAGGGCGCCCGAAACATCAGCGAGTCCGCCTACTTTGGCGAAGGGCACTGCTTCGGGTGAAAGAATCGTTACACGCATGACGTCAGCTGATTATATGCGGCAAGCTCGGAACATTTATGGTACCAGCAGACCCCTGCTAATAGTTCGGAGCAAACGAAATATGTGCATTTCGTTTGCTCCGAGGGTATTTACGACAAGCGATGGAGTTGTGAACATGATGCCGCTACGCGGCTACTAAGTCTGCATTGACGCGAGAAATTCCGCGTTACTCTTCGTCTTCTCCAAACGTTCGAGCACCACTTCCATCTGCTCAGTTGGCGAAAGCGGATTCAATACCCGGCGCATTACCCAGATACGGGCGAGATCATCCTTCGGAATAAGCAGCTCTTCCTTGCGCGTGCCCGACCGTTGCAGGTCGATGGCGGGAAACAGGCGCTTGTCGCTGAGGCGACGGTCGAGATGAATTTCACAGTTGCCGGTGCCCTTGAACTCTTCAAAGATCACGTCGTCCATGCGCGAACCCGTGTCGATAAGGGCGGTGGCGATGATCGTCAGCGAGCCGCCTTCCTCGATGTTGCGAGCCGCGCCAAAGAAACGCTTCGGTCGCTGGAGGGCATTCGAATCGATACCGCCTGAGAGAATCTTGCCACTCGGCGGCACGACGGCGTTGTGTGCGCGTGCGAGACGAGTAATAGAGTCGAGCAGAATCACCACGTCACGTTTGTGTTCGACCAGGCGCTTGGCCTTTTCGATCACCATGTCCGCTACCTGCACGTGACGCGTCGGCGGTTCGTCGAAGGTCGATGAAATGACTTCGCCTTGAACTGAACGCTGCATGTCCGTGACTTCTTCGGGTCGCTCGTCGATGAGCAGCACGATCAGAGTAACTTCGGGATGATTCTGCGCGATCGAATTGGCGATCGTTTGCAACAGCATCGTCTTACCAGTGCGCGGCGGCGAAACTACCAGGGCGCGCTGGCCTTTACCAATTGGCGTGACGAGATCGATGACGCGCGCGGAGAGGTTGTCCGCCTGCACCTCCATCTTGAGCATCTCGTCCGGATAAAGCGGCGTTAGATTGTCAAAGAAAACTTTTTCGCGAGCCTGTTCGGGCGACTCAAAATTGATCGCCTCGACCTTGATCAGCGCGAAATAACGTTCGCCTTCTTTGGGTGGGCGAATCTGTCCGCTGATGGTGTCGCCGGTGCGCAAATCGAATTTGCGAATCTGCGAGGGCGAGACATAGATGTCGTCCGGACCGGGCAGGTAGTTGTATTCCGGCGCGCGGAGGAACCCGAAGCCATCCGGCAGCGTTTCCAGCACACCTTCAGAGAAGATCAAGCCGCTCTTTTCGGTCTGGGCCGCCAGGACTTTGAAGATCAGTTCCTGCTTGCGCATGCCCGTGGCGCCCGGCACATCCATGGTCTTCGCGACCTGGGTGAGCGCCGAGATCGACATGTCCTTCAGTTCGGACAGATTGAAGATTTCTTCGCGCCCGTCTCTGCCTGCGGCGGCCTCTTGCGGGGCTTCGACGGTAGCCACGCCACCGCCGTCATTGTTATTGCCACCGCCGCCGTTGTTACTGCGTCGTTTGTTTGCCATATCCGTTCTTTCGTGCGCAGGTTTTCTGCGCTGGTTGCGTTTGTCTTTCAAGTGATTTCAAGTGTGCCGGTCAAAGGGAAAAGTTCCGTGCGGTGTGCTTAATGAGAAGCTCGTGTGGGGGCTTCTCGCCGCAGTTGCCTTATGAACTCGCCCGCGTGTCCGTCAATGATCGGAATCCAGATGAAGTTTAGGGTCTCGCGAATTGGATGCCGATTATTGGGGATGCGTGGCTCAGGTCAGAATCGGGTTTCAGCCAAGGCCGGTTGACTTCGATCGTAACAAAACGAGTTTCGGAAATTCAATTCTAAACAAAACCTGAAAAATCGCAAGCGGTAAATCGCGGGTAACCGGTACGTTGCGCTAGCCCTTTAACGACTTTTCGATTGCATTCCAAAGTTGTTCACGTCCCTGCCGCTTCGTCGATGAATAGGTGATCAAATCCGTGTCCTGGAATATTCTGGCGGCGCGCTTCAGGCTTTGAGCCAATTCATTTCTTGAAAGCTTGTCGGATTTGGTTATGACGATTAGTTGCGGCTTGCGATGATGCCTGAGCCACTCGTGAAGTTGCAAATCCAACTTCGAAGGTTCGTGACGCGAATCAACTATATGAATTGATAACACAAGCTGCTCGCGTTTCGCAAGGAACTCCCCGGCAGCGGCGCCCCAGTCTTTTTGCAGGGCCTTTGGCGCTTTGGCATAGCCATAACCAGGTAAGTCTACGAATCTAAACTGATTGTTTATCAGAAAGAAGTTGAGCATTTGGGTCCGGCCAGGCGTCGATGAAGTACGCGCGAGCCCGCGGACCCCTAACAGGGAATTAATCAGACTGGATTTGCCGACGTTGGATCTGCCCAGGAAAGCGATTTCGGGAACGTTATCGTGGATCCAATCGCTTTCTTTCAGGGCGCTCTTAAGGAATTCGGCGCTCGTGATTTTCATTTGTCAACGAGCGCCTCCATCCTCGCGATTGAGCGATACGCTACTAGGACTGAGTTCCGGCAGTTGCGGCCTGCGCCTGCTGGGCTCGCATCGCTGCGATTTGTTTGAAGCGTTCCCGCATGCTGGCCATGCGCGCATCGATGTTCGGCATGCGCTTCACGACAGTCTCGAGACTCTTCGCGAATTCCTGGTTGTCAAACATCTTGCGAAGGTCTTCGAGCACCGGCTCAATCTTCATGTAAACCAGCATGTGCTCGCCATTGGTTTGATTGAAGAGGTCTTCGTCAATCGCGCCGCTGACGACCATGGCACAGGCCATGTCCCAGTATGAAAGGACCATGCGCATGTAGCCGCTCTGCGGGCCCATCATGGTGCCCATGACGTCCTGAATGCTGGTTGGATTGAAGGTGAACCACCATTCGCGCGCCTGGCGCATGACCGTTTCGCGGCGGAGGTCGTAAAGCTTCAGAATCAGATCTGCATCTTCATGTTTACCCATCTTAATTGCTCCCTTGTCTAGAAGAATTGTTAACGGCTCTAGCGCAGTCACACGTCTGCGTGCGCTGCGCGTACTGAATGCGAATTGAAAAACTGAACCTGTTTTGCCGGAGCCTACTGCTCGACGGGCGCTTGCAAACCCGGAGGCGGCTCGGTCGTCCAAATCGGCGGCGTTTTCGCTTCGTCGCCAATTGCAGCCTCGGCTGGCTGTTCGACGAGCGCCAGCGCAATCACTTCGTCAATAGTCTCGACGAGGTTGATGTCCATAACGCTGCGGACTTCTTCGGGCACGTCTACCAAATCTTTTTCGTTTTCCTTTGGCAGGATAATCGTGTCGATCCCGAACCGATGCGCCGCCAAAAGCTTTTCCTTGACCCCGCCAATCGGCAGCACGCGTCCCCGCAAAGTTATCTCGCCGGTCATGGCGACATTGTTGCGAATCGGCACGCGCATTAACGCTGAAGCCATCGCCACCGCCATGGTAATGCCGGCCGACGGCCCGTCCTTGGGAATCGCGCCTTCCGGAATATGGATGTGGAGGTCGCGCTTGCGGATGAAATCGAGACTCATGCCCAGCCGTTCCGCCCGCGCTTTGATGCAAGTGAGCGCCGCCTGCGCTGATTCCTGCATCACGTCGCCGAGTTTGCCGGTGAGCGTGACCGCGCCCCGACCTTTGACCAGGGTCGCTTCAATCTGCAAGACCTCGCCGCCAACTTCAGTCCAGGCCAATCCGGTGGCTAAACCGATTTCGCTTTCCGCAGCGATGCTTTGCTGCCGGAATTTGATTGGTCCGAGCATCTGCTGAACCCGTTCCGCGTTGATTATGTCCTTGAATCCCTCTTCCACGTTTTCACCGACGAACTTTCGCGCAACCTTACGGCAGCACGATCCGATTTCGCGTTCGAGGTTGCGCACGCCGGACTCACGCGTGTAGTGGCGAATGATTTCCAGGATGCCTTCATCGTTGAATTCGAACTGTTCCCCGCGCAGCCCGTTGGCTTCGGCCTGTTTAGGCACCAGGTGCCGCTTGGCAATCTCAAGTTTCTCGCGCTCGGTGTATCCGGAAAGCCGCAAAACTTCGAGTCGATCCTGCAGCGGTGGCGGAATTGTGTGCATGACGTTCGCCGTGGCGATGAAGAAAACCTTGGAAAGGTCGTACTCGACGTCAAGATAGTGGTCCTGGAACATGTGGTTCTGTTCCGGATCGAGAACTTCGAGCAGCGCAGCGCTCGGATCGCCACGAAAATCAGTCCCGAGTTTGTCTACTTCATCCAGCAGCAGCACCGGATTTACCGTGCCGGCTTTCTTCATCATCTGGATGATCTGGCCCGGCAACGCGCCGATGTATGTTCGACGATGACCGCGGATCTCCGCTTCGTCGCGGACCCCGCCCAATGACAGCCGCACAAATTTCCTGCCCGTCGCTTTCGCGATCGATTTGCCGAGGCTGGTCTTGCCGACTCCCGGCGGGCCGACGAAGCAAAGAATCGATCCCTTTGGATTCTTAACTAACTGCCGCACGGCGAGATATTCGAGGATGCGATCCTTGATCTTCTCCAGCCCGAAATGGTCTTCGTTAAGAACTTCCTCAGCCTTGGTAAGATCCTTGATCTCTTTCGACTTCTGCTTCCACGGTACGTTCACGAGCCAATCAATATAGGTACGCGACACAGTGCCTTCCGCGGACATCGGCGGCATCGCTTCCAGCCGGTGCAATTCCTGAAGCGCTTTTTCCTTCGCTTCCTCGGTCATACCGGCTTCTTCGATCTTCTTCTTCAGCTCGTCGAGTTCGGCGCGTTCGTCCTTGCGCCCCAGCTCTTTGTGAATCGCCTTGATTTGCTCGTTGAGGTAATACTCTTTCTGCGCCTTCTCCATCTGGCGTTTTACACGCGTCTGAATGGTGCGATCAAGTTGGCGCTTCTCCAGCTCGATTTCCAGGATTTCAATCAAGCGCGCGAGCCGGGCCTGGGCCGAAAACAATTCGAGCAGTCCCTGCTTATCTTCAACTGAAATTCGCAATTGCGAAGCCAGCGCATCAGCCATGTGCGACGGATCAGCATTGCGCATCGCCGTTTGCAGCGCATCCGGCTGCACGTCGGGCGCCAGCCGCAGGTGTTGTTCGATTAATTGGGCAATCTTCTGCACCAGGGCATCGGTGCGCACGCCTTCTTCGCTGACGACCGGCGCACGGCGAACCGTAGCTGTGAAAGCGCCGGCATTGTTATCGACGCGAATTGTCGTCGCACGTTCACGTCCTTCGACTACGACTTTGATTTGACCGTTTTCCTGGCGTTGCGACTGCAGAATGCGCGCAATTGTTCCCACCCGGTAGATCTGATCCGGGTTCGGCTCATCGACTGTGGCGTCGTGCTGAGTTGAAAGAAAAATCGTGCGATCTGACGCGAGCGCCATTTCCAGCGCGCGCACCGAACCGGGTCGCCCGATTTTAAAAGCAACTTTGGTGAAGGGAAAGATTACGACATCGCGAATCGGCACCATTGGGTAACGGGCAATGTCGGCAGGGGTTCGGTCTGAATATTCTTCCATGATTTCTTATTGCGGGGCGTGATGCTGAAGATGGTTCCTGAAAGTCCGCCGGGACAAATCAAATATACAACGAATGAGGGCTTTCTCGAAGATTATTTAGCCGTCAATTCGGTCTCACTGCGAGGCAATTCGCTACACTGCCGTTCGTCAGCGAGGCTATCGCGATTGTAAACCATTTAGCGCGATGGTGCTACCGTTGTGTCAGAAGGGAGTTTTGCTTCGCAGAAGCTACTTCAATTGTTCTCGCAGGTCCAGATTCCGCACCAGCCGATGCAGATAATTTGGATGCAGGCCGAGCATTTTGGCAGCTTCGGTGTAGCTGCCGTCGGCCTTTCGCATGGCCTCAAGAATGATCTGCTTTTTCGTGCTGGTGACGTGAGCGTGATAGCCAGAGGCAGCCGCCGTTTGCGGCGAGCTGACTTCCAGGACTGATTCAGGCAGGTCCTCACTGAGAATGTGTTCGGTTGTGCCCATGACTACCGCCCGTTCGATTGCGTTTTCGAGTTCCCGCACGTTGCCCGGCCACTCGTAGCGCTGCAAAAGGGCCTGTGCCTCGGGCGAAATTCCGACCACGCGGCGATTACATCGCTCGGCAAACTTGGCCGCGAAAAAGTTGGCGAGCATGGGGATGTCTTCAGCTCGGTTGCGCAGGGCAGGCATTTCCAATTCGACAACGTTGAGGCGGAAGAACAAATCGCGACGAAACCTGCCTTCCTCGATGGCCCGATCAAGGTCCTGATTGGTTGCGGCGAGCACGCGAACATCCACCTTGACTGCTTTGTTGCTGCCGACGCGCTCAAATTCGCGTTCCTGGAGCACCCGGAGCAGCTTGGTCTGTAACGCCGGCGATAGTTCGCCAATCTCATCGAGAAAGATCGTGCCTCCTTCCGCCACTTCCAGACGGCCTTTGCGTTGATTGAGTGCGCCGGTGAAAGCGCCCTTTTCGTGGCCGAACAGTTCGCTCTCCAACAGAGATTCCGCCAACGCCGCGCAGTTCACCGCGACAAATGGCTTAGTCGATCGTTTGCTGTTCGTATGGATTGCCCGCGCGGCTAGTTCCTTGCCGGTGCCGCTCTCGCCCGAAATCAGCACCGTTGAATCAGTCGCAGCGACCTTTGAGATCAATTGGTAGACGTGATGCATCGGCTCGCTCTCGCCGATCATGTTGTGCTGGATATTCGCGTCGGCAATCAGTCGCTGGTTTTCGCCTTCGAGGCTGGCGATGTGCCGGGCATTTTGAATGGCGACTGCGGCGACCGCGGCCACCGCCGTAATCAACTGCAAGTGGTCTTCGTCAAAGCGAACATCCGGAACGTCCGTGTCGAGATAAATCACCCCCAGGGACTTACCGTGCATGACGAGCGGCACGCACAAAAGCGAACGTGAATGCGCAGCGATCAGGCTATCCGTCTGGAGCGCGTCAGTTTGTTCGGCGTCCGTAATCAGTAAGGCGGCGTTGTCGTTCAGGACCCGCCGCACCACCGTGCTGCTCACCGTGATCTTCTGATTAGGGCCATACACACGATCGAGGCCAAACACGGAGGTGAATTGATTGGTAACCGCAGATTCATCGCCGAGGAGCAGGATGGCGCCATGCTTGGCCGGCACTGCCTCGAAAACCAATTCAAGGAGATGCTCTTGCAACTCCTGCAAGTCGCGAATGGCATTAATTGACGTGCCGACCCTCAGGAGCGCCGCGAGGTCGCGCGCCATTAAGCCCAGGGCGTCAGCGTAGGTCCTGCGCACGGTGGCGCCGCTCGTAATTTCGCTTTCATCGAACCGAATTTCGCTGGTTCTGGCAGGTTCGTCGGACTCTTCATAAAGAAAAAAGAACTGCGAGTCGCCGATGCGCACCCGATCGCCGTGCTGCAATTCCCGGCGGCGCACAGGCACATCGTTGACGAAAGTGCCGTTGCGACTGCCAAGGTCAGCGATGATGAAACGATCACCCTCACGCTCAATGATGGCGTGCCTCCGCGAAACAGACGCGTTCCCAATCTTCAAAGTCGCTCCGGCCTGACGGCCGATCAGCACCGGGCCGTCAGTCATCGAAATGACTGTGTCATCGAGTTTCCCTGTGATAGCGGCAATGCGTGGCTTCATTTCATGAGTAGCTGGCGTCGGGGTTGCCAGTTTACGCGCCTGCGCCGCGTGCCGCAACAATTATTGCTAGCCGAAGTTGGTTGATGGCTCTATCTAAATAGATAAGCGGTCTATCTGATCAGATAGAAATCTGCGGCTCGTCAGATGTTTCCTTATTGATTGCGGAAAATAGACGAAGCAACCTGAAGTCTTGTAGCACGCTGGGGTTACCCGAGTTGCTTTCGTTTGCTTTCGGTTTCGTCAAGCCTTGGCACGGGTCTCGCCATCAACCAGCACATAGAAGGTCGATCAAAACGACCGAGGCTTTCAGGAGCAGAAGGAGGAGAAATGAAAAGGCAGATTGCAAAGGGACTCACGATGTTGATGGTGACGCTGGCATTGGCAGCTGCGTCAGCGGCAGTGGCGAACGGTCAAGGGAAAGCGCGCATCGCAGCGCAAGTTCCATTCGAGTTCGTGGTCGCGGATCAGACGCTTCGCGCGGGAGAGTATCAGGTTGCCGGGGCGGGTCAGCAAGGAGATTTGATTGCGCTCGGTAATCGGAGCGGTGACTCCGTGCTACGCAACTGCTCGCCGCGCGAACGGACGGGCAGATTGGACGCGAAGCTCGTGTTCCATAAATACGGCAGCACGTACTTCCTGTCGCAGGTTTGGATGGCCGGTGAATCCACAGGCCGCGAAATCTCCAAGTCCAAGCAGGAACGCGCGATGGAGCGGGAGCTAAAGAAGATTGCGGCGTACCACGGCGAGACCAAGCCCGTCTATGAAGTAGTCGAAGTGATTGCGATGGCGCGGTGAAGATCTTCCACAGGATGAACGAGAAGATTTGAATCTCGTTCCCACCAGGCAAAACGGCAATGCCGAGTGATCGGCATTGCCGTTGTCGTTTTTGAAGCCGTTCATTAATTCAGGCAGCCGCGTCGTCCACCCCCGCGAGTCCCTCACCCGGCATCGCGCGTCGGCGTTCGACCATTTCGCTGGTAATGACAAATTCCTTCACGCGTTTTTGCGACGGCAGCGTGTACATTGCTTCCAGCAGCAACTCTTCGAGAATCATCATCAGCCCACGCGCGCCCACTTTTCGTTCTAACGCCTGGCCGGCGACGGCCCGCAATGAATCATCCGTAAATCGCAGCTTCACGGAGTCGAAATCGAATTTCTTCTGGTACTGCTTGACCAACGCGTTCTTCGGTTCTGTCAGAATCTTAACCAGCGCGGCCTCGTCGAGTTCATGGAGTACGCCGACGACCGGCAGACGGCCGACGAATTCCGGAATCAAGCCGTAACGAATCAAATCTTCCGGCTGCACGTGCGCCAGCGCGTCAGCTTGGCGTTGAGCGCCGGATTTTACTTCGGCGTGGAAACCCAGCGACTTGTTGCGCAGACGGCGCTCGACAACTTTCTCCAGCCCAACAAACGCTCCGCCGCAAATAAACAGAATATTCGTCGTGTCGACCGGGAAAAATTCCTGGTGCGGATGTTTGCGCCCACCCTGCGGCGGCACGTTGGCGACGGTGCCTTCAAGAATCTTCAGCAGCGCTTGCTGCACGCCTTCACCCGAGACGTCACGGGTAATCGACGGGTTCTCATCCTTGCGGCAAATCTTGTCGATCTCGTCAATATAGATGATGCCTTGCTGCGCGCGTTCGACGTCGCCGTTCGCGGCCTGCAACAGTTTCAGGATGATATTCTCGACGTCTTCTCCGACATAGCCGGCTTCAGTCAACGTAGTCGCATCGACGATGGTGAAGGGGACGCTCAGCATGCGCGCCAGGGTTTGCGCCAGCAGGGTCTTGCCGGTTCCGGTCGGTCCAATCAAAGCGATATTTGATTTCTGAATCTCGACATCCGCGCGCCGGCGCGCCAGTTCGATTCGCTTGTAATGCTGATAGACCGCTACCGACAGACGTTTCTTGGTTTCTTCCTGGCCGATCACGTATTCGTCAAGGAAGGCTTTGATTTCGTTGGGCTTGGGAAGAGGAGGTCGCGACGCTACCGACTCGGCTTGTTGGTCGTCGCTGATTATCTCGTTGCAGATGTCGATGCACTCATTGCAGATGTAGACCGTCGGCCCGGCAATGAGCTTCTTGACTTCATTCTGCGATTTACCGCAGAACGAACATCGCAGTGTGTCGTCGGTTCTTCTTACCATCTGGGGAACTCCGTTCGATGAAGCGCAACTTGTTAAGTTGCGTATCGCTTTGACAAGTCCGCAAGTTAACAACTTGCGCTACACACTATTCGCGGTGCGCGATCACCTCGTCTATTAAACCATACTCCTTGGCCTGAATGGCTGACAAATATCGATCGCGCTCGACGTCGCGCTCGATCGTTTCCATGTCCTGGCCCGTGTGCTTAGCGAGAATTTCAGAGGTCAGCTCGCGGATGCGAATCAGTTCTTCCGCATGAATGCGCACATCGGTGGCTTGTCCCTGCATGCCACCTGAAGGTTGATGAATGAGAATTCGTGAGTTGGGCAGCGCGAAGCGTTTGCCTTTGGCGCCGGCGGTCAGCAACAAAGCGCCCATGGAAGCGCACATGCCGACACAAATCGTCGTGACATCCGGACGAATAAATTGCATCGTGTCGTAAATCGCGAGACCGGCAGTCACCGAGCCGCCCGGTGAGTTGATATAAAGATTGATGTCCTTCTCAGGATCTTCGGCTTCGAGGAAAAGTAACTGCGCAACGATCAGGTTCGCAATCTGATCGTCGATCGGCGTGCCGAGAAAAATGATGTTGTCCTTCAGCAGCCGCGAGTAGATGTCAAACGCCCGCTCACCGCGTGACGTTTGTTCGACTACCATGGGTATTAAGGCCATATTAGATTTCGAATCTCAGATTTGAGATCTCAGAAAAGCGAAGTCGAAAACCTCCGAATTCCTGCTTTTGAGATCTCAAAAAAATAAGGAGGCAGTAAGCAGTGAGCAGTAGGCAGAAAAACCTGGGTGATCGTTATTCTGACTTCTGGCTACTGACTTCTGACTCCTGTTTTTCTTCCTTCCATTCTTCGTCGGTTACTTTCGCATTCGCGACTAAGAAGTCGAGCGCTTTGCGACTGCGCAACCTCGAAGCGATGCTAGATTCGCCACCTTGCTTTGTCAAGACAGCACGCACTTGTTCCGGCGTCTGTTTTGATGCGTCTGCGATCGCGTGAATCTCATCCTCGATTTCCTGATCGCTTACTTCCAATTTTTCCGCATCGGCAAGCTGTTCAAGCAGTAATGAGCTGCGCAAATCAAAGCTTGCCTGCTCCTTCAAAGTCTCTCTTGCCTTGTCCCAGTCCAATTCCGGATTGCGCGGATCGATTCCATGACCAATCATGTCGCGCACCACGGTTTCAAAACGATGTTCGGTTTGATGTGCGACCAGGCGTTCCGGTAATTCGAACTCATGCGCGTCGACGAGCTTGCGCAAAAGCGAAGAGCGAGTTCTTCCTTCCGCTTCATGCGTAGCTTGAGTGGCCAAATCCTCGCGCACCTTCTCGCGTAGTTGATCGACCGATTCAATTTCCTCGCCTAAGCTCTGGGCCCATTCGTCGTCGATTTCCGGCAGCTCCTTGATCCGGACGGCGCTGACCTTGACTGTGTACTCGACGGACTTGCCGGCCAGTCCTTTGGCGCTGAAATCCGCAGGATAATCGACCAAGAACGTCTTTTCGTCGTCAGGTTTCGTGCCGGTCAGGTTGTCGGTGATTTCTTGCACGACGCCCTGGCCGCCGAGGATGACGTCGACGTCTTCGACGTTAATTGGTTCAGCTTCAGGATCATTCACGAACTTTCCGTGGAAGTTTGCTGTCACGGTGTCGCCGACCTGCGCGCCGCGGTCTTCCACCGGCTGCAGTGCCGCGGACCCTTCGCGTAACTGCTCAATTACGCTGTCGATGTCCTCCTCCCTGACGGGGCGCGTTTGTCGCGCAACCTCAAGGCCCTTGTAATTGGCTAGCGTTATCTCAGGCAGAACCTCGACACTAATATTGAACAGAATCGGCCTCTTGCCTAATTGATCCAGGCCTTCGGTGTTTTCTAAATTCAGTTCAGGCTCGCCCAATGGCTCGAGCTTGTGTTCGTTGACTGCGGATTGAACGGCATTGGGTAACAACTCGCGCAACACTTCGGTGCGAATTTGATCCTTGAAGCGCGTGCGCACTACGTCGCGCGGTGCGTGGCCGGGGCGAAAGCCGGGAACCGTCGCAGCCTTCGCATAGTTGTCACTAACCCGATCGTAAACCGCGCGCACGGCGTCAGCATCGATCTCGACGTCAATCTGTTTTCTGGTTGGAGAGATTTCTTTGAGTTCGGTTTTCATAAAAGAGTAAGCAGTAAGCAGTAAGCGGTGAGCAGTAAGCAGTCGAAATCAGATCCGTTTTGCCCGGGCTGCGTCCGGTTGAATAAGAGCGGAGCAAAACTGCTCACCGCTCACTGCCAACTGCTCACTGCTTTGGTGCGAAAGGGGGGACTCGAACCCCCACACCTTTCGGTACCAGATCCTAAGTCTGGCGCGTCTGCCAATTCCGCCACTTTCGCGCGCAGGCGAGCATAGCATAGCGATTATGCCTGACCGAGTGACAAGTAGAGGTTAGCGGCTAGAGGTTGGAGGTTGGAGGTTAGAGATAATACCCTTACTACCTTGAACATGAATCAGTAGCGACTTTGACTAGCCTCTGATCGCTAACCCTAAACTCCGCATGTTGAAAATTTTAGGTTGGAGGCTAGAGGCTAGAGGCTAGAAGCTAGAAGCTAGAGGCTAGAAGCTAGACATTAATAGCTGCTTATTTGAACATGAATCAGTAGCGACTTTGACTAGCCTCTAATCTCTGACCTCTAACCTCTGCATTATTGAATCAGGCGCCGTCTCGAAAGCTAAGTCGTTTGACTACCAAATAGACAGGCAAACTGATCGCCAACAGCCCCAGCGCCCAGAGACTATTCTTCGTATCACCAGCAACGGCGCCGGCGAGAAAGGCAATCGATCCGGCGATCACGATTAGCGTGGTCCACGGGTAACCCCACACGCGATAAGGACGATGAAGATCAGGTTCGCGCCGGCGCAGAACGATGACTGAGATGAAGGCCAGTGTGTAATACGAAACGAAGAAGAAGGCGACCACGGCCAGGACTTGATTAAAAGTGCCGCTGAGGATAAAGAGGACGGCTACTATCGTGCTAATCAAAAGAGTGATTGTGGGCGTCCCACCTTTATTAACTGTCCTTCCATGGTGCGTGAAAAGCCCGTCACAACTCATCGCATACAAAGTCCGCGGACCGCTCAGCGTGTAAGCATTAATCGTGCTTAGCATCGAAATGATGGCGAGCACGCGAATTACTCTATCTCCATATGTCCCGAAAACTACGCTCGCCGCGGTACCCACCGCCAATTCATCTCCGGCAATTCGCGGAAGCCCGAGCAGGTGCAAAAGCGCGAGGTTAATCAAGACGTAAATCGCGACGACCAGCAGTACTCCGCCAAACATTGAGAAGGTGACGTCGCGCTTCGGGTTGCGCACTTCACCGCCGAAGTAACAGACGCCGTACCAACCGTCGTACGTGTACAGGACGCCCTGCAACGCGAGAATAATCGCGGCAAATAGCGCGAAGCCCTGGGGCGCCGGCAGTGTCGCCGCGATCGCCGGCGTGCTCGCAGCCGGATGAATCAACGCGATGATCCCAAACGCGATAAAGGCGACAACCTTGATTAGACTCGTGACGTTTTGGGTGTAGCTGCCCCACAGAACGCCACGCCATTGAAGCAGCGCGAAGAAGAGCGTGACGATTAGCGCGACCGCCTTTTGATGAGTGGCGAGTGTGGGGAACAGCACGCCCGTGTACTCGCCCACCACCATTGAGATCAGCGCGATCGTGGCGCAGGTCGACATCCAATCGCTCCAGCCGACGATGAACCCGGCGTAGCTCCCGATGGCGCGGTGCGCGAACACATAGAAACCGCCGGAACGCGGAATCATCGCACCGAGTTCTGCGACGGACACGGCGCCGAGCAAAGCGTAGACGCCGCCAACGATCCAAATGCCGATGAAGAGCGAAGGCGTCGGCAGTTGCCTGGCGATCTCTCCCGGCGTGCGCAGGATGCCCATGCCGATCGTACCGCCGAGCGTCACTGCCAGACCGAAGCCTACGCCGAGGACGCGCAGAAGAGAGCCGTGTGATTGCGGTGATTCCATGCTAAAGCGGGGCAGTAGCCCGACCGTAAGGGAGGGGCCAAAACCGGCAGCGCACGCCCTCCCTTACGGTCGGGCTACTGCACCCAACTACAACGTCCTGGTGACTTTCGATAACGATCGCGGTTTGTCTGGATCGAGTCCCTTTGCCTCAGCCAACAAAGCCGCGAAGAGTTGTGCCGGGATGATGTAAGGAATCGGCGCGAGAAATTCGTCGATCTCGCGCGGCATGATGATCGAACGCGAGCACATTCCCGCGAGATCAAGATCGGCGGTGATGACCATGGTCTCGGCCTTCAATTCGTTCAAACGAGCAATCAGGTCTTTAGTGCCCGGCAACATCTGACCCGGCGGCGCGAACAGCATCACGGGAAAATGACGCTCGATCATGGCGAGCGGGCCATGCAGGAAATCCGCGGAGGAAAATCGCTCAGCCACGACGTAACACGTCTCCATCAGCTTCAAAGCAAACTCGTAGGCGTTCGCGTAAGCCAGGCCGCGACCGACGACGACGCAGTTCTCCATGAAAACGTAACGCTGTACGAGTTCAACGATGGCCGGCTTTTGTTCAAGCGCGCGCGCCGCAAACGCCGGAATTCGCTCGTAATCGATCGCCCCGCGTTTGCCGGCGAGGGCCGCAGCCATCATGTAGAAGAGCATCATCTGGCCGGTGAAAGTTTTCGTGGCGGCTACGGATTGTTCGTGGCCACCATGCATGAGCAAAGTTTCATCAACCAGCTTCACCATCGATGACGAGGCTTCATTAGTAATGCCGATTGTAAAGGCCCCGCACGCGCGCGCGTTTTCCAGCACGCGATTGATGTCCTCGCCTTCGCCCGATTGCGACACGCCGATCACAAGCGCGCGTTTCAAATTCAACCTGGCCTGATAAATCGTGTGCACCGAAGGCGCCGACAGCGACACGGGAATGCCGGTGGTAATCTCAAGCAGATAGCGTCCAAAGAGCGCGGCGTTGTCGGAACTGCCGCGTGCGACGAGCACGATTAGATCTATGTCTCGTCCGGCTAACAGTCGCTCGAGCCGCCCAATCTTCTCGCGTTCGGCCGCGATGGTGCGCTCAAGCGCCGCCGGCTGTTCGGCGATTTCTTTCAGCATCAAAGACAAATCGGTGCTCCTATTTCCGCAGCTTGATCAGAAATGCATCCTGGTACTGCATGTGCTCGTTCAAAATCCGATCGACGTGGTAACCGCTCTGCGTAAAGTGATTAAGTGGCGGCTTGTTTTCATCGAGACGCGATCCGCGGAAGGCAATCCAGATCTCATCTTCAGTTGTGACGCTCGGATTGCTGACCGCTACCTCATTGAAATTGCGCGGCAGAAAATACGCCGGGTCTTCAGGCACGCCCGGCATTCCTTTAATAACCGTTACCCTGGGCTTTGCGTTCGGAGAATCATGCGCTGCGAACCAGAGATGATACGCAATCAGATCCTCGAATGCATAGATCGGCATCGACTGTGATCGGTTGTCGCTTTGCATGGCCGTCTGCACCAGCGGCGACCAGGCACACCAAATCGGCCGTGACGTCGGCCTAATGAGGACGTATACGGCGGTTGCCGAAAACCAACAACCGGCAATTAGGAGAATGGCGATGCGCATCCAGTCTGGTGACAATCTCACGACGGCGATCGCCGCCAGTAAACAATAAGGGACAGCGGCGATGATGAGATGGCGCGTACCCCAAATCGACTTCGGGAAGATCCAGCTCGCAATGATTACCAGCACGACCGGCGCGAATGCGAAGATGCCGAGCATCAGCAACCGTTCGTCGTGTTGTCGAACCTTTAGCGATCGCCAGATGAACATCGCGATGGGCAAGGCGAACAAGAGCAGCACCAAGATCCCGCCGAACGGATTAATTGCGGTATCAACGCTGCTCTCCGGAAACGTGAAAGGCTGGTTCAGCAGCATCGCATACTCCAGCAGCGCTCGCAGGCCGGGTCGCGGAATCCAGCCAACATTTTGCGCCAGACGATTGTTTTCGTAGGCGCGTGTGAGCTGGACAATCCACGGAACATACGACGCTGACAGAACCGCGAAGCTTACGAGAAGTTGCTTTCGCAGTCGCGGAACAAACCAGAACCCGAGCACCAACTGAAGCATCACCATTAACCAGCCGTAGTAATGCGAATAGATCAGCAGGAGGTTCACCACGGTCAGGGCGAGGATGCGCGTTCTGCCGGCATCGTCTCTCAACCACGAAAAGAACAGCCCCAGCGAGCACGCGCTGAGAAACAGCAGCAGGCTGTACATGCGCACTTCCTGCGCGTACTTGATGAGGTACCCATTCACGGCCAGCAGCAACAAGGCGAAGGCTGTCTCGGTCCTGGTTAGTTTCAACTCGCGCGCCAGCAGCAGAGTTGGCCAAATGGCCGCGATGCTCAACAACGCCGGAAACAGACGCAGCCACAGCAGAGACTCCCCACCGATACTGGTCCAAATCTTGAGCAGAATGTAGAAGAGTGGTGGATGCACGAGGTCCGCAGCGACGAATTGCAGGATGCTGCCCCACGAATGTTCGGCAGCATGAACGCTGAAGATTTCGTCGAACCACAGACAACTCGTTGTCAGGTGCCAAAGACGCGCGGCGATAAATAAAACTATGGCCAGTAATAAAAATATCTTCGCTGAAGCTGCGGAGGGCGCGATTGAGTTTGTTGGCGATTTCGAGTAAATAGTCTCAGTCAAATCTGACCATCCAAAGGCTGCTTACCTTCTTTACCAATGTCATCAAGTCTAACACGCATCATCACCGCCACGGCGGCGGCATTATTGTTCACCCTCGGCACCACTCTGAGTGCTCAAACAACTGAATCAACCGGCAAGATCCAGATTATTCCGGCGCCGAAGCAAGTGACACCGGGCCAGGGATCGTTTGCGCTGCGAGATGCGCGCCTGGTGCTCGCGGATTCGAAGTCTGCTGAAGATCAATTCGCGGCGCAGGATTTCATCAACGACGTAAAGTCGTCCGCCGGCGCCGCGCTGACAATCGGGCGCGCTGGTCGTCACGACATCCTGATCGGGCGAATCGATTCGCTGCCAATTGCCCAGGCATTGCAAAGAATGAATGCCACCCCATCGTCAACCGGCGAAGAAGGTTATTTCCTCGTGGCAGATGCCAATCAGGTGATCGTGGCGGGCAACACGGCCGCGGGAACTTTCTATGGCTTACAAACCCTCAAGCAGTTGGTGCGCGGCGAGGGCGCGACGGCCACCATTCCAGCGGTGAAGCTCGTCGATTGGCCGACGATGCGCTGGCGTGGATTGTCCGACGACATCAGTCGCGGACCCGTGCCGACCGTCGATTACATCAAACGGCAAATCCGCACGCTCGCTTTCTTCAAAATGAACATGCACTCCTTTTATATGGAGCACACGTTCAGTAGCCAATCACATCCTCTGATTGGGCCGGAGGGTGGCTCGCTCACGCCGGCGGAAATCAAAGACCTCGTCACTTACGCGCGCAACTATCACGTCGAGCTGGTTCCTGAACAGCAGACGTTCGGTCATCTTCACAAGGCTTTACGGCTGGAGAAATATGCCGAGTTGGCTGAAACACCCTTAGGAGATGTGCTGTCGCCGCAACAGCAAGGCTCTTACAAAATTGTCGAAGACTGGTACAAGGAACTGAACGAACTGTTTCCCGGCCAGTTCTTCCATATTGGCGAAGATGAGACCTTTGAGCTGGGCCAGGGCCAGAGCAAAGCCGAGGCGCAAGCCAAGGGCGTCGGCGCGATCTATTTTCAACACCTGAATCGCGTGCGCGATCTTTTGAAGCCTTACAACCGTAAGCTGATGTTCTGGGGCGACATCGCGTTGAATCATCCCGATCTAATTAATCAGATTCCGAAGGACATGATCGTGATGAACTGGCAGTACGGCGCCCGCGATGATTTCATGGCGTCGATCAAGCCTTTTCAGGATGCCGGACTCCAGCAATTTGTTTGTCCCGGCGCGCAGACGTGGAACCAAATCTTTCCGAACACTGAAGCGGCGGCCAAGAACATCATCAACTTTGTGCGCGACGGGCAGAAAGCCGGCGCCATCGGCATGATGAATACCACCTGGGATGACGACGGCGAGTCATTGTTCGAGATGGCGTGGTATCCGATCGCTCTGGGCGCGGCGGCTTCATGGCAGGAAGGCACACTCGACCGCGCCGAGTTCGATAAGAATTTCGCGTGGTCATTTTATCGCGCTGACAGCGATGAGTTGTTGAAGGCTACGTTGTTGTTGGGAAGCGGCGGAGGCGGATGGGGCGATGAAGTGTTCTGGCGCGATCCCTTCACGACGCAGTTCATAGGGTTCGCCCGCACAAACGCAGACCGAATCAAGCAGATGCGTCTGGCGGTTGAGGAAGCGCAGGAGAAAGTCGCGCGCAACGCGAACCAGGCGCGACGTAACCGTGAGAACCTGGCCGCCCTCGACTTTGCAGCGCGGCGTTTTGATCATCTGGGTCGCCGGTACCAGGTGATGCAGAAGTTCAGCGATCAATATTGGGAGGCTTATCTGAATCTCGGCGATCGCACGAAGGTGCGCCGGCTGCGTTATTACTCAGGAGCGATTTACAACAACCTGCGCGAAATGGCCGAGGAGCTTTCAATCCTGAAAGAGGGTTACCGCAAACAATGGTTGGCTGAGAATCGGCCGTACTGGTTGGAGAGCGTGCTGGCTCGTTACGATCAGATGATCTCGATCTGGTTATCCAAGAGCCGGCAGATGGATGAGACACTCAGGAAGTATGAAGCAGCTTCGACGTTGCCTAATCCGGAGGAGTTTGGGTTGGGAATGCGGCCCGTTCCACCGGCGGCGCCGAGACAGTAATTTGGAGTGCGGCGGCTTGACGCCGCTTTTCTGATCGCTTGGATCATCTGTCGTGAGGAAAAGCGCCGTCAAGCCGGCTCACTCCATAATCTGCGTAATCTGCGGATAATTTCTTCCTATGTCCAATAAAAGCGAGCGTCTGGTTTCACTCGATGTCTTCCGCGGCCTAACCATCGCGGGCATGGTGCTGGTCAACAATCCCGGCACCTGGTCGCACATCTACT
This sequence comes from Pyrinomonadaceae bacterium, assembly GCA_044870975.1. Classification (GTDB taxonomy): domain Bacteria; phylum Acidobacteriota; class Blastocatellia; order Pyrinomonadales; family Pyrinomonadaceae; genus UBA11740. The sequence continues at coordinate 110,746 of JBIOZK010000224.1, forward strand.
GGCCGCTTGAGCATGCGGAATGGAATGGATGGACGCCGACGGATCTAATCT
>JBIOZK010000225.1:0-38027 GCA_044870975.1 Pyrinomonadaceae bacterium
CGCAGTACAGGCTGACGGTTCGAATGTGACCACCATCGAAGGTCTGGCGGCGAATGGAAATCTGCATCCAGTGCAGGAAGGATTCTGGGAGTGTCATGGATTGCAATGCGGCTACTGCACGCCGGGGATGATTATGGCGTCCGCCCAGTTAATCGATCGCAATCCCAACCCTTCGCGGGACGAAATTCGTCATGGCCTGGAAGGAAATCTCTGTCGCTGCACGGGCTATCAACACATCGTCGAAGCGGTTGAATTTGCGGCAAGGAGAAAGTCTGGAGTCTGAAGTCTTGAAGTCTGGAGTCTCCCATGGCCACTTTTTCGCGGCTCGAAGACATTCAAGTTTGGCAAATAGCTCGGCAGTTAACCGAACGGATTTACAACGCAAGGGCAAATGAGAGTTTTTCAAGACTACGGATTACGAAGTCAGATTCAGCGCGCCAGCATCTCGATCATGGCTAACAGCGCTGAAGGATTCGGCAGGAGATCCGACAAAGAGTTCGCTAACTTCTTGAACATGGCGCACGGCTCTGCAAGTGAAGTTCAGTCTCATCTGTATGTAGCGTTTGATTTGGCCTACATAAGTGAAGCGACTTTCAAAGAGCTCAGTGGCTTGCTCGACGAGATTTCACGCATGACTTTAGTTCTAGCGCAACGTTTACGAGGATCGAAATTGTAGTCAGACTCCAGACTTCGCACTCCAGACTTCGGGAGACATCATGGCTGAGAAATACGTTGGCAAGAGAGTTAAGCGCACCGAAGACCCGCGACTAATCAAAGGCCTCGCGCATTACGTTGACGACATTGGGCTGCCCAACACGTTGCACGTGGCTTTCGTCCGGTCGATGTACGCGCATGCGCGGATTAACGGCATCGACACCACCGCCGCCGCCAGCGCGCCGGGAGTTGTCGCCGTCTACACCGGTAAGGACATCGCTGAAAAAGTCGGGCCCGTTCCGTGTGCGGCGGTCCTGCCTGATTTAAAGGTGCCTGATTATCGCGTGCTGGCGACCGGCAAAGCGCTATTTGTCGGCCATCCGATTGCCGCCGTCGTCGCAATAGACAAATACGCGGCGCGCGACGCCGTCGATCTGATTGAAGTTGATTATGAAGACTTGCCGGCTGTTGTCGACGTCGAAGCCGCTGCCACCGGCGGCCCGGTCATTCACGAGAGTTTCGGCGATAACATTGCTTACAAGCTGACGTCGGGTGAAGGTGACATTGAAGCGGCCCTGAAGAATGCCGATCGCATCGTCACCCAGAAGATGGTGCATCAACGGCTGGCGCCGATTGCCATGGAGCCGCGCGGTGTGCTCGCCCGATATTTTCCGGGCGAAGAAGAATTGACAGTTTGGTCATCGACCCAGATTCCACACCTGCTCCGCACGCAACTCGCCTTGATGATCGGCATTCCCGAAAACAAACTGCGCGTCATCACTCCCGAAGTTGGCGGCGGTTTCGGATCGAAGCTGAACGTCTATGCGGAAGAAGCCCTGCTGGGTTGGATTTCAATTCAGCTTGGCAAGCCGGTGAAGTGGATTGAATCGCGCCGCGAAAATGTGCAGGCGACGATTCACGGTCGCGCGCAGGTCGGCACCATCGAAGTAGGTGTGAAGAACGACGGCACGATTACGGGCTTGCGTTACAACGTTGTCGCGGACCTCGGCGCTTATCACCAATTGCTGACACCGGCGATTCCGACGTTGACGGGATTGATGCTCAGCGGCGCTTACAAGATTCCGGCAATTCAGATGAACGTCACCGGCGTGTTCACCAACAAGATGTCCACGGACGCCTATCGTGGTGCGGGCCGGCCGGAAGCGACGTATGTCGTTGAGCGTGTCATGGATGTGATCGCGCGTGAACTCAAACTCGATCCTGTCGAGGTGCGGCGCAAGAATTTCCCAAAGGCCAACGAATTTCCGTTCCACACCGCCACAGGTCTCGAGTATGACAGCGGCGATTATGAAGCTGCGCTGGATAAGGCGCTCGATCTTTCCACCTATAAGAAATTGCGTGAAGAGCAGGCGCAAGCTCGCGCCGAAGGTCGCATCATGGGCATCGGCCTTTCCAGTTACGTCGAAATTTGCGCTCTGGGACCGTCGCAGGCGATGCCGGCCGGCGGCTGGGAAAGCGCCACCGTGCGCATCGAGCCCACCGGAAAGGTCACGGTCCTGACCGGCGCTTCACCTCACGGCCAGGGACAGGAAACTTCGTTCGCGCAAATCGCCGCTGATGAGCTTGGGGTGCATCTCAACGACGTCACCGTGATTCACGGCGACACCGGCATCGTGCAATACGGCATCGGCACTTTCGGCAGTCGCGCGACGGCAGTGGGCGGCACGGCGGTGTTTATTGCCATCGAAAAATTGAAGGAGAAGGCTGCGAAGATCGCTGCGCACATGATGCAGTGTGAAGCTTCGCGGCTCTCATTCGAAGCCGGATGCTATACGCGACAGCAAGCCGCTGCGGCTTCCACCACCGGCACCTCAGAACCCGTAGTGCCGGTCGGTGAAGGACCCGGTGGGGCCCTGAACGACGTGCCGACCCCGAGTGGCGGAAAAGACAAGGTCACGATTCAGGAAATAGCTTTAGCAGCGCACGTCGCAAAGGAGATTCCCCCGGACACGGAACCGGGATTGTCGGCAACTTACTTTTTCGAGCCGAAGAATTTCACCTTCCCGTTCGGTACGCACGTCTGTGTTGTCGAGATCGATAAGGACACTGGTGAAACGAAGATTGTGAAATACGTGGCCGTGGATGACTGCGGCAAAGTCATCAATCCGTTGCTCGTCGATGGTCAGGTTCACGGCGGCATTGTGCAATCGATCGGCCAGGCGCTTTACGAAGAAGTCGTTTATGACGAGCAGGGCCAACTCATCACCGGTGAATTGATGGACTACGCGCTGCCAAAGGCTTCGCAGATGCCATGGTTCGAGACTGATCGAACCGAGACGCCCTCGCCGGTTAATCCACTTGGCGTCAAGGGTGTCGGCGAAGCGGGAACGATTGGCGCGACGCCGGCGATTGTTAATGCGGTCGTCGATGCGTTGTCGCCTTTTGGCGTAACCCATATCGACATGCCGGTTAGACCTGAAAAGGTGTGGCACCTGATTAACGGATGAATTTGGAGCGCGGTGGCAGAGCGAAGCGGCGACACCGCTTTGGATCGTCACTACTCTAAAACTTGTCTGAACGACGAACATCATCCAAAGCGCCGTCGCCGCTACGCTCTGCCGGCGCACTCCAAAAGGAGCAGTCATGATTTCAGCACCATTCGATTACAAACGAGCGAATTCAATCGAAGAAGCATTGAACCTGCTGGCGCAGAATGAAGACGCCAAGATTCTCGCCGGCGGACACAGTCTGATTCCCGCAATGAAGCTGCGACTGACTCAGCCGCCGCTGCTCGTTGATATCAGCCGCATCAAAGACCTTGCGTACATCCGCGAAGAGGACGGCCAGATTCGCATTGGCGCAGCGACCACGCACTATCAACTCGAATCGTCTGATTTACTGAAACAGATTTGTCCCTTGCTGCCTGACTGCGCTTCGCACATTGGTGACGTGCAGGTGCGAAACAAGGGCACGATTGGCGGAAGTGTCGCGCACGCCGATCCGGCCGGAGATTGGCCCGCGGCCATCGTTGCGCTGAACGCGGAGATGGTCGCCATCGGCAAGAGCGGTGAGCGCACAATCAAGGCGGACGATTTCTTTGTCGATTTACTGACTACCGCGCTCGAGCCGGGCGAAATCCTTCGCGAGATTCGCATCAACCAAACCGCCGGCCGCACCGCGCAGGCTTACGTCAAAATGCATCATCCGGCTTCCGGTTTTGCGGTCGTAGGAGTCGCCGCCAATCTTTCACTGACGGCCGACGGGAATTGTGAGCGCGCCAGCATCGGCATTACCGGCGTGTCCGCGAAAGCCTATCGCGCGAATGCTGTCGAGTCAGCCCTGAACGGCGCCTCGCTTAATGCTCAGACAATCTCGGGGGCTGCATCGCACGCGGCCGATGAAATTGACGTTAATGGCGATTTGTTTGCCTCCGCCGATTATCGGCGTCATCTCGCGGCGGTCTACACGAAGCGTGCGATTGAAGCTGCGTTGGTGAGGGTTTAGGGTGTAGAAAAAAGCAAACGTGGGCACCTATGCGCGAAGGCATCTAACGCTCGACTCTCAACCTGTATCTGAATCTATATCTGTATCTGTACCCATATCTGTATATGCATCTTCATCTTTCCCTGCACCGGCTCGATCGCCGTTTACAGCGGAACGGAAGGCGTCGATAGTGCTTGTGCTACACCCTAACCCCTACACCCTATACCCCACTCGTTTATGAAGATTCAGGGAACGCATCAAATTCACGCTCCGCGCGATCGCGTCTTTGCATCGCTCATCGATCCACAAGTTCTCCAGCGTTGCATTCCGGGTTGTGAGAGCCTTGAGCAGACCGCCGAGAACACTTACGTCGCCACCATGAAAGCCGGCGTCGGCGCCGTCAAAGGAACGTTCAAAGGCAACGTGAGGTTGGAAGACCTGCAGCCACCTCTGCACTACCGCATGACTGTCGACGGCAAAGGCGGCCCTGGATTTGTAAAAGGCATCGGCGATTTCCATCTTGCCGAGTCGAACGGCGCGACCACGATTGAATATACCGGTGAGATGCAGGTGGGCGGTGTCATCGCCGGCGTCGGCCAACGGATGATCGAAGCTGCCGCCAAAATGCTGGCCGGTAAATTCTTCAGCGAACTCGAGAAGCAAATCGGATCTAATATGCAGCCATAGCATCGTTAGGTTTTGCAGAAGGAGGAGACCCAAACATGGATAATTCAATCGAACTTGATGTTCTGGTGCAGCGGGTTGGACGGCTGGAACGACAGAACCGGCTCTTTAAAATCGCCGCCCTCGTGGCACTGCTAATCGGGGCGTCGCTCTTCCTCATCGCCGCTCGTCCCGCCAATGTTGTGACCGCTGAGAGATTCGTGGTGCAGGATGCATCGGGAAAAACGATGGCCACCCTGGGCCCCGACGTCGATGGGCTGCCGGGTCTCAGTATCAAAGACCCGACGAACGGCAAAGAACGATCGTGGCTGGGCCTCTGGAACAAAGGGCAGGAAGTCAGCCTGGGCTTCTTCGATCAAAACTCCAAGGAGCGTTCACGGCTCGGCATTCTTGCCAGCGGCATCACTCGTTTGAATATCGACGATGATAACGGAAAGCTGCGCGCCTGGATCGGACAGTCGGGCGGTGGCAAGGAATCCGGAATCGGATTCTACGATGGGGCCGAAAAAGAAAGGGTATGGTTGGGTATCGCTCAGGGCACCTCACCGCGCGTAATTTTCTACGACCCGAGTCACAACGAATCGTGGAGTGCGCCGCCCGCGCGATGAAATCTTCACAGTAAGAGTAAGGTTTTGCCGTCTTAGCGTTAACCACTCCGACCCAGCGGCGGTTACAATCCTAATCGATGCCGCCGCTGACGCTGCAACTGCTCGAACTTCTGGTGTTGGCGATTCCAATCGCCTGCGTAGCGTGGACGGTGACCCACGAAGAAGTCTTTCGTGAGCCCCGCGAATACTGCCAGCGTCGTAGCCGCGAATGCGCCCGGTGGTATCAGCGCAAGTTCTTCTACCTCTTCACCTGCGAATACTGCTTCAGTCATTACATCGCCGCGATTTTCTTAATCATCACTCGCTTCAAGTTGTTGTTTGCCGATTGGCGCGGATATCTGATGGCGCTGTTCGCGCTGGTGTGGATCGCGAACCAGTACATGAGCATTTACGATCGGCTGCGCCTGGACATCAAGACCGAGCGGATCGAAGGGCAGATAAAGGAAGAGGTGAAGGAGACCGCGCAGCGAAGGAACGAGCGGTCGGCCAGGTAATCAAGCCTGTGATCAATCTTTCAGCAACGCTCTCCGCTTGGCCTGCTTCTCTTCCGAACTCAATTTGAAGTTGTAATCGTAGATTGCATTTTCCCAATCGCCGTACATCGCGTTGGGCAGGACGAGAAAGTGCGTGCCGAATTGCGATCGATTTTTCTCGGTCGCATCCAGCCGCGCGGCGACAGTCCTGCTTTTCTCAAACACGTCCGAGAAATCGTTCAGGTTGTCCCCCATCAAAAGCACCACATGATAGCGCGTGCTCACGGACCTGCGCCGCGGCTCTTTGCTGTCATTCTCCGTGTCGGTGCGAATGAGCAAGGTTTCGTCACTTACCTCAGGAAATCCCAGGGCTTTCAGATTGCGCGCCGTGCCGTCCTTTTCGGCAACCTTGCGATTCGTGATGTAAAAAACCCGCACGCCGCGCGAATGCGCGTACTTAAGAAAATCGAGCGCGCCGGGAATGGCCGGCGATTCGGCGAGGTTACAAAAATCCGTCCAACCTTCAGGATAGTTGACGCCGCGCTTAATCAGCATCACCTGATAACGAACATTGTTGAGGATGGTCTCATCGACATCGACGATGATTGCGCGCCGCTGATGAATCCGCCGATTGCGCAGATCGCGATCGAGCAGCATGCGCGCCAGCACATAAGTCTGGTATTCCAGCGCGCGAGCTTCTCCCGAGCTTTGTTGGTAAAGCGTCGCCGCTTCGATGTAGGTGTTGTCATATTTCCCCTGTCCTGGCGACTGGGCCACCACACCGGCGGCGGACAGGAAAACTAAGACCACGACAATGTGGAATCTTCTCAGGTGTTGCATCATTGGCTCCCGAATTAGATGTAGAGATCGTCAGCGCTGTGCCATTCGTGTTCGACATCGCACATGATCAGCGCGTGATCGAATTCAACCGTGCCCTCTGGAAATTTCGCGCGGTCGGCAAAATAGCTCGAGTAGACATTCGAAACATCGAGCGGCTCAACATGCCACTCACTGGTCCGCAGTTCCATGCCGTCCAGGCGTTCGGGCCGGCGGGTCAACGAATAGCCGATGGAACCGCTTTCGAAAAACGAGGAGGCTTCACTCAAAGTTGAAAAAACCGAAGTACCGGGAAACTCCGAAGCGATACGGCCTGAGACTTCAACTACGACCTTCGCATCGTCGGACTTCATTTTCAGATCGATCCGGTCAGCGGATTCATTCACGGAAAACTGCGCCGCATGATGCTCGCCCGGAAAGATTCGGCCACCCAGTAAGTGGTTAAGCTGTGAGTTGGAATCTCGGCGCGAGATGAAAACGCCTTCCCGCGATTGCCCATCCTCGTTCCAGATTACGGCGACGCGGTGCGCTGCGTTCTCGCTGCTGAGCCCGACAATCTCAGGTGTCAATCGTGGCCTGACGTGTTCAAGACGAATCAAACAGATTCCGGCGATGGCGAAACCATTCTGTAGCTTTGGCTGAAATCGAGTCGGGAGTTCGCGTTGAATAACTTCCGGATTAACGCGAAAGTTCGCGAGTATCCGGCGGCGGATAGTGCCCTGAATGACAGGAAGTCTCATCTATCTTTCTTAAAGCTACCGTTGCGCGCGGCGCGCCTTGGCAATAAAAGCCTCGATGTCGGCGATGCTCCGCGGCAAAGCGGCACTCATCCACTTCACGCCCTCAGGGGTAATCAGCATGTCGTCTTCGATGCGCACGCCGATGCCTTTGTATTTTTCGAAGGCAGGTCTGATCGCGGCGATAAGTCGTTCGTTCTCGGGTGTCTTCGGCAAGTTGTCCAGCGCGTCGGGTCGAATGTAGATGCCCGGCTCATTCGTAAATGTCATGCCCGGCTCAAATCGGCCGCCCACGCTGACATCGTGAACGTTCATTCCCAACCAATGACCGTTCCCATGCATGAACCACATGCGATACTGATCGGACTCGGGGTCGGTGATCAAACGCAGCTTTAATAATCCCGCCTTGATAACTGCCAGCGACGCAAGATGCACCTGATTTAGTGTGGCGCCGGGCCTGGCCGCTTTGGCCGCGGCTTCCTGTGCGTCATAGACAATCTGATAAATCGCTGCCTGCACGGGCGAGAACTTTCCGTTGACGGGAGTTGTGCGCGTCACGTCAGCGCTGTAATGCCCGTACTCGGCGCCGACGTCCATCAACAAAAGATCGCCGGGCTTGCACGGTGAGTTGTTCTCTTCGTAATGCAACGTAGTGGCGTTTGCGCCACAGCCGACGATGTCCGGGTACCCCCAATTGTCGGCGTTGCGTAGTTTAAAGACGCGCAAGACCTCGGAATCGATCTCGTATTCCCACTTCGCCGTAGCTGCGGCGACCCACGCGCGCTCGTGCGCTTCGATGCTGATATCAATCGCATGCTGCAACAGGGCGAGCTCCATCGCCGATTTCTTCGCCCGCATCCCGGCGAAAATGGGGGCGACTGGTTTGATGGTCACGCCGACGGTTGTCTTCCAGTCGTTGGCAAAACGCTGCTCCTGGCGATACTCACGACTCTCGCCGCGTTCGGGGAACGAGACGAGGCACAGTGTCGCGTCCTGATTCTCAATCGTTTTAATCAGCGCGCTGAACTCCGTTCCGGCGATTGGGCCGGTGCGCGTCGTCAACAAAACATTCTCGGGTTTTGGTGAATAGGACTGCTTGTTCCGCAACGCCTTCATGAACGGATCGAACTCGTTAATTGTCCAGATTTCCTTGATGCCCGAAAGGCCGGCAGCTTCCTCAGGACTGTACATGTGGCCGGTCCAGGTTTCGGCAGCCGCGTTGCGTCGCGGGATGAAGAGGATCTCAGGCAACGGCGTCCCCGGCATCATTACCAGCGTCGCCCCCTTTTGATTCAGGTTCGTCAGATAGAAGAGGTTGTTCTCCTGCCGAAAAGGAAAATCGACGTCGTTTGTATAAACCCGCGGCTCGGCGCTGAACATGACCAGCATCGCCTTCGGCCCGATTTGATCGGCTAGCTGCTTCCGGCGCGCGGCCAATTCGCCGAGTCGCCTGGCATCGTCAAAGACGGGCGCAGGCGGAGTCACGTGGACTGGTGAAACCGGTGCCGCATCCGCGTTGACCAAAGCCGACGCAACGCTTAAAGACCACAAGATAAGTGCGATAAGAGACAGCCCAGGAAAATGTTTTCGGTTTCTCATTGATTCAACTTTGAGGGCGCTTAGTCATCGTGCGGCCAGGAAGACCCACAACGGGCTAAGGCTTATTCTCATTGCCGTTACCGTTGGGTCGCTTGGGACGTCGATCAGGTGGCGCGGGAATGGTAGTCGTCTTGCCGTTGGGCCCGATCATGATAACGCTGCCGTCCGGTTGCTTGATGATTCTTCCGCCGTTCGGCAGCACGCGCACTTCCGGAAGGCGCGGGCGCGGGCGGCGATCGTCTTCGGGCGGCGGACGCATGGGATCGAATGGCGGCTGTCCCGGCTGAATATTTCGATCACGTCCGCGATTTGGATCGCCCGCATGGGCGGGATCGAAAGCTTCCGGTGGTGGGAAATTCTTGAAAGGATCCTGGGCCTTCGGATCCGTCGGAGCTGTCTGTGCGTTGCGCGGCGCTTCTGTTTTGGGAGGCTCAGGCTTCGACTTATCAGTCTTCGCCTGATTAGTCCGCGCCGCATCGGTCACGTCTTTGGATTCAGTGGACGGAGCGACCGAGTTATTAGCTGGGTCCGACGGCTGCGCTGATTGCGATTGAGATTGCGTCTCGGTCGGCGCCGTCACAGTCTGCTGCGCGCGCTGGCGGCGAAACGCGAAGAAGCCTGCCACACCGCCGGCAACCAGAATCAAAAGCACCGCCGCTGCCGCAAACGGCTTCCAATTCGTGCGGGCCGGCGCGACCGAAACAGCGCCTGGGCCAGTCGTCACAGTTCGAACACTCGTGGCTTCACCGGCGACTAAGGTCTGGGCCTCGCTCGAGAACGACGGCGACGTTACCCGGCGCGTCTGGTCACCAACCAACCGGGTCGCTTTTTCTGAAGTAACCGTGGGAGCAGCTGAATATGCGGCCACGCCCGGCGTTACCAACGTCTCTTCGCCGCTGCCGGAATAACCGCCACCACCCAGGGCCCGTCGCATATCACTCGCGGCCGCAAACCGATCGTCGCGCTTCTGCGACATTGCTTTGCCCAGCACATTCGAAAATCCAACGTCGATCCCGGAAGCCACTTCATAGGCCGGCAGCAAAGGATCATCCTGCCCATTCACAATGGCCGACGCGCGACTCAACGCATCTGGCGGCTTAACATTCGTCACCAGATGATAAAGCGTCGCGCCCAGAGCATAGAGGTCACTGCGCGCGTCGGTGCCTTTACCCTGCACCTGCTCCAGCGGCGCGTAATTCGGCGTGTAGCCGAAGATGCTCGCCGAGGTCGTGACCGCAGTCAGTTGCCCCACGGAACCTTTTGCCAATCCGAAATCAAGCAACACGATCTGGCCACGCGCGGTGAGCTTCAAATTCTGCGGCTTGATATCACGATGAATGATCTGCGGGTCCTGGGTGTGCAAATAGTCGAGCGCGTCGCAAAGTTGATCTGCCCAACGCGCGACTTCAGTTTCCGGAAACGGCGCGTTGCGCGCGGTGAGCATCTCTGAAAGGTCATCGCCCGCGATGTATTGCATCACCAAAAACTGCCCTTCGCCTTCGGTGAAGTGATCGCTCACGCGCGGCAGAGCCGGATGATGCATCCGCGCCAGCAGACGCGCCTCGCGTTCGAATTGCTTGCGCAGCCTCTCTTCGGCAAAGAACGTCTCTTTCAGCGCCACGGTCGTGTCCAGGCGCTCATCCACCGCCTCATACACGGCGCCCATGCCACCCTGTCCAAGCTGGCGCATGATGCGATAGCGACCCTGTAAAATTGTTCCTTCGGTGAGCATTACAACTTAAGCTAAGAGAAATGGCAGTCTATCATTCTGTCCAACGCAAGGCCAAAGCCAATAGTTTCATTCCTTCAGCAATTCCGCACTTGCCGATCGCCCGTTTATTAAGACGAACAACGGCAGTGCCTGGTCTTTGATGATCGATGCTTTCAGCGTATCCTACCCGCACATGAGCACCCCCATTGAATTAGATCGCGACGGCGATGTGATTGACATAACGCCTAAAAAGCCGCGCCGGCGCGGACGCTGGAAATGGCTGATCGTCGTCGCTCTCGTAGCGCTCCTGTTCATTGGCTCACGCGCAGCCTCGATTTACATTTCCGCCGCATGGTTCGGTTCGCTTGGATACTCATCCGTTTTTTGGTTCATCTTTCGCTCCAAGCTGCAACTGTTCTTAATCTTTTTCGTCGTGACAACCGGGTTCCTGCGCGTCGCCTTCTGGCTAATTGAACGCGCGTTCGCTTCTTTCTCATTTGGGCAGCGGACAGTTTTTATCAATCAACAGCCGGTGAATTTCTCGCCCAACCGATTGCTGCGTCCGGTCGCCTGGGTCGTCGCCGTGGTCGCCGGCCTGATCTTCGGATTTGGGATGCGCGAATCATGGCGTAGCTTTGCCCTCTATTTTCATCAAGCGCCCACCACGCAGGTGGATCCGATTTTCAATAAGCCGGTTGGCTTCTATTTGTTCACGCTGCCGGTTTACGACACCATCAGTTCATGGGTGTTAGCCCTGGCTTTCATCAGCATGATCGCGGCGATCATTTACGCCGCCCTGGCGATGACGCAGCAGGGACTGTCGGCGTCGGGCGACTCAGCCAAAGCTCGTCGCACGAGCTTCGCCGCGGTGTCGATTCCCCTCGCCGCGTGGCTCATCATCCTGGGCTGGCGCTTCATGTTGTCGCGGTATCCATATCTCTGGGAAGACCATCAGACATTTTCCGGCGTTAGCTTTGTCGAAGCGAAACATCTGTTGCCGGCTTATGTCTGGGTCGCGGTTGCGCTCAGCATCGCTGCCTTGATCTGCCTGATCAATGGTTTCGCACTCAGAAAGGTCCGGGTGCTAATCATAGCGCTGGCAATTCCCATCGCGGTTTACATCGTTGGGGTCGTCATGGTGCCCGCGTACGTCACCAGCTTCATCGTCAAGCCGAACGAATTGGGGCGCGAGACGCCTTACATCACTTACAACATCGCGGCGACGCGGACCGCCTACGGCATCGATCGAATCGAACAACGAAATTTCGATGCGAACACGACGGCGGACGCGTCCGATCTGCAAGGCAATCGCGCAACGCTGGAGAACATTCGCCTGTGGGACTGGCGCGCGCTAAAGGACACGCTGACCCAGATTCAGGCAATTCGTACTTATTATGATTTCACCGACGTGGATGTCGATCGCTACCTGACTGGCGGACAGAAACGCCAGATGATGGTCGGCACGCGCGAGATCAACGTCGAGCGCCTGCCTGAGTCTTCACGCAATTGGGTCAACGAAAAACTTATCTACACGCACGGCTATGGCATCACGATGAACACCGCCAACGGGTTCGATTCCGAAGGCATGCCCAAATTCGTGCTCTCGAACATGCCCGTCGAATCTGCCGCGCCGGAAATCAAAATAACTCGTCCGGAAATCTACTTCGGCCAGGAAACCACCCATAACGTTTACGTGAAGACGAAGCGCATGGAGTTCAACTATCCGCAGGGTGAGACCAATAACCTGACTTCATATGAAGGCACGGGCGGCATCGTGCTGGGCGGATATTTCAAACGCTGGCTGCTCGCCTGGGCCCTGGACGATGTAACCAAGCTGCCCTTCTCAGATGACGTAACACCGGAGAGTCGCGCGCTGATTCATCGCAACATTCGCGAAATCGTCGACGGGATTGCGCCATTTCTGGTCTATGACAACGACCCATATATGGTCGTGAATTCAGAAGGCCGCCTGTTCTGGATCGTCGATGCCTTTACCGAAAGCGCTAACTATCCCTACTCGCGCCATTACCGCGCCGGCGATAAGACGGTCAACTACATCCGTAACAGCGTGAAGGTGGTGATTGACGCTTACAACGGGACGACCACCTTCTATGTTTTCGACCCGAATGATCCGCTGATTCAAAGCTATCAAGGGATCTTCCCGACGCTGTTTCACGATCAAAAAGAAATGCCTGCGGATTTGCGTGCGCATGTCCGTTATCCCGAAACACTCATAAAGACGCAGGCCGAGGTCTTTTCGCTATACCACACGCAGGACACGAACTCATTTTTTCAGCGGGAAGACTTGTGGAACGTAGCGCGCCAGGCAGCGACACCGTCGGACAAGCAGCCGCAGGCGGACCAATCGATCGAACCATACTTCGTACTGATGCAATTGCCGGGTGAAAAGGAAAGCGTCGAGTTCGTAGTGATTTTGCCGTTCACACCTTCCAATCGAAACAACATGATCGGCTGGATCGCCGGCCGCTGCGATGGCGATGCGTATGGCTCACTGGTCGCGTACAACTTTCCGAAGTCACGACTCGTCGACGGCCCGATGCAAATCGAGGCGCGCATCGATCAGAACGCTCAACTGTCGGGTCAGTTCACGCTCTGGAACCAGCAGGGCTCGCACGTGCAGCGCGGTCATCTGCTCGTGATTCCTATCGGCCATTCCCTGCTTTACGTGGAACCGATTTACCTGAAAGCCGAACGAAGCCCGATGCCCGAGCTGCGGCTGGTGGTGCTGGCAACTCAGGATCGTCTGGCATACGGCGCGAACTTCGACGAAGCTTTGAATAGTCTGTTCGGCGAATCTGCCAGGCCGAGCACCGAAGCACAACCTGAGACACCGCAACCAGACGCCAAACCTTCGCCGCCGAGTTCAGCCTCGCCGCAAGCGGGTGCTGCGAACGTGCAGCAGTTAATCAACCGCGCGGTTCAGGAGTTTGTCGACTATCAACGACTCACATCCGAAGGCAAATTGGCTGAGGCTGGAAAGAAACTCGAAGAGCACAAGCGCACGCTTGAGGAATTGAAGAAGGCGACCGCGAACAAGCCGTAGTAACTATTTGATTTTCTCCTGGACCTTTTTCGCTTCGGCGACTGCATCGTTGTACTCAGGCAGGTAATCGGGCGAAGGCTTCGTCGACATAATCGTCTCAATCTGTTTGCGCGCTTCCTCGTTACGGTGAGCTTCAGCATACGCGGCCGCCAGCTTTGCCCGCATCATGTCGTTGTCCGGCGCGATTTTGATTCCCTTCTCCAAATAACTGATCGCCTTGTTCACATCGCCGCCGAGTATCTTCGGAGCTTCCAGATACAGTTGGCCCAGACCGACATAGGCACTCCCGGCCTGATACTTCTCGTCGATCTTCAAGACGGTTTCCATTTCGCTTTTGATGTCGTCAACTTCCGATAGGCCTGCGAGCACACTCAGCTGCGCTTTACCACCATAGTTTGCGCCCAGCCAAAAGTGTCCCTCCGGCTTGCCGTTTTGCAGTTGCACGGCCAGCTTGCCGGCTTCGACACCGTCATGGAACGCCTTGGTCTTCTCAGCGGATTCGGGCGTGTGCGCACCAAGGTAGTAATTGTATTTCGCCATCCGCCAGGCCATTTCATAATTGGTCGAATCGTCCGCCTGCGCTTGTCGCAAGGCGACGATCGCCTGCCGCACCTTGACCAAATCCATGCGCTGCGCGTAGAGCCCGTCGGCTTCGCTGATGACTTCCTTTGACGGCCTCAGCGCCGCCCGATCCGCCGTCGCCGTTTCCGCTTTTCGACAGGAAATCGCACCACAGCTCAGAGCCAAAAGAATCAGACAAACGCTGTGTTTTCCTAGGTTTTTCACAATCTCGCCATTCCCCCGAAGTGAATTGTATAAGTATGCCATACACGCTCCGATTGCCTTTCAATTTAGACGACGCGTAAGGTACATTCTGCGTTCAGCCGGAGGGCTTTCGGTGACAGCAGCCGCCTTTTACGATCTCGAAGGGACCTTAGTCAGCACCAATCTGGTTCACACGCTGGGGTTCTATGCTCGGAATCAGCCCGACCTTCTTCGCAGCTTCGCCAAGAGCGCGACGACCCTCTTAAGCGTTCCCCTCTTCGCAGTCAGCGACCAGTATAGCCGAAAAGTTTTCAACGATCTCTTCTTCAAGCGCTACAAGGGTGAGACCGAAGATCGCATGCGCTATTTTGCCGACGACCTGTTTGAAAAGGTCCTGAAGCCTGCGGTTTATCCCGGCGCGTTTGAACTGATCGAAAAATCACGCAGCCTGGGATTGCGTCAGGTCGTGGTAACGGGCGCGCTCGATGTTTCGGTGACCCCGCTGATGAAGTACCTGGGAATAGAGGACTACGTCGCTAACCGCCTCGAGTTCGTCAAGGGCGTGGCGACGGGCCGCTTGTTGCCTCCCGTGCTGGCCTCAGCTACGAAGGCTTCCTGGATAAGGACCTTTGCCGAGCGCGAAGGAATCAATCTCAGCGAGTCATTCGCGTACTCGGACAGCATGAGCGATCTGCCGATGCTGTCGATCGTCGGACATCCGGCTGCCGTTAATCCGGATTTCAGATTAAGACAGACAGCTCTTCATCATGATTGGCCGATCTTGAATTTGAAATGATGTTTCAAATTTCAAGTTTCAGGTTTCCAGTTGAGACCTGTCGAACTTGAAACTTGAGACCTGAAACTTGAGACGAACCCATGGCTCTCCAACTCCGACGTAAGACGCACGAATCCATCATCTACATCGATAGCGACAGCGCGCCCCGCGTAATGCCTTCGGGTGAGGATTTTATTCTCGAAGACTTGCCGGTCGGCACGCGGGTGCTTTATCCGAACCCGCCGCTCAAGGGTCTGACAAATCGCGAAGCGGCCATTCGTTATGCGGTAAATCACCCGCTTGATTGCGATCCGCTTTACGCTCAACTCGAACCGGGGATGAAAGTCACCATCGCAATCGACGATATCAGCCTGCCGCTGCCGCCGATGGCGACACCTGATATTCGCCAAACCATGCTCGAAGTCGTGCTCGACATGCTGGCCGCAAATGCGATCGACGACGTTCATATCATCATCGCCAATTCCCTGCACCGAAAGATGACGCCGTGGGAAATGAAGCGGATGGTCGGGCAAAAGATTTACGACGCTTACTATCCAGATAGGTATTACAACCATGACGCCGAGTGGAAAGAAGGGATGATCAAGATCGGCGAAACTCGGCACAAAGAGCCGCTCAATCTTAATCGGCGTGCCGTGGAAAGCGATCTACTCATCTACTGCAACATCAATTTTGTGCCGATGGACGGCGGCCATAAGTCGGTCGCGGTCGGTCTTTGCGATTACGAATCGCTGCGCATGCACCACGAGCCGCAGACGATCCGCGACTCGGACAGCTACATGGATCCGCGGAACTCCGAACTGGCGAACAAGTGCAACTACCTGGGCAAAATTGTCGACAAGGAACTGAAGGTCTTTCATATCGAGACCGCCATCAACAATCGCATGTACGGCGGCGACATGGATTTTCTCCTGAAGAATGAAGACGACTTCACCGCCTTCGATCGCATGAAGTTCGAGGCCATGCGCTACACGATGAGCAAGCTGCCGCGCCCGGCGCGTCGCAAACTGCTGCACTCGCGGCCGGCGCAATACGAGATGACTGCATGTTATGCGGGCAAGACTGAGCCGGTTCACGAAAAGATTATCGATAAAGGGTTCCAGCAATACGCGATTCCGGTCCGGGGCCAGGCCGACATTCTGATTACCGGCATTCCCGATATTTCGCCCTACAACGTTTATTCGATCCTGAATCCGTTGCTGGTGCAGGTCATGGGTCTCGGCTATCACTTCAATTTTTATCGTAATAAGCCGCTGCTGAAAAAAGGCGGCGTGCTAATCATCCATCATCCGTGCTACGACGAATTCGATCACGACTTTCATCCGAGCTACATCGAATTCTTTAATCGGCTGCTGCCGGAATCGCGCGATGCTTTTTACCTGCGCGAAAAGTACGAACGCGAATTTGCCAACAATCCCAGCTACGTCGAGATGTATCGGCGCGGCAACGCCTACCACGGCGCGCATCCGTTCTTTATGTGGTACTGGGGCGAAAATGGCCGTCAACATGTCGGCAAGGTGATTGCCGCCGGCGCTGAAAACGCGCACGTACCGGAAATGCTTGGCTGGGAACGCGCCGATAATCTGACGGAAGCGATTGCGATGGCGCGGACCTATATGGGAAGTTCAGCGGAGATAACGATGCTGCATCAACCGATGATTGGCATCGCTGATATGGAGTAAGTGGCACAGACTTCAGTCTGTGTCTGATCGAGGAATATCACAGACTGAAGTCTGTGCCACATTATTAATGAACCTGGTTGCGCTGAAAATTCTGGGCACGCGCGCATTGGCCTTCGCCAGCACGCTAATCCTGTCGATGACGATCGTCGGCAATTTGCCGAAATTCAAAGAACGTCGTCAGCACTATTTTTCCGAAGCCGCGACGGACGGGAACGTGCGCCGCATGCACTGGCTCCAAATGGCCGGAGTCAACCTGAATCCGCACGACGGAGCCCCACCACTTTTGCTGGCCGCGCGGGAGGGACGCGTGAATGCCGTGCGCTACCTGCTCAACCACGGCGCGGATGTAAATGCGCGGGATGCTGCGGGTAACACCGCGCTGGGCGAGGCCGCTTACTACGCGCAGATTCCGGTAATCAAAGAGTTGTTGGCGCGCGGCGCGAATATCAACACGGTAACCAACGCCGGGACCGCGCTCGATATCGCGCTCGCCAGAAACGATAGCGCGGTGATCGACCTGCTCAAGCATTACGGCGGACGACCAGCAAGTGAGGTGCAGTGAAGATTTCCTCTCCCCTTGGGAGAGGTTAGGGTGAGGGTTTGGGCGAACCGACAGTCCCTCACCCCAGCCCTCTCCCAAAGGGAGAGGGAGAAAGAGCTTTAAAATGACTACTAAACTGTCACCAACTGAAATCTTCAATGGCCGCAAGCTTTTTCTAATCGGCGGCACCGGCTTTGTCGGCAAAGTCACTCTGAGCATGCTTCTGCATCGCTTCCCGAACATCGGCCGTGTGTATGTGACGGTGCGCGCGCGTTCGCAGGAAGAATCAGAGACGCGTTTCTGGAATAACGTCATCTCCGCCGAGCCGTTCGATCCCGTGCGTGAACGTTACGGCGCCGCTTTCGACGACTTCATCCGCGACAAGGTTGCAATCGTGGGCGGCGACGTCGCCGAGACCAACCTTGGATTCACTGAAGAAGAAGCCGAGCGCATAGCGAAAGACATCGACGTCGTCATCAATTCGGCCGGCAATGTAACTTTCAACCCGACTTTGGAGAGCGCCCTGCGCACGAACGTCGTGGGGACGCAAAACGTCATTGCCTTCGCCAAACGAATGAAGAGGCCCGCGCTGGTGCATATTTCGACCTGCTTCGTCGCCGGCAATCGATCCGGCCCCGTTTGGGAAGACGATCAAGTGGTTGGCTATTTCCCGCGCAAGAACGAATTGAAGGGCGTCGTGTTTTCAGTGCAGCAGGAAATTGCCGACTGCGCGAAGATGTCTGAACGGGCCCGCGAAGAAGCCAAGGATGCGATGCGTCTGGCCCAGTTTCGGGAGCTGGCGCGCAAGCGGCTCAACGAAGAGATGCGCGACGGCGACGACCCTGATGCGCTGGGTCTCGCGGTCGCACGCGAACGCAAGGTTTGGACTCGCAATCGGCTGACAGAGCTGGGCGTGGAACGCGCTGACTTCTGGGGCTGGCCGAATATTTACACCTACACCAAGTCTCTCGGCGAGCAACTCGTCGCCGCCGAGACCGGCATCGTTCGCAGCATTGTGCGTCCCTCCATCGTCGAGTCAGCAAAGGACTATCCGTTCCCTGGCTGGAACGAAGGCTTTACCACCACCGCGCCCATTATTTTCATGACGCTGAAAGGACAGCGACAGCTTCCCGGGAATAAGAAGCTGATTCTCGACATCACGCCGGTCGATCAAGTTGCCGCAGTCATGTTGGCAGTGGCCGCCCAGGCCTGCGTCGAAGAGCCGAAGCTTGTTTACCAGGCGGCCACCGGCGATTCCAACCCGAATGACATGGAGCGAATCATCGGCCTGGTTGGGCTGTTCACGCGTCAGCAGGAACTGGAAAAGCAGGAAGGGTTGCGACTGTTCCGGGAGATCTCAGCCCGCATTGAGCCGTTCCGCGTAACCCCCGAACGATTCGAAGCGACCTCGGTGCCGATGATGAATGACGCGGCGAAAAAGCTGTCCTCATTCCTCGATAAGGCTAAGCCTCGTTGGGGCGGCGGACGTTACGAAGGCGTCGTCAACCGGATGAAGCAGACCGTCGATCGCATCGAAGAGCAAACGCGCGAAGCGAAACTGGCTTTCGAAATGTTCCTGCCCTTCACCTGCGAGAATGCTTACATCTTCCGCTGCGACAATGTGCGCGCGCTTTTCAGCCGCATCAGTGAAGACGAAAAGCAACTGCTGACCTGGAACCCCGAGAAGTTCGACTGGTACGACTACTGGCTGAACATACACATGCCGGGTTTGAAAAAGTGGGTGCTGCCGACGCTCGAAGAAGATATGCGCGCGCAACCGAAGCGTGTCTATACGTATCGCGACCTGCTCGAGATGTTCGAGACGACCACCAAGCGGCACGAGACGCGGGTGGCGATGCGCATCGAACGCGACGGGCACAAGGAGCAATACACCTACGCCGATCTGCGCGAGCTATCGACGCGCGCCGCCGCGTTTTTTGCCAGCCACGAAATCAAGAATGGCAATCGCGTAATGCTGTTCAGTCACAACGCGCCCGAATGGGGCATGACTTATTTCGGCGTGCTCAAAGCGGGGGCTACCTGCATCCCCGTGGATCCCGAAAGCACCACCGAAGAAGTCGTGAATTTTGCGCGCGCGGGTGAAGCATCGGGCATCGTCATCAGTGACAAGTTGAAGGAAGAGCGTTCGTCACTGCCGGAGCAATTGAAAGCGGCCGGATTGGACGACGTGAAGATTTGGACGTTCGATCAGGTCTTCGAACTGGTTGAGGAAGATATTGAAAAGGAGCGCGTCGCGCTCTTGCCGGCGCGCGTTACCGCGCAGTCGGTGGCTTCGCTCATCTTTACGTCCGGAACGACGGGTCGGCCGAAAGGCGTAATGCTTTCGCATCGCAACCTTACCAGCATGGTCTCGATGCTCTCATCAGTCTTCGACATGGACACGAGCGATGGTGTCTTGTCGGTGTTGCCGCTGCATCACACCTTTGAGTTTTCAACCGGCTTTCTCACGCCCCTGAGTCGCGGCGCCCAAATTACATATCTGCCGGAACTGACGAGCGAACATCTCGCCAAGGCAATTAAGAACGGCCACGTGACCGGCATGGTCGGCGTGCCGGCGCTCTGGGAACTGCTGCATCGTCGCATCAAGACTCGGCTAAACGATCGCGGCAAGCTGGTCGCGGAGGGCACGGATTTACTGATCAAATTCAACGCCTGGCTGCGCGACACGACGCCGCTGAACTTTGGGCAACTGTTGTTCTATCCAATTCATGAAGGCATGGGTGGACGCATTCGCTATTTCATCAGCGGCGGTTCCGCGCTCAATGAAAAGGTGCAGCGTGACTTCCAGGGACTCGGTTTCACCATCCTTGAAGGATATGGATTGACTGAGGCTTCACCGGTGCTCACGGTTACCCGTCCTGAGAATCGCATGCTCGCCGGTACCGTCGGCAAGTCGCTGCCGGGTGTTGAGATTCGCATCGCTGAACCCGACGCTTCGGGGGTCGGCGAGGTAATCGCCCGCGGGCCGAACGTCATGGTCGGCTACTTTGGCAACGAAGAAGCCACCAAACAGGCGCTGGTCGATCGCTGGCTGTATACGGGCGACCTCGGCCGTCTGGATGACGACGGCAATCTCTATCTGGTGGGACGATCGAAAGACATTATCGTCGACACCAACGGCAAGAATGTCTATCCCGACGAAGTCGAAGAGGTTTACCAGGATTCGCCGTACATCAAGGAACTGAGCGTTATTGGCTTACCCGACGGCATCGGCGAGAAAGTCGCCTGCATGGTGGTTCCCGACCACGAGTACGACATCGCGCTGTCACGTGCAGACCTGCGGCAAAGGATCGAAGAGCACTTCCGCGAAGTGTCCGCGAAGTTGCCGTATTACAAACGCGTCAAGCTGCTGAACTTCACGGAAGAAGAACTGCCACGAACGGCCACGCGCAAGGTCAAGCGGCGCGAAGTTCTGAAGATGATGCAAGCGATGGAGGAACGAACGCAAAGCCCCGATGCCCATGGCGAAGAACTGTCGGGCGAAGCGGCGTGGTTGAGCGAGATTGTCGCGTCGGTTTCCAATCGCCCGTTGGATGAGATTTCAATTAACACGCGGCTCGGCGATTTGGGTTTCGACAGCTTGATGTTTGTCGAGTTGGCGCAGGCGATTGAGAACGCCGGCGGATCGCTCACTGCTCCGGAACGCTTGAACGAGGTGCAGGACGTCCGCGAATTGCTGACCGTAGTTACGCGTCAAGCGCCGCAAGCGGGACGACGCGAAAGCTCGCGCCTGCGGCTGGAAACCGAAAAGGACGACGAGATTCACATTCCGGAGATTCTGAAATCGATCGGCAGCCGGACCGTGACCCTCGCCCAGCGCGCCCTCTACGAACGGCTGCTGCGAACCAAATACGAAGGCCGCTCTAATATTCCTTATCACACCAACTTCATCGTCGCGGCCAACCACGCGTCGCACCTTGATATGGGTTTGGTGAAGATGGCGCTCGATGATGCGGGCGAAGAGTTGGTCGCGCTCGCCGCCGCGGACTATTTCTTCGATACAAAATACAAGCGCGCTTACATGGAGAACTTCACGAACCTTGTGCCGATGGAGCGCAGTGGCAGCTTGCGCCAGTCATTGCGGCACGCGCGGAACTATCTCGATCGCGGCTACAACGCGCTGATCTTTCCGGAAGGCACCCGTTCGATGAGCGGCGTCATGGCCGATTTCAAACCGGTGATAGGTTATCTGGCGCTGGCGGCGCGGGTGGGCATCCTGCCGATCTATCTGCAGGGAACTTACGACGCATTTCCCAAGGGCTCGACACTTTTGAAGAGCCGCGATGTGAGCGCCCGCATCGGACGCTTCATCGATATTGACGAACTGGAATCGATGACGAAAGGTTTGCCGCGCGCCGAAGCTTATCGCCTGATCGCGGCGCGCGTCCGTCATGACGTGGTCAATCTGCGCGATCGCACGAACGTTAAGTTTGATCCATCTGAGATTCATGAACAGTGGCAAGCCGAACGTCGCGCCGGCAAGCTGCGGATCGATGCGAGTGATGAAGAGTTTGCGACCGCGGGAGTGATTTGAACCACAGAGGGACGCAAACAGCTAAGAGCAAAGGGCTAAGAGCAAAGGGCTAAGGGCTAAGGGCTAAGGCTAAGAGCTAAAAGGCAAAGGGCTGTCGATATGAATTGTTCTCTCAGACAAGGTAGGACTAAGGTCTTGGCCCTTGGCTCTTAGCCCTTTGCTCTTAGCCCCTTGCCCTTTGCTCTTTGCTTTCCTCCGTGTCCTCTGTGGTTAATTTCCTGATGGCAACCAAAACTCCAAAGAAACGAACTGCCGCCATCGTGCCGAAGAAGAGCACGAAGCGTCATGCTGCCGTCGTCAAGAAAGTCACGCCGACGACTCTGATTACCGGCGGGACGGGCTTTCTCGGTTCACATTTGGTGCGCCAACTGGTCGATTCAGGCGCGAAAGACATTCGGGTGATGGCGACTTCGATTCCCGAGTGGCTGGCGGACCTGGGCGTCGACACTTTTGAAGGCTCAGTAACAAACGAAGATGACGTGGCGCGCGCGCTCGACGGGGTGACTGAGATTTATCATCTGGCCGGAAAAGTTTCGCGTGACAAGGATGACTCGCGCGAGATGTACAAGCTACATGTGGACGGCACGCGTCTGCTTTGCGACGCCGCAAAGACAGCGGGCGTGCAGACAATCGTGCTGGCTTCGAGCAGCGGCACCATCGCCGTCAGCGAAGACAAGGACGAAATTGCTGACGAAACTTACTCGGCGCCGCTCGATATCATTTCGCGCTGGCCCTATTACGCGAGCAAGGCCTATCAGGAGATGGCCGCGCTGGAACGATTCAGCGGCAAAGGTCTGCGGCTGGTCATTATGAATCCGAGTCTGCTGCTCGGGCCGGGAGACGATCGTCTCAGTTCCACCAAAGTGGTGCTGGATTTCATGGCGCGGAAGATCGGTGCAGTCCCGAACGGCGGACTGAATTTCGTCGATGTGCGCGACACGGCGGAAGCTTTTCGCGCGGCGATGCAGAAAGGACGTCATGGCGAACGCTACTTACTCGGCGCCGTCAATTGGACGTTCGTGAAGTTCTTCGATCGACTTGAGCGCTTGACCAAAGTCGCATCACCTCGTCTCGCCTTCCCTTCCAAATTCGCAGTCGCCGGTGCGCACGTCATTGACTCGCTTTTCCGCCAATGGAATTTCACCTCACCCGTCCAGGCCGATGAAGTCGAGATGGCCGAATACTTCTGGTACTTCCATTCCATCAAAGCCAAGCGCGAACTGGGATTCGCGCCCCGCGATCCCGGCGACACGCTGAATGATACTGTTCAGTATGTACGAGAGAATTTCCTGGGCGGGAAATAGCGTTCAGCTAACGCCCAACTGCTTATACATTCGCGCGAAGTCAAAGCTGTTCCACGATTCGACAAACATGCCGTCCTTCACGCGCGCGATGCCGATGCCCTCGAAATCTACCATCGCGCCCTTAGCCTCGATTCCCAGGCTGTCACCTTCGTGCTTGCCACGCACGGAACAGCGCGCGACGACTTTGTCGCCTTCAGCGATGACGTCTTCGACGACGACTTCGATGTTGGGAAAGGCTTCGCGAAACTGAGTGTGAAATGGCACGAAGCCGCTGGCTCCGCGTAGAGGCTGCACGGGATCGCCGGACAAGCCGTGATTGACACAATCCTCTGACATCATTTCGTGGATTGCTTCCGGCCGGCCCTGGTTCCAAACTTCTTCAAACCAGCGGCGCATCACTGCCTTATTTGTTTCCAATGTGTTTTGTTCTGACATGAGGAACCTCCGTATTAGAAATGGTGTCAGAAGCCCGACCGTCAGGGAGGGCAAGGCATGACACCACAGGCTTAGGTAATCACGCTGCCCTCCCTAACGGTCGGGCTTCTGACACGAACTTGCGCTACTCAACATCTTTCTCATCGACATGAAACTTGTGCATGACTCGATGCACGACTGGCGACAACATTATGCCCATTAACGCGAGTACGACCAGGCCGCTGAACAGAGCATAAATCGAAGCGAAGACCTTGGCGGTATCATTGGTTAACTGATTCACCGGACCCATGCCGCCAAGAATCATTGAAGCCTCGAGCAGTGAATCGATCCAATTGAGCCCGGCGATGTAGCGGTAACCCACGATGCCGACCGCCAGCGCCACCAGGATGACGCCCAACGCAATCGCGAGCGAACCGAGCAAGCGCTGTAGATAAACCGCCCTGGGAGCCAGCTCGTCGGCCCTGCTTTCATAATTCCACCAACCGCGGCGCGCCGATTTCGATTTTTTCTTTGGCATGTAACGAATTCAACCAGCTAAGGTTTGTCGGACATCAACTCAGCCCTACCCTCGATCCGGATAATCTGACTCTCGATCCAGATGACCTGACTCTCGATCCAGATGACCTGACTCTCGATCCGGATGACCTGACTCTCGATCCAGATGACCCGACTCTAGATCCGGATGACCTGACTCTCGATCCAGATGACCTGACTCTCGATCCAGATGACCTGACTCTAGATCCAGATGACCTGACTCTAGATCCAGATGACCAAAATCCAGATCCAGATGACCAAAATCCAGATCCAGATGACCAAAATCCAGATCCAAATGACCAAAATCCAGATCCAGATGACCAAAATCCAGATCCAGATGACCAAAATCCAGATCCAGATGACCAAAATCCAGATCCAATTGACCAAAATCCAGATCCAATTGACCTGAATCTGGATCCGGATGACCCAAATCTCGATTCAGATGAACTAACTCTTGATCCGAATGGTTCTAACTTTCGGTTCAAATGACCTGACTCTCGATTGGGAAGCTCTCCCGCGCCTTAAGGAAACCGCACGCGCAGGGCCCGCGGCAGGATTTCAAAGGTAGCCGGCAATCGTCCGACGACCTCGCCATCCAGTTCGACCCGAATCTCTTCATCCTTTTTGGCCGGGCGCGTCGCCACCAGCCTGGCGAGCGAGTGAGAGACTTCGTTCATCCGCAGGTGGGCGCCGAGGTAAAGACGCGGCGCATTTGCAAGTATGCGGAAAGCACTCGCATCGCCAATCGTGATGATGTCAAACAGGCCATCGTCGAACTTTGCGTCAGGCGCGATCTTCATTCCGCCGCCGTAATAGCGCGCGTTCGCGACGCAGAACTCAGCGATGCGCAGGCGCCGTTCGGGTTGATCGTCAAGCTCCACCTTTACCTCTGTCGGCGTGGCCGCGAGTGTCGTCTGCACCGTCGCCGCGGCGTACGAAAGTTTGCTGGTCAACTTGCGCGGGGTGAATGCCGGAATCCATTTTCTTGCTTCACCGGTTGAGGTGCGATCAAGCACGCTGGTACTCATTCCAAAGCTCGCCACGTTGATGAAGAAGCGCGTCTCGCGCTCGCCGCGATCATTTACGAACGTCACCCGGCCCGCATCAATCTTGCGGGTGCGTCCGTCGCGTAGCGCGCGCGCCGCGGCGGCAATGTTCGTCGGCAAGCCCAGTGTGCGCCGAAAGTCGCTGCCCGTACCACCGGGGAGAATCGCCAACTCGCATTCCTGCTTTGACTCGATGATGCCGTTAGCGACTTCTGAAATTGTGCCGTCGCCGCCACAGGCAATTATGAGATTTATCCCGCGCTCGGCAGCCCCGGCAGCCAGGTCACGCGCATGCCCGCGCGCCTCAGTGAACTGGAGGGAAAAGGCGCCAAAATGTGTGCGCAAATCGCTGGCGATCTTCGGCCAGTTCTCGCGCGTCGCGCCGTCGGCGGAAGCCGGATTTACGATGACCAGGGGAAGCGATGAGTGATGGGTCATGAGTGACGTGCCAGTTTACCGCAGTTCACTCATAACGCATCACTCATGACTCATCAGTTGACGGTCCTGCTCACCGAGGTCGGCAATTTTGCTCATCACGAACTCACCAATCTCCTTGTAGGTGCGCAGGTGATCTTTCTTCGCGATGAATTCCGACAGGTCGAGCTGCTGTCCAAAATGAATCCGAATCTTATCGCCGCCGAACCAGTTTCCCAGAACCTGCTTCGGCAAATCGTTTCCCAGACCGGCGATGAAGACCGGCAGCACCTGCGGATTCGCTTCCTTAATCAACCTGCCGACGCCGGGCTGTGGACGCAGATACGAATATGGATCGTTATTTTTGTTGCGCGTGCCTTCGGGGTGAAAGCCAATCACATTCCCGGCGCCTTCCGTGCAGAGCTGCACGAGTCGACGCAGTGAATACTTGTCGAAGGGGCGTTTTTCCGGCACCGGGTTTTTGCCGGTAACGAAGAAAGGCGGGTACATCGACCACCATCCCATGATCAAATTGACGAACATGCCGGCCAGACTCTGATAATAAAACCGGCCGCGTACCGGAAAGAAAAGTTGTTTGCGCCATTTCGTTTTCTTGAACAAGGTCGTCGAGACGACATACATGTCAAAGAACGAACGATGATTCGCGACCAGCAGAATGGGTTTTGAATGATCAAGTGCCGCGACGTGTTCCAATCCGTACACGCGCATCAGATTGTAGGTTGAAATTTGGATCCAGCCGGCGCCGAAGACGCTCTGGCACCACGTCCAAAAGCGCTTCCAGCGGCCGAGATTCATGCGATGAGTGAAACGGAAAGCGAAGCGCTCGAAAGAAGAAAGTACAGCGAATTCTTCGGGAGTCGGTTCGGACGATTCGCGCAAGATGTGAACCTTCTTCCTGATTTGAGCTGCGCGTTCGGGAAACCCGCGCATACGCCTGATAGTCTCGTCCGGCAAACTCTCAGAGGCAAGATCGAAACCCTCCGACTTATTCGAATCATCATTCAATGGAAAAGTACCGCGCTTCGGGATGATGGATGATGATAGCAGAAGTCGATTGCTCAGGGTCGAGCTGAAACTCCTCCGTCAGTTCAACGTCGATGCGCGAAGGATCGAGCAATTCAAACAGCTTCACCTGGTCTTCGAGACTGGGACACGCCGGGTAACCGAAGCTGAAACGCGAACCCTGGTAGCCTTGCCGAAACAGCTCGTTCAGCTTCTTCGCATCGTTGCCGGCGATGCCGAGTTCTTCGCGAATTCGCTTGTGCCAAAGCTCCGCCAACGCTTCAGCACTCTCGACGCTCAATCCATGAAAGTACAAGTAGTCTGAGTAATTGTCGCTCTTGAATAGCTGCTGCGAATATTCGCTGGCGCGGCGGCCCATGGTGACCAGATGAAAGGCGACGACATCCATCTGCCCCGACTCGACTGAAGCAAAGTAATCGGCGAGACACAGGTGTTTGCCTGACGGCTGGCGCGGAAAAGTGAATCGCGTCAACTCGTTTTTCGTCGCACCCTCGTAGATGATTAAGTCGTTGCCCAACGATTGACAGTGAAAGTAACCATACACCGCGCGCGGTGTCAGCAGGCTTTCACGTTCACTGCGGGCCTCCAACTCTTCAAGCACCGGGCGCACATGTTCCGCAACGAAGGCTTGATATTCCTCGGCCGGCTTCCTTCCCTGCTTGAACTGCCATTGGCCTTTGAAGAGCGCTGTCTCGTTGACATACGCAAAGACATCGCCCAGGGGGATATCGCGGACCACACGTGAGCCGAGAAACGGCGGCCGCGGAATGGGCACGCCGGCGCTGACAGCTGAGCGATTAGTGTGCGTCGTATCACCGGCGATCTTCGTTGCGCCGCGAGGTGTCGCAGGTTTGCTCAATCCAAGCTTGGCATCCTCGCCGACGAGATCTTCTGCGTCCGACGACTCGGAAAGTGGCACAGACATCAGTCTGTGGTCGCCGTCACTGTCACAGACTGAAGTCTGTGACACCCCGTTGGACATCACCTTGTCCATCGTGTGCAAACCCGCGAACGCATCGCGCGCGTAGTAGAGCGAACCTTTGTAAATCGACTTGAGATCATCTTCTACGTAACGCCTGGTCAGGGCCGCGCCGCCCAGCACGACCGGGACCTTGATCTCGCGCTCGTTCATCACTTCCAGGTTCTCTTTCATGATGAGCGTTGATTTAACCAGCAGTCCGCTCATGCCGATGGCGTCGGCTTGATGTTCTTCATACGAATTCAGAATCGTATCGATGGTTTGTTTGATCCCGAGATTGATGACCTTGTAGCCGTTGTTCGTCAGGATGATGTCGACCAGGTTTTTGCCGATGTCGTGGACGTCGCCCTTGACCGTAGCCAGCACCATCGTGCCTTTCGCCGTCGCGCCGCCTTTCTTTTCCATGAACGGTTCGAGGAAACGCACCGCGGCCTTCATCGCTTCGGCCGATTGCAACACGAAGGGAAGCTGCATCTGACCGCTGCCAAAAAGATCGCCGACTACCTTCATGCCTTCGAGCAGGATGTTGTTGATGATTTCCAGCGCCGAGTAGCTTTCCAGCGCCAGCTTCAGATGATCTTCGAGCCCAATCTTCTCACCGTCGATGATGTGAAACTTCAGCTTCTCTTCAATCGTCTCGCCGCGCGCTTCTTTCTTCTTACTCTTGGTGGTGACCCCTTCAAACAGCGTGGTGAATTCGCCGAGAGGATCGTAGGTGCAGACATCGCCGCTGAATTCGCGCCGGTCATAAATCAAGTCAAGCGCGACTTTCAGTTGTTTCTCTTCGATGCGATTCAGCGGTTCGATCTTGCTGGCATTGACGATCGCGGAATCGAGTCCGGCCGCCACCGCCTCGTGCAGAAAGACTGAGTTGAGCACGATGCGCGAAGCCGGATTGAGGCCGAACGAGACGTTCGAGACGCCCAGAATGGTAAACGCGCCCGGCAGCTCGGTCTTGATCCGGCGAATGGCTTCAATAGTTTCGACCGCGTTGCGGCGATCCTCTTCAATGCCGGTCGAGATCGGCAGGGCCAGCGCGTCAAAGAAAATATCGTCGGCGGGAATGCCGAGTTCCTTCGTTGCCTGTTCGTAGGCGCGCTTCGCGATATTGAACTTGCCTTCCGCCGTGCGCGCCATTCCCTCTTCGTCAATCGTGCCGATGACCACACTGGCGCCGTACTGCTTGGCCAGGCCGATGACTTTGGCAAATCGCGGCTCGCCGTCTTCATAGTTGGTCGAATTCAGAATGCTCTTGCCGCCGGCATGTTGCAGGCCGGCTTCCATCTTCTGCCATTCAGTCGAGTCGAACATCAAAGGAATCTTGACGTTCGTAACCAAACGCGAAGCCAGCTCGTGCATGTCCTTCTCGCCGTCGCGGCCGACGAAATCGACGTTGACGTCGAGCACGTGCGCGCCCTCGCGTTCCTGCTCTTTCGCTAACAGCACCAGGCCATCCCAGTCTTCCGCGTTGAGCAAATCGCGCATTTTCTTCGACCCGCTGGCGTTGACGCGCTCACCCACGATCAGAAACGAAGTGTCCTGCCGGTAGGGCTGTTGAAAGTAGATCGAAGATGCCGCGGGTATCAGCCTGGCGTCGCGTGTCTTGGGAGTGATGCTCTTCATGGCCTCGACGACCAGCTTCAAGTGCGCCGGCGTCGTACCGCAGCAACCGCCCACGACATTGGCCCCAAAGTCTTTTACGAAATGAAGGACTTGAGCGCTGAAACTCTCAGGAGTTTCGTCATAGTGCATCTTGCCGTCGACCACCGAAGGCAAACCCGCGTTGGGCAGAACTGAAACCGGTATGGGAGCGTTCTCGCACAGATAGCGAATGTTCTCAGTCATGTTGCGCGGGCCGGTGCCGCAGTTCATGCCGATCACATCGATCGGGAACGGCGCCAACGCCGTCAGGGCCGCGCCGATCTCAGTGCCGTTCAGCATCGTCCCAAAGACTTCGATGGTGACCTGGGCAATCACCGGGACACGCACTTTGTGCTTTTCGAAATGAGCAAAGATCGCGGCCAATGCGGCTTTGGTCTGCAAAAGATCCTGACAGGTCTCGACAATCAACAGATCGACACCGCCATCGAGCAAGCCGCGCACTTGCTCTGCGTACGCGTCGCGTAAGTCCAGAAAGCTGATGTGGCCCAGGGTGGGAAGTTTTCGGCCGGGTCCCATCGAACCCGCAACCCATCGAGGTTTTTCGGCAGTTGAATAATCCGCCGCCACCCGCTTCGCCAAACGGGCGGCCAGTACGTTCATCTCATAGGCCTTATCGCCGATCCCGTATTCCTCAAAATCGACGGGGGTGCCATTGAACGAGTTGGTTTCAACTACGTCGCAGCCCACCTCGAGAAAAGCCGCGTGAACTTTCTCGACAGCGTCCGGCCGGGTAACCAGGAGATTTTCGTTACAGCCTTCAAAGCGGAGGCCGCCAAAGTCATCCAATGTCAGGTTCTGGACCTGCAGATTGGTGCCCATCGCGCCGTCAAAGACGACGATGCGTTCTTTAAGAGTGTCGAGAAAACTGGCCATAGCGAATGTGTCAGAAGCCCGACCGTAAGGGAGGGCAACTCTACCAATTGGAGCTTAAGCTGGCGAGCGCGGCCCCCCCTGACGGTCGGGCTTCCGAAGCAAAAGCCCCGCGCTGGCGAACAACGCGGGGCTTTCATCAAACTTGATAACAACGGTTTGAAAAACTCACCGAGCTGTTTAGCCGATTATTTTTCGTGGCCGCAAGTCGCCTTAACTCACCACGGTTTCAATGGTTATTGAAACATTGCCCGCGCAGGCTGTCAACGCGCGAACAGGTCAGGCCTGTCCGGTAGTGGTGCAGTTTGAAGTTATGATGCGGAAGCCCGCACGGAACTAAGGGCGACATGTGCACCTACTGCGTGCGTGCTTCTGCAATCTTCGGCCAACGGCACCGCTGCCGGCCTGTCCTTTTCTATTTACCATTTACGATTTACCATTTACCATCATCGCCCATGCGCCGCGCCATCTATCCCGGGTCTTTCGATCCAGTCACCAACGGTCACCTCGACATTATTCAAAGAGGCTGCAAGCTTTTTGATGAGATCATCGTGGCGATCCTGGTAAATCCGGACAAGACGCCGTTCTTCACCGTGGCCGAGCGCAAGGAAATCCTGGCAGATGTTCTCAAAGACATTGAACGCAGCGGCTGCGAGGTCCGGGTCGACAGCTTCGAGGGTTTGCTGGTGCAATACGCAGCGGACCAGGAAGCCCATGCGATTGTGCGCGGCATTCGCGCCATCTCGGACTATGAATACGAATTGCAGATGGCTTTGATGAATCGCCGGCTTGAACCAAGCCTGGAAACCGTATTCATGATGCCGGCAGAGGCCTACTCGTACGTCAGTTCACGTCTGGTGAAAGAGGTGTTTCACCTGGGAGCGGAAATTGAAGGTCTGGTGCCACCGCTGGTCGAGGATCGCATGCGCCGGAAAGAAACCAAAGAACCTACATCCAAAGGTCACACTTCCTAGCTATGTCCGCCACCAAATTTTCGTCCATGTTTCAAGTATCTGAAAATGTTGCCGCGATGAAGGTATCGTCCACGCTGGCGGCCATGCAGGCCGCTGAGGCCATGCGCGCTGCGGGCGTTGATGTGGTCGATCTCGGCGCGGGTGAACCTGACTTTGATACGCCGCAGAACATCAAAGACGCGGCGATTGCCGCCATGCAGGCGGGCCAGACCAAGTACACGCCCACGGCGGGCACACGCGATCTAAACAAGGCGATCATTGAAATGTATCAGCGTGACTTCGGCGCGAGTTACGAGCGCAATGAAGTCATGGCCACTTCGGGCGGCAAGCAGGCAATCTTTAATGCGGTGGTCTCCCTCATCAATCCGGGTGACGAGGTCTTGATTCCCAAACCTTACTGGGTGTCGTTCCCGGAAATGGTCGCGTTTGCCCGTGGTCGATCCATTTTCATTGAGACTGAGGAAAATGGATTCGTGCTCACTGCAGACCACGTACGGCGGGCGATTACGCCAAAGACCAGGCTGATCATTCTCAATTCACCGAGCAATCCGTCCGGCCGCGTGATTCCGCCGTCTGAATTCAAAGAAATCATGGAGGTGCTGACGGAGAAAAGCATTTATGCGGTTTCAGATGAATGCTATTTGCGATTCGTCTATCCACCCGCAACGGTCTTCAGTGCTGCATCCTTGCCACCAGAACTGCGCCAGCGTTTGTGCATCGCCGGATCGTTCTCGAAGACTTACGCGATGACCGGCTGGCGCATCGGTTACGCGTTGGCCAATGCCGATTGGACGAAAGCAATGCTGAAAGTGCAGGGCCATTCGACCAGCAACGCGACCTCTATATCTCAAGCGGCGGCAGTCGAAGCAATGAATGGGCCGCAGGACTCTGTGGCCAACATGTTGGCCGAGTATGCGCGCCGGCGTGAATGGCTACTCAAGGCTTTGAACGAGATACCTGGGTTCAAGTGCGCGCAACCAGAAGGTGCGTTCTATGCGTTTCCGGATGTGCGCGGCTGTTTAAAAGGAAGCGTAAAGACATCGGCACAGTTCGCGCAGGAACTTCTCGATCAGGAACAGACGGTGGTAACGGACGGCGCCGGATTTGGCGCGGACGGATTTATTCGGATTTCATATGCGACGTCGCTGGATCGTTTGCACGAAGGGGTTAAAAGAATCAAGAGAGTGGCCGAACGATGTAGCGCCTAATTTGGAGTGCGCCGGCTTGACGGCGCTTTGGATCGCTGATTTTTTGTTTGAGGCAAACACTATCGGATCGGCTGTCTGGCACAAAAATGCGGCGTCAAGCCGCCGCACTCCATAAAAAAGAGGCGGGCTATTGCCCGCCTCTCTCGTTGTCGCGAGGTGACCGTTCGTTAATACAGATTGAAGTTGTATTGCAACTCCATCCACATTGAAACGGGGTGACCGTCCTTGGTCGCCGGAACGAAGCGAATGTTCTTCGCCGCAGCGATCGCGCGTTCTGTCAGTCCATCCGGCAGTCCTGAAACCGCGTGGATGTTCGTCACCTGACCGCTCGAAGAGAAAACTGCGCGCAGCACGACCGTACCGGTAATCTGGTTCTTACGAGCAGATTCGGTGTAGGTCGGCTCTGGCTTTTCGAGCACCCGGGCCTTCGACGTCACTTCCTTGCCGCTGAAAATCTTGCTGTAGTCCGGGCCGCCGCCACCGCCGCCACCGGGACCGCCGCCGCCTTCATTGCGATTGCCGCCGCCGGTATTGCCGCCGTTGCCAGGGCCATAGCCGCCGCCAGTGCCCGGGCCCACGCCGCCGCCGACGCCGTTACCAATACCATTGCCGGTACCGGAACCTGACGAAGGCGTCATCGATTTCGATTTCGGGTCGCCGTAGTTCAACTGGCGAGTGTCCGGCGGGAACAGGACCGGATCTGCGTCGAGCGTCGCCGGCATCGGCAGGGCTGGATTCTTAATTACCGGCGGATGCGGATCCGGAGCGACCACCTGCGGAATTCTCAAATCAGCCTGCGGCAGCTTTCCGAATGAAGCGGGCTCAGATTCTTCCCGACCGCCGCCGCCACCGCCACCGGCTTTTTCCTGTTTAGGCTTGCTGCCGCCACCGTTGCCCTTGGCCATGCCCGCGGTGCCTTCATCAGGCGTCGGCTGATTCTCCGGAATATCGGAAATCATCTGCGTCAGCTCGAGCTGTTCTTCTTCAGCCTGAGCTTTCGCGAGCGCGCGCGAATGCATCAGCGACCAAAATACCAGGCCACCGACTACGGTCGTGACCAGGACGAAAGCCACGGCGATTCCGGATACCACGTTCGTAGAGTCGGCAGGTTTTGCGCCCATCACGGCCGCACCACTGTCCCGACCAAGCCAGGTCGCAAACAGCGCAATTAGAGCCACAAAAGCTCCTGCGCCCACGAGGCCGAGGCTGATGCGAGATGTAAATCCTGATTGCGTCTTATCAATCACGAAGAGCAACCCGACAATTGCTCCAATGGCAACGAAAGCAATGAGCAAAGCTAAAGCGGTATTCCGCGTTCCGAGAAAGCCTCCGACCATCTTGCCGTAGCCCTGAATCGAACGCTTGGTGAAACCAAACGGATCGCGTTTGAATTCGGGCCAGGTCAACTGATAGTTATGCGCGACGACTGACAATTCATCACCGAGCCTCGGCAGCAACCCTTTGTCTTCCAACATTGTGAGGTGGTAGTCACCAATCATGTCGTGATGCACCGCGCCGGTCGCACGAGGTCGAATCGGAACGGTGATTTTCGGCACGACGTGGGGCGGCCAAATCGCGGGTTCTGCGTCTTCGACCTTCGGCGTCCCCACCGGTTCCGAGATCTTTTCCGGTTCAACTGCTGCTGATTGAATTGGCGCCGAGGGCACGGCGGGCGCTGGCGGTATGACTGGTGTCGGTGGAACGACCGGTGCTGGAGGGGTCACCGCTGGGGGCGCGACCGGGGTGACGGTCTCAGACATTGGGTACGACGACTCGACGTCGACGGGCGCGCTCGCTTTCGGCGGCGCAACCGGCGCGGCCGCAACCGCGCTGAGAGGGGTTCCATCTACCGGGCAGAAACTGAATCGATCAGCGAATTGCTCCTGGCAAGTACTACAAAATTTCATCTTAACTACCTCGCTGTCCCGCTGGGGATCAAGTGAACTCATCGATTGACGATATGAAGCGGCGATGCGCGAATCCAAAGACCCAGGAGCTGACGGCGCGTCCCACTTATTAAGCAAAACACGCAGCTCCTCGTCCCGCATGAATCTGGAATCGGAATTACTCATTTCTCCAAACCTTTTGCGCGGACGATAACTGCGTTTACGCCCGCCTCACTGTAGCAGTTTCGCGGCCAATTCGGAAGTATCGTCCCAGGCTCGCGCGCAGCTTATCGCGCGCCCGGAACAGCCGCGCTTTCACTGTGTTCGAGTCAGCCCCAACGATGTCGCCAATCTCGGCCAGCGAAAGATCTTCATACTCAAAAAGAACCAATGCCTCGCGTTGTAGCGGGGGCAAACTCGCTATCGCCCGTCGCACCTCTGAAGCCAATTCATCATCGAGAACCTGCTTCGAAGGTTGATGATTATCAGGCGACGAAAAGGTCTCGGAATAATCATCGAGCGGTGCTTCACGATTGAAATTCAAATAACGCTTGGCCGACTGGTTTCGCGCTGCCGCGAACAAGTACGTGCGCAACGAAGCCTTGTGCTCATCAAACCGGCTCGGGTCCTTTATCAAAGAGAGGAAGCAATCGTGCGTGACGTCTTCAGCCGCTTCGGCCGAACCCAACATTCGATAGGCGAATCGAAAAATCGGGTCACGATAACGCTCGTACAAGACCTGGAACGCTTTCGTCTCGCCTTTCGCTGCCTCGTCAAGCAGCCGCTCGTCTGTCTCCTGGTGTTCCAATCAAAGCGCTCGATCCTGTAGGAAACCTTCCTACTGTTGTATTACTACTAAAGCCCGTGAAGTTACGGAAAATATTTGTCGGGGGCGGAAATTTCTCGGCCAATTATAACGCGCCCACAGTTCAAATTGACGGCGATCCTATTGGGCTGACGGCTTTGATGCCGCCAAGTGGCTTCAGGTTGACGGGTTTAGGGGCGGCATCTAAACTCTTTTTTCCGACATCCCAAGCCATCAGTTAGTTACTCAGTCTAGCTGAGTTGAAGGCTTCAGGATTTCTCAGAATGGCTCAAATCCTTAACAAAATCGCAGTTGTCGCGGCAGCCGGCGTCTTGCTTGCTGTCTGCGTGCTTGCAGTTCCAGCACAAACAATCCCGGCGCCGGAACGCGACCAGTTGCTGAACGGCTTAACAATTCTTTACAGCAACCGGCCCGGTGACCCCGATGTTTTGCTCAAGCTTCGGATTAAGAGCGGCGCCGCCTTTGACCTGACAGGCAAGGCCGGCACGATGTCATTGTTGGCCGACGCCATGTTTCCCGAAAGCACGATTCGCGAGTACGTCGCCGAGCAGCTAGGTGGGCAGCTGGATGTCTCAACCTCGTACGATTCAATCGATGTGACCATCTCAGGCAAATCGAGCGAATTGGAGCGGATTATTGAGTTGCTGCGAAACGCAGTGATTAACGTGAATCTCTCAGCTGAGAATGTGGCGACCCTGAGGGAAGCACGGCTGAAGGAAATCTCTGGAAAGCAGGCAACAGCTGCCGCCATAGCGGATCGGGCAGTCGCCGCGCGCTTGTTTGGCACCTATCCCTATGGCAGTGCGGCGGCGGGTACGGTGGAGAGTCTGGCCAGGATTGATCGAGCAGACCTCATGCTGGCACGCGAAAGATTCCTACATGCCGATAACGCGACGCTGGCGGTAATCGGCGGAGTTGAAAAAGCGCGGGTGATGCGAGCGGTGCGTCAGCTTCTGGGGCCATGGCAGAAGAGTGATCGCATCGTGCCCGCAACTTTCCGTCAACCTGGCTCAGTAGATGATCGAGTGCTATTGATTGATCAACCAGAAGCAACTACCGTCCAGATACGACTCGCAGTTCGTGGCTTGTCTCAATCTGATCGAGATCTGACCGCGGCAAACATTCTGTCTTTCATTGCCGGTCAACGCTGGCGAGCCGCAGTGCCGGAGTTGTCCACGTCGAACGTGTCGCACGAGGCGCACGCTTTGTCCGGGATGTTCACTTTTTCGGCGACGGTGCCGCCGGCGTCCGCAGCCAAAGCTCTCGCTGCCGCGAAGAATGTCATGAAGGAACTTGCGGCCTCAGCGCCGAGCGAATCCGAAATGGGAAGCAGCATTCAAATGTTTAAGGGCACGCCAGCCGAAATAGCTTCTGCCTGGCTCAACTCTGAAACCTACAAAGTGCCATCAAGCTCTTCCGGCAGCGCCACCCAACCTCGTCCCGACGACATCAGACGGGTGGCCGGCAGGCTGTTTGAAAACTCTGTGCCACTCGCAATCGTAGTGACCGGAAACGCCGCCGAACTCCAAACTCAGTTGGGTTACAAAGTTGAGTTGCGCTCAAGCGTTTCCGAGACGAAACCCGCGCCCACTTCAACTCCGACCCCGAAGAAGCCTTGATTCACAAAGCTTTCGCAAGAGGCTTGCAACCATTCCAAAGGCCGCATGGGCTTAACTGATCCCGGACAGAAAAAGACTGAAGATCACGCTCGGCGGGTTCGCGAAATGTTCGCGAATATAGCTCCGCGATACGATCTGCTGAATCACGTTCTGTCCGCGAACATTGATAAGCGTTGGCGGCGGCGGGTTGTTAAGCAACTAGCGCGGCTGCTGCCGGAAGATGCGCAGGTGCTCGATGTGGGTTGCGGCACCGGTGATCTGAGCATTGAGATATTTGAAAGCACGACGGCGCAAGTCACGGGCATTGATTTTTGCGGGCCGATGCTCAAGCTGGCGAAGAGAAAAGCTCCGCAGCTTCAGTTCATCGAAGGCGACGCTTTGAGATTGCCTTTCGCGGAAGCCTCGTTCGACGGTCTGACGATTGGTTTCGCTCTGAGGAACCTCGCAGATGTCGATCGGGGCTTACGCGAACTGCTCAGAGTTCTGAAACCGGACGGCCATGTAGCAATACTGGAGTTTTCGCATCCAGTTAATCCAGCATTCGCGTCGTTCGTTAGGTTTTATAACTGGCGTTTACTGCCCTGGATTGGTGGAGCAGTGAGTGGCTCGCGAGGTGCTTACGAATATTTGCCTGATTCGATTTCGAAGTTTCCGAATCAGGAAAAGCTGGCATCGATGATGCAAGCGGCTGGTTTCACAGATGTTCGTTTTGAAAATTTGAGCGGCGGCGTTGCAGCGTTGCATATTGGCCGTCGTGCGTAGTTCCCAGAGGATCTGGCGACGCAAGCCCGTGCTTGCGCCACAGATTGATTGCGGTCTTCGGACCGGCAATCATCAAAGCGTAGTCTCAGGGGCTCGCGTAGCGGGTGAGTTTGGTTGTCGGGGCCGAACTTGTTCGTGAAACGGGCCCCGGCTACGTTTTTCTTTTTGTCCCACGAAAGCACCGTATCTCCATCACACCTCAATCTGTTATCATCCGCGCTTCGTAATGTGTCAGAAGCCCGACCGTAAGGGAAGGCAAGCTACCAAAATCGCTTTTTCCCGGGATCATAGTACTCAGAGTTGCCCTCCCTAACGGT
>JBIOZK010000226.1:0-8825 GCA_044870975.1 Pyrinomonadaceae bacterium
TCGTTTGGGTCGGACGCAAATTAACAATTTGCGCTACTCCTTCGTCGTTGGCTGGTCGTACTGAAGGCGTGGGTGTTGGTGTGGGCGATGGATTAATTTTTGCGAGAAACGCTCGCGCCTTTCCATACGACGGCCCGCCGGTATCTATCGCCGCGACATCGTACCCGCTGAAATCAGCCGGCATGTGCGTCGGAAAATCTTCAGGGTGCAGTTGGATATAACGATTCAATCCGGCCGCAAACCCGTCATAGACATCGCGCGTTTCCTGATCGAGATATTGGTAAGTTTCAATGGCGCGCTTCAAACCCGGCTGGTTTAGAAAATCCGAATCAATATTGTCGCGGCTGCCGTTTAGAAAAGCTAACTGCCCGCGCGCCTCCATGACATTCAGCGCCGTCCGCGCGCCATAGTCTTCAGATTGCAACCACGCCAGCGCATACCCCGCGGCGCGCAAATTCTCAGCCCGAATGTGTGGCACTCCGTGCGCGGTGCGAATGATCTCAACCTGGCGCCAGAGTTCGGGCGCAGTTTGAACCGAGGTCGCAGTGATCGAATTGCTTGTCGGAGGTTTCTCTTGTCCCGAAACTGATTGAGAGATGAGCCAGGCAGTCGCAACTAAGATCAGCGAGGCAACAGTCAGAAGTTTTTTCATGAAGATTTCAGGCTCTATCTCATCCCGGGCTCGCGTAGTGACTCGCGTAGATCCGCAACGGCCGGATGGTTGGGTGGAAGTTCGTAAAGACTCAAGATGAGATCGAAAGCGGTGAGGAAGTAATTTATATCTTCGCGGAAATCACCGTAAACGCGTCCGCGCATAAGAGGCGGAAAGGACTCGGATTCCTCACCCGCGAGAAGTACCGGCAAAACGGTCCGCTTCTGATCCTCGGTTGTTAGCATCCGGATTCCGGCGAGGTCCCACTCCGCGGCGACCACGCTGCCTTTGACCGAGGCCACGTTCTTCGCTTTCTCCCGGTAAAGAGGCGTCCCAACCACAATGACTCGTGCGCACTCCTCGATGCGTTCCACGAATCGCGCCACACTAGCGCCAATCTGCGCGTTGTCCCAACGATCGAGCAATACCGCGATCCCCGCCTTTTGCAAGTCCGTCGCCAGCCGTTTCTCGACCCAGCGCTCGTGCTCTGGGACTCCCCAGGCGTAACTGATAAAGCATTCGGGCGGCGTGATCTTCTGCTCGGCAATGTAAGCATGCACACGAAAGACGGCTTGCTCGAAGCGCGTCCGTTGCTCGGCGGCCCGGCGTTGCTCATCTACCTCAGCCTGCGCTTCCTTGGTCAACTGGATCGGTTCCGCCATCTTCGGCAATCTCAGTTGTTCACCGCATTTCGAACAGAAGCTGGTTTCGTCTCCGTGCTGCATCGCTTCGCGAACAACCGACCGATTCATCTGATGTCCCTTGCTGCACTTTACCGGGTCGTAACGCACTATCGTCAGATTGCGGCGCGCCATGAAGCTTTCGAACAGTCCCTGGAAGAACGTCCGCACCGGCGCACCGACCTTGGGAGCGAAGCAAAGCACCAGGTCCAGTTCGCCATCGCGTTCGGCGTCTTGTTTGAAACCGCAGACCAACCCGTCGCCTGATTCGTATCGGGCGTTGTTCTGCCATTGAGCCGTGCGCGTGAAGGTGTGCGTGTAGCCCAACAACACCACCAGCGACGCAAACACATTCTCCGTCGGCCCGCTCACGGTGTAGGCCGCGCTGTCCTCGGTCGCAGTCTCGTCCTCCAACGGCTTCTTAAGATTGATCAGCTCTGGAAAAACCAAATACGGTTCTACGCGCAGAGGGTCCGTTTCGCGGAAGCAGACGTTGTGCTCCAGAAATAGTAGCGCCGCCGAGTCGAGGAGGACATCACGCTCGCCGGCGGGCAGGTCTCGCAGCTCCGGAAAATCGTAGCCACCAGCCAGCAATCGTTTCTCCTCCAGCGCACCGAGTCCCTTCGGATTCCGCCGCGCCTCGAGCACGAACGACGAGGCGAGATTGTTCAGCCGCTCGGGCTGAAGCAGAATGCGCGACTCGCCCTTCGAAGTGCGCAGACGTTTCACATACCCATAGTTTTCCAGATGACCCACAGCGGTCAGCATCTCGGCGTCGCTAAACTGCCAGTCCGCATCCGTAGCCTCTAGACGACTGCGCAGTTCCTCGGGCGTCACGATGCATTCACCGCCCGTCTTATCGACTTCCTTTAGTCCGAGCACATAATCCTTAATCCGCTTGAACGTCGCGGTCGTCACGGTCGCGGGTTTGTCGTCCCAGGGGATCAGCGACTTCATCCGCTCCACGAGTTCCTCGATGCCCAGCCCCGTGAAGGCGCTCGTGGTGATGGGACCGACGATGCCGTGCCGCTGGCAAAACGTCTTCAACTCCTCGGGCGTGAGCGAACAGGTGCCGCGATCCGTCTGCGCCGCCACGAGGATGATGGGGCAGCCCCTTGCAGTACCGCCCGGCGCCTCCACCTTTAGTTGCTTTAACCAAAACTCCACCCCGTGCAGCGGGTCGCGGAGATCCGAGGCATCAAAAAGCACCAGCGCCAGGTCGGCATTGTCCACGAAAAGCGCGTGGACCAACCGATAGTCGGGCTGACCGGCAAAATCCCACAGGATCGCCTCGCACTCCGTTCCATCTGCGCGTCGCTTTCCCAATTCGGGAAACACCCAAAACTTCTGCCCGTGTGTGGACTCCTGCTTCTCGAATCTTCCGTTAATCAGCCGATAACCCAATGCCGATTTCCCTACACTGTGATCGCCCACCAGCACGATCTTGCCCGTCGTGTGATGAACTGCACTCGCAACTGCCGAGTGTCCAGCGCGCTTGCCCAACAAGAGGTTGAAGTCCAGTTCCCAAAGGTGGATCGGCCGGGATCGTTTGAGGACGAGAGTGTCTGGATTCGAGCCGGCGGCAGCCAGCAGTGGCAGCGTAGGATGGAAGGCGAGCGCGGCAACCCAGTTGCCCGACGTTGGCTCCGGGATGACCGCGACCGTCTCCCACGTCTCGCAGTTCCATAGACGGATCGTATGATCCTTGCTTTTTGAGGCCAGAAGACACCCGTCCGCCGAGAATGCGACGGGATAGACCTCGTCAGTGTGCCCTTCAAGCGTGCGGAGTAACTTCCCGCTATGCGAGTCCCAAAGCTTCACCGTGTTGTCAGTACTTCCACTAACAAGCGTCCTGCCTTGCGGAGCGAACGCAACGCTATAGACCATGTTCTTGTGCCCTCCGAGTGTTCGGAGCAGCTTCCCGCTTTGCGAGTCCCATAGCTTCACCGTGTGGTCAGAACTCCCGCTGGCCAGCATACCGTCCTGCGGAGAGAACGCCACATCCGCGACCGCGCTTCCGTGCCCCTCGAGTGTTCGGCGCAGCTTGCCGCTTTGCACTTCCCAGAGCTTCACCGTCTTGTCAGCACTGCCGCTGGCCAACATCCGGCCCTGCGAATCAAACGCCACGCTCGAAACCGAGTCCTGATGCCCTTCGAGCGTGCGCAAGAGCTTCACACCCGGCGGCAGTTCTCTTAACGACTCTTCGTGTTGCTCCCTATTGGTTTTCTTCGTCATGAGGTTCAAAGACTTTCGGCAGATCGTGCGGTGACGAGAGTTATGCTTCGTACGACGACGTGTTGTGTCTGCTATGCGTCACTTTATGCCACCGCATTGCAGAAGGTGCAAGGATTTCAGGAGGAACACACCCAAAAAGTGAACCGGGGCGGTTCTCAACGCCGACCCCCAACAGGTTTAGCCGCACAGCTCCAGGAAGGCACCGTAACGGCTGTATCTAGCCTTGCGCAACGCAGGCTAAATGTCTGTTAACCCTCGAAGTGGTCAGATGTCTGGCTGCTGTAATGTTCCCAAACAGGTTTTGAGACTGGCCGTGTCCATATGACACCGAAAAACCCAAATATGGCCTCCGAACAACGGAATCTGGAGTTGAAAATCCGAATATGGGACTGGAACAACGGAATCTGGAGTTGGCGCAGGGGAATGTGCAGTTGGAACAACGGAATCTTGAGTTAGCACACCGGGCTGTGGGGTTAGCACATGCGAACGCGGGACTGGAACAACGGATTCTTGAGTTAGAACATTAGGATGCGTGGTTGGCACTTAAGAATATTGGAGTGGAACAGAGGGATGCGTAGTTGGCACGGCGGAATGTGGAGGTAGAACACTGGATTGCCGCGTTGCCTGACAGAGAGTTGGAATTAGGCACAAAAGCTTCCAGGGTTGCCAACGCGGTTGACGCGTCTCTGCAATCGAAGGCCGACTCTGAAAATGGGTGTTTCTGGGTGAAGCGCGCGACCGGGAAGGACGCTAAGGCCGATCTGATTTTGGATACGATCCAGCCGGCACGAAATGGACCTGACGCAGTTGATTGTTGGTCCATTCGTAATAGTAAACACCGCTGGCGCCCCATTCCTCCCTGTCGCTAAGTCGAGGTCTGCCGATCGCCTTGATCAAGCGGCTATTCGCTTTGAAGGTGCGGATGTCTTCGCCCTCCTTGAACTCATAATCGCCCATGACGCTGGTCCAGCCCTCGAACACCTGCGGAAAATATGCGTTGCCATTCCGCGCATCGACAATCGCCGTGATCGAACAGCCCGTGCCGCAACCCATCACTACAATCGTGTAATGGCCGGCGAAGTTGATGCCCTCTTCCTGAAGCTGCTCGCGGATGCTGGTGCGATACATGCGCGCCAGACGATGGCTGCGGAGGTTCAGCGGCGCGGGTTTGCCCGCATATACATCGGCGGAATAGTTTTTGAACTGGGGTGGAGTGGATTTTTGCCCAAGGGCTGCAGGGAGCGATGCCAACCCGAACAGCGCGGCCATGATCAACTTTGATTGAATTTGCATTGGCGTTTCAGGTCTTTGGCTTTCCATTCCCGTTCGGCAATCGATAGAACTCGCGCGCGGGCTTCAGAGGCCGCAGCATCCAATACGGCCGGCGTTCGCCGTTTGGTGAATATTTGAGCGCCGGTCGGGTTTGCGCCAGCCACTTCTTGTAAACCTCGTGCGACTTTGCGGTGTCAACGTGGATGTCGCCGTAGTTGTCCGTCTGCTCAGCCTTCCGCACACGCACAGCCTGGTGCCAGCAGTGCATTCCGGAAATCGGATCAGGATGGACCGGGAACGTTAGGTTCTGATGGACGCCCACGTCGTTCCACCAGATGCGCTGAGTATCTTTGTCGCTTGATTCGTAAGGACCGACGCCGGCTTCGCGTGTCAATCCCCAACGGTCGCCGTTGTGATCGAGTTTGACCGTGGCCATCATCATCTGCTGGCCGGTTTCATGAGTTTTCCAACGGCCCATGTGATGACTGCAGGCGACGATGCCGGGTTTGATGCCTTCACTCACCCACGCGCGCACGACGAAATAACCAATCTCAGTCTCGACGCGCACGAGATCGCCGGTGCGCACGCCAAGGTTCGCCGCGTGACTCGTGTGCAGCCAGAGTGGATTCGTGTGCGCAATCTCGTTCAGCCATTTGGCGTTCGAGCTGCGCGTGTGAATCTGAATCGGCAGGCGGAAAGTCGAGATGAGAATCGTCTGGTCAGGTTCGAGATTCTGCGGATGAACGTGCCCGCGGATGTAGGTTGGAATCGCGTATTCATCCCAGCCCCAATCGGCCAGCGTCTGGGAAAAGAATTCTAGTTTGCCGCTTGGGGTAGGGAAGCCGCGTTTGATTTCACCGTCGACCTTGATGCCCACCAGCCGCCGGCCGTCGGCGTCACCGTCAGGTCCAGGCACCGGCACGACATTTGGCGAAGACGGTTTCGCCGTGCGCGTGAAGACGCGACCAAAATGATCCTCTCGCAGGTCATCCAGTTCTTCGCTCGGGACATTCTCGTCGTAGAGCGCGCCAGTCTTTTTCTTGATTTCGTAAGCAGCATAGCGGCGCATGAATTCGAGTGGCGTCAGATTTTCAGCGGCGGCCTTCTCCGGCAA
This sequence comes from Pyrinomonadaceae bacterium, assembly GCA_044870975.1. GTDB lineage: Bacteria > Acidobacteriota > Blastocatellia > Pyrinomonadales > Pyrinomonadaceae > UBA11740. Next base: position 5,954 of record JBIOZK010000226.1, read on the forward strand.
GCCGGGAAGGGAATTCTCAAAAATCCAGCCGTAGTATTCATCGACGCCCAGACGAGTTCCCGGGTTCTTTTTTGATTCGACGAACTGGCGAATGCCAAGCGATCCATCTGCATCGATGCGCCAGGTCAGTTCCATCCAAAATTCATTCTCTTCCCAAACCTCGCCGGGATTCACTTCTCGCGTGTCGTTAATATCATCGCCATTGCGCTGCCGCGCGGCGCGCATTACCGGTTGGCGGAATCCGACCCACTGCGCGTCGTGGGTTTCGTAGGAATGAATGTCGTGACGCTCAGGCCCGAGACCCATGGGCAAGACGTAATCAGCGAAGTAAGCCGTTTCGCTCCAGACCGGCGTCAGTGCCGCGTGACACCCGATGAGGTTTTCATCTGTCAGCGCCTCAATCCACGAGAAGCCATCGGGATTGGTCCACACCGGGTTGTAGACACGCGTGAAATAGGTGTCGAGTTTGCCGCGTCCTTCTTTCAAGAGATGCGGTAACAGGAACGACATCTCGTGCATCGATAGCGGGAATTCCTGCGGCCAATTGATCTCGCCCCACATCTTCGGATGCGGTGGCGTATGAATCGGCTTTGGCACGAACTTGTTCCAGGCGTTGGGAAAGACGCCGCCTTCCGTCGCGACTGCGCCCATTAAACAATTCAGCATGAACAGACAACGCGCGACCGACCAACCATGACTTACGCCGGAGGTGACGCTGCGCCAGTTGTGACTGCTGAGCTGCGTGCCGGCAGTTGCGACGAGCTTTGCAATATCTTCGAGCGTCTTCGCGTCAACGCCTGATTCCTGCGCGGCGAATTCAAACGTGTATTCGGAATAGAGTTGTTTTAGCGCCGCTTCGAATTCCGCGAACGGATCTTCGCGCCGTAGGCGCGACATGTCTATAGAACCATCATTCTCGTCCAAGCCTTTTCCGCGGAGGTCTTCTGGAGATGACGGATGTTCTATAAACATCTCGCCGCTCTGCGGCGATAAATCTGTTGCTGACCTCTGACCTCTGACCTCTGATCTCTGCGCCAGGAATTCCTGCCAATTCCACCACTTCCGCACAAACTCGCGATTGTAGAGATCGTTTTGAATCAGATAATTCGCAACCGCCAGCAGTATCGCCGCTTCCGATCCGGGGTAGGGCGCGATGTAGTAATCAGCATGCGTCGCCGTATTCGACAGACGCGTGTCCATCACGATCAACTTCGCGCCGTTCGCCTTGCCGTCAATCACGCGCTGCGCGTGGGGATTGAAGTAGTGGCCTGACTCGAGGTGCGCGCTAATCAGCAGAATCACTTTCGCGTTCGCATGATCCGGGCTGGGCCGGTCGAGTCCCATCCAAAGTTGATAACCTTCGCGCGCGCCCGACGAGCAAATGTTCGTGTGCGAGTTGTGGCCATCGACTCCCCACGCCGCCAGAATGCGTTCCGTAAATCCGTCCTCGCCGGGACGGCCGACGTGATACATGATCTCGCCCTTGCGATCTTCGACGATTGCCTTGCGAATTCGCGAAGCGAGATCATCGAGAACTTGATCCCAACTAACTCGTTCCCATTCTCCTGCGCCACGTTTGCCGACACGCTTCAGCGGATAAAGAATCCGATCAGGGTCGGTAACCTGGTTGAGCGTCGCCGGCCCCTTAGCACAATTGCGCCCTCGGCTCCCCGGGTTCTCCGGATTCCCTTCAAACTTCTGAATCTGGTTCGTCTCTTTGTCGATGTAGGCGAGCAGCCCGCACGCCGACTCGCAATTGAAACAAGTCGTCGGCACGAGCTGATAATGCCGCTCTTTTCGCCGCGGCCAGGCTTGCGAGTCCAACTCAGTCCAGTCATCCCAGCGTTCTTTCGGCGGGAAGGCTGAGAGGTGGATGCGCGATGGTCCGGGATATCGAGTACTCAAGCGGCCACCTGTTCGTAAGAGAACCGTGGAATGTCGGCGCGTTGGCTGGCGTGCTCGACCGTTATGCCGCAGATGTTTCCATCCTGATCGAGATCGAGAATTGTGTTCTCGTCAAGGTCTTTCGATTCCGCAACCTCAGCACGCTTAAACTCAATGTAAAGAGTGTCTGTATCTTGAAAGTATTTGATGTTCATGGCCTGAATGACCGGTCAAAGAATGCATTGTGAACTGTTTCGCCGTCGGAAAGAAGAATCACACGTAGGTATCTGTCGTCGCCGTCAGCAATTGCCGCCCAACGCCGAATGCGACCATCCTGCTGCTTCACTTCTTTCACCGGATTATCAATCACATATTGAACCCAGTCGTCACGAATGATAGCGCGGTCGGGTCGATCGCGCATGGCTTGGAAATACTGCGTAGTCTTCATGCGAACAACCGCTTCAACTCCGAAATCCGCGCCAGGTGATGATCGTCGTGTTCCGCGATGAAGAACGCGAGGTCGATTACGCGAATCTGTTGATTTAAGCGCGGATGCAAAGCAGTTCGTTGCACCAACGCTTCGTCGTACGAATCAAGCCTCGCAACGAACTCCATTCGCTCCTGGCGAAACGCGGCCAGGATGTTCTCAATCGTGTTCGCGTTGTGATTCGCTTCATGCGTTTTGCGGTTTGCCAGGTCGGCGGCTGTTAAGGGGTCGCGGCCCGCTTCAAAATCATCGAGCCGCTTCATCCCCAACTCTTCCAGATCGAGCAGGTGGCCGGTCTGTTCCTGGATTGACCACTTGTCACCGTCACGGCGCGTCAGCATTTCGCGGGACAAACCGCGCGTTAATTCTTCGAGCCGCGCCGGCGCGCCACGCAGCCGCTCGACGACGTTGGGATACATCTCGATCGGAAGACCGAATGAGAATTGTCGCTTGAACCAGTCCATGATCAATCAGAACCGCGAGCGATAGCGAGCGGCTAGC
>JBIOZK010000227.1:0-22453 GCA_044870975.1 Pyrinomonadaceae bacterium
CTCCACAGACTGAAGTCTGGGCCACGCCGGAAAGGATCGCTCAAATTGACCAGATCGCAATAACGACTCTTCGTCTATACTCACTAGACCCCACTTCACCTGCCCTAACTCTCAAATCAAAAAACTATAAGGAGAGCATCTCTATGCTCGCTCCCCAGGACTTTACCCGAAGAGTTAGACGCCTGTCCCTGCAATTGCCTATCCGAGTGTTTTGTCGCGAGAGTCGCGAATATGAATGGACGGAGCAATCGCGGCTAATCGACGTCAGCCAGTTCGGCGCCGGCTTCACGCTCACCCGGCCAGTGGACGTGGGCCGACTAATCCAACTGACAATCCCCTTACCGCAAAAGCTGCGTTGCTTTGACCATATCGAACCGATGTATTCCGTGTGGAGTTTGGTGCGTCACGCGACGCCGATCTCAAAGATAAACGGAACCAGTTCGACAATCTTTCGCATCGGCGTCGGGTTCGTCGGTAAGGAAGCTCCGTTATCATTCCTCGAAGATCCGGCCATCAGGTATGAACCGGTTCCGATCAAGATAGGACAGAACTCCGTGTGGCGACTTGGCAAGCACGCGGCTGTTAAAGAGCGGCGCGAGACGCGTCTGATTATTCCGTTGGACGTGATGGTCGAAACATTTGACGAGCACGGCCGGCCGGCCATGCAGGAACTGACCGTCACTGAGACGATCAGCAGCCTTGGGACTTGCGTACCAACAAACCTGGACGTCGGCGTCGGACGAATCGTGAGAGTCAACAGCGTCCGCGATCAAGTGTCGGTCTTCGCCGCGATTCGTTCGCGCAGCGTCGCGCACAATGGCATCGCACGTTTGGGGTTGGAATTTATCGGTGGGCGCTGGCCGTTGGAGCGATAGGAAAGCCGGCATCCTTGCGTGCCGTCTTTCTGCGAAAAGGCGCCGTCACGGATGACGGTGAACCGCAGGCAGGAAGCCTGCGCTCGCCGGCTCACCGCAAAATGAATCCTTCGCGAAACGGATCTTCCGGATCAAAATAGAATTCATTTCGGCCTGTGATTGAGGCCGTGCCGCTAACTTCGGGAATTACTGCTTCGTAAGGACCAAAATTAGTTTTCTCGACCACCCTCACCTTCATTACGCTGCCGAGAATGCTTTCGATGGTGATCTTCTCATCAACTTTGAGTTCGCCCCTCGCAAAGTGAATTGCCGAGCGCGCACTCACTCCGGTGCCCGTCGGCGAACGATCGACTTCGCCTTCGGCAAAGATGCAGACGTTACGACTGTGGTTATCGCTGTTTTCAGCGGGCCCGACGAAGATTGTGCCGTACAGAAAACTCAGGTCAGTTTCGAACGGATGTTCAATCGGAAATTTGGCTGACACGGCCTGTTTTATTCTTCGGCCGTAATCGATCAGTTTTGCATAATCATCCGCAGTCAAACGAAGTCCCAGCGGTTCAGCTTGAACAAAAGCATAGAACGCGCCGCCGTAAGCCACGTCGAGGCGCACAGTTCCCAGGCCCGGAACCTCAACGTCCTTATCTTCCAGGTAAAGGAACGAAGGCACATTGCGAAATGCAGTCTCGCGCACCTTACCGTTCTCTATAACTGCGCGAGCGTGGACCGTGCCGGCCGGCACATTGAATTTAACTTCAGGTTCGAGACCCGGTTTGCGTAGGAGACCGGCCTCAAACACCAGCTTAGTTAGAGCGATGATCGCATGGCCGCACATGGTGCTGTAGCCTTCGTTGTGCAGAAAAAAGACGTCGAAGTCGGCGTCGAGAGAAGGAGTAAGGATCGCGCCATACATGTCCGCGTGACCACGCGGCTCCCAGATAGTCCCACGACGAATGTAATCGTAGTGCTCACTAAAGTAGCGACGCTTTTCGAGCACAGTGTCGCCTTTGATTTCCGGAAGGCCCGAAGTGTAAACGCGCAGCGGCTCACCGCAGGTGTGCATTTCGATCGTGTTGATCTTCTGCCAGTGCGCCGGTGGCTGCCAATTCATTCGGCGCACATCATAAACGAAGGCTTCGGCCAAATGAACCAGGCAGCCTCGCCTTTTTGGCACCGAATAACTTTGCGAAAAGGCAACTCTTGCCTCAGATTTTCACCGAGCGTATTCTCAATTCCGAATGAGTCAGGCCATCTGCGCAAAATGTGGGACCGAACTACCGGCGGGCACGAGTTTCTGCCGCCAATGCGGTCAGCCCACCACCGAAACGGCCCTTAGCTCAGAACAGACGACCGCTGTTTTTGGTAAATCGCCGGATGGGGCAACTACGAAACGCCTGGATCCGCGGCCAACTACTACGGAGTACGAACTGAATTCTCAATCATTAACGCGCGCGTCGCCCGCGTCGGCCTCGTGGACGCGACTCATTACGATCGCCATAGTCGTCGTGGTTCTGGCTCTGGTCTCGGTCGGCGTGATCTGGGGGCTGAAGGGAAGAAATTCCGCGAATAACTTCCTGGTGGACCGGTCGCTAGTCTATCCTGGCGCCCGCACGGTGGTGGACTTCGGCGACAGAGGCGGCAGCGTCTTGCAACTCGAGACTGCCGACGCTTTCGAAAAGGTGCGCGACTGGTACGAAGTTAACCTTCGACCAACAAAAACGCTGCGCGTAACACCTTCCTCGGTCATTCAGAAAAAAGACAATGTGACGGTCACGCTGGTGTCTGAAAATAATGTCACGTCTGTCGTGATCAAACAGGTTCGTTGACACCAGGTGCCGCCATGTTGGCCATTGCCAGCGGGGCGGTGATATTCTGTTCACCCCCTGGAACAGAACCTGGTCTTCATCAGCTAAACGCATGCTGAACTCCTTCACCTATCTGCGGCGGGTAGTAATTACCGGCTTCGGGTGTGTCACGCCTATCGGCATCGGCCGCAAAGCATTCTGGAATGGACTACAAAATGGTGAAAGCGGTGTGCGGCGCATTGAATCATTCGACATTTCCAAGTCGCCGGTGAAGATCGCTGCCCAAGTGGTCGGCTTTGATTGGGAGGCGCAACTCGGGCCCAAAGATCGGAAGCACGTCCCGCGCACAGTGCCGCTGGCTTTGGCGGCCGCGCGCGAAGCGATTAGCGATGCGGGCATCGAATTCGAAAGCCTGTCGGTGGGAGAGCGCCAGGAAATCGGCGTGCAGATTGGCACTGGCGGTGGCGGCTTGCCCTTCGTCGAAGATCACTACGCCATCTGGTACAACGGCGGATCGCATGCGAAAGCCAGCGTCTACATCATTCCCGCGGCGACGCATGGAACTCTTTCGAGTGAATTATCGATGGCCTTCGGGTTCCGCGGATTGTCGCACGTCGTCTCGACCGGTTGTACGAGTTCGACTGATGCGCTTGCCTATGCGGCGCAGCACATCGCGCTGGGTCGGCAGCAAACGATGATCGCCGGAGGCGTGGACGCGCCGCTCGCGCCTGGCATCCTCGCCGGTTTCAATTTGTTGACAGTGCTGACGAATGACTGGAACGACGAGCCCGCGAAAGCATCGCGGCCATTCACGCGCAATCGGTCGGGAATGGTGTTAGGTGAAGGCGCCTGGATTTATGTGCTCGAAGATTATGACCGCGCCCAACAACGCGGCGCGCACATCTATGCTGAAATAATCGGCTATGGCTCGACGTGCGATGCCTATCACCGCGTGCGGCTGCAGGAAGGTGGCGAAGAACCCGCGCGCGCGATGATGTTGGCGATGCAGGATGCGGGTGTGACGCCCGCGGACATCGATTACGTTAATCTGCACGGCACCTCGACCGTGCTAAACGATCGCATCGAGACTAACGCCCTGAAGCTGGCCCTTAATTGTAATTCTCATCGTATTCCGATGTCGGCGACCAAGTCGCAAGTCGGTCATCCGCAAGGCGCGAGCGGCGCGGCCGGCCTCGGGGCCGCACTCTGCGCGATGAACACCGGCGTCATTCCTCCAACCATTAATCTTGACGATCCGGATCCGGATTGCGATTTGGATTACGTGCCTCTCAAAGCGCGCGAAGCTGACGTCCGCGTCGCACTTTGCAACTGCATCGGGTTTGGATCGAAGAACAGCGCGCTGGTGGTGCGGCGAGTTTAGGAAAGGAGACTTTCCAGCCTGGCTACATCCGCCAGATCCTGGGGACGTCCGACGGCTCTCTTATTGCGAATCAAGTCTGAAATTCCGATGACCGGGATACTTAAGCCTTCGAGTTCAACCAGGCTTCGCGCGGGTTCCGCCTCCGCGTACTCAATACCGTGATCGAAGTAAGAACATCAATGCGCCGCGGAGTGACGCCTAATTGAACAACGGTATCGGGAGACATGAGATTTTTTTCGGCAACATTGGAAAGAGGCGCTCCAAACCGTCTTAAGGCAACCATTACGCGTTTAGCGTTTTCTTCGGTGCATTTAATCCAAAGATCGATATCGCCGGTTGCGCGGGGCAGGCCATGCGCGGCGACTGCGTACGCTCCCACCAGCATGAACTCAACCTTCTCTTCGCAGAACGCGAACAATATGTCGCGGAAGTCTGAGTTGATCAACCGGTTCTCCTTTGAAGGCCCACGCGTCAACGGTAAGTTGCCACATCATTTCCAACCGCTGAGCAGCGGTCGTTGATTTGAGGTACTCGTCTTGATCGTCATCAGCCAGTTTTCCTACTCGCACGATCTCGCGTTGGTTTTCCATGACGTCGTAATTATAACATCGCCGTGAGAATCAATCGGTCAACATTTGGACGTATGCTGGAGCGCTTTCGCCAACGTAGCCTTGAACCCGAAAACCTCGACAAAGGGACATATACGCCTGAAGAATATGAAGGCTGTCTGGTTGAGCTGCGTCGCATTAACGAATGGCTGGGCGATGCAGATGCGCTGCGTGACTCGTTGTTGCGGGAAATCGAGCGCGGGAATCTGAAGTCATTTTCGGTGCTCGATGTAGGAGCCGGTTCAGGAGAACTGCTGCGCGTGGCGGCGAACTGGGCGCGTGGGACCAATCGGCACACTACGCTGGTTGGCCTGGAACTTAACGAGCGGTCGGCGCGAGCAATCCTCGATGAATCACGCGACTTTCCGGAAATCTCGTCCGTGCGCGCCAATGGATTTCAACTTCCGTTTCGCGACGGTGCGTTTGATTTTGCGATACAGTCCCTGACGCTTCATCATTTCGATGACGCCGGCGCCGTGAAGATTTTGCGCGAGATGGCACGGGTCGCAGCGCGCGGGATATTTGTAATCGATCTCCATCGTAATCCGGTGGCCTACTTCTTCTACACGACGTTAGGACGATTATTTCTGCATAATCGCTTGATTCGTGAAGACGGCGCGCTTTCCATTTTGAAGAGCTGGAAGCGGGAGGAGTTGGAAGATCTCGGGCGCAAAGCCGGTTTGGTAGACGTGAACGTCGCAGAACATTTCCCGGCGCGGCTGATATTGAGCGCGGTCAAAAATGGCAAAGGCTAACGGATCAACTTTTTACGACGTGATCATCGCGGGCGGTGGTCCTGCGGGCACGAGCGCCGCGATTCATCTGGCAACTCGCGGCGCGCGCGTCCTGCTCCTGGAGCAGAAGAAATTCCCGCGGCCGAAGCTTTGCGGCGAGTTCATTTCGCCGGAATGTGCGATTCACTTCGAGCGGCTCGGCGTCGCCGGCGCGATGCTGGCGGCCGAACCGTTCCTCCTGACTGAGACGGTTTTTTATTCCCGCGGTGGACGAGACGTGCGCTTACCGAGTTCGTGGTTCGGAGCGAATGGCGCAGCCCTGGGGCTCAGTCGCGCTGAAATGGATGAGCGGCTTTTGCGGCGCGCGGCGGAGGCTGGCGTAGACGTTCTTGAAGAAGCTCACGCCGGCAAACTGGTAGTCGAAGGACGGGCGGTCTTTGGGTTAAGCGTCAAACACGCCGCTCGTGAAACCACGTACCATGCCTCAATCATCGTGGATGCCACGGGCAGAAGTCGTTCACTCACTCGCCAACTCGAACCTCACGAGCGTCATGAGCGACGTCCCATGGTCGCTTTCAAAGCGCATTTCGAAAATACACAGATCGAACCCGGAGCTTGCGAAATCTATTTCTATCGCGGCGGCTATGGTGGGCTGAGCAGCATCGAGAACGGTTTGAGCAATCTTTGCTTTATCGCGTCCGCGCGCGACGTGCGGGCGAAGAACTCCGATGCCAATCGCGTAATGCGCGAAGTTGTCTGTAAGAACGAACGCGCCGCTCTTACGCTCGACCGCGCGCGGCTGAATTCGCCCTGGCTGGCGGTCTCGCTGGAAGGCTTTGGCAGGAGTTCCGTCGCACCGCTAAACGGACTAATAGCGATCGGCGACGCGGCGTCCTTCATTGATCCGTTCACGGGCAGTGGCATGTTGATGGCTCTCGAGAGCGGCGAACTCGCCGCCGACGCCATCTCCGATTATCTGAATGGCACGCCAACTGTTCGTAGCCTCGACAACCTGCGATCCGTTTACGCACTTCGCTATCGTTCCACCTTTAATTTCCGCCTGACGCTTTGTGCATGGCTTCGCAGGGCCGCGTTTGTACCGGGCGTAGCCGCGGCGGCCATCACTCTGGCCGGCGCCAGCGAGGTCGTTCGTCGCAGATTGGCGCAGGCAACGCGGGGCGGGCAGCGCGAAACTTCCACTGCGGCGTTGCGTTTAAGATAGCGCCGGATCGCGCAAGCTCTGACAATAGTTCTTGCCTTAGCAGCTTGATTTAAGGTACAAACTGCTCGTCCCCGGTTCCTTTTGTTAATACGTGTTCCATCAATAACGGCCGAGATGCAAAACTACCGAAGTTTTCATCGTTACTCGCCCCTCGTCCTCGGCCGTTTAATCGATCCTTTGTAATCATTGATATGCGTCACCCGGCATAGATCGCTTTGTCACCGAGTTGAATTTGAACCGAGAAGGAGAGAAGAAAATGTTTCGGTCCCTCTATCGTCTGCTTGGAACGTCGCTGCAAATTCTGTTGGTCTGCGCCGCCGTCGCGAGTTGTGTCAGCGTGGCAATGTCGCAAGCCCAGTCTGATGCCGCTGATTTGCAAGGCACGGTGCGCGACATGAATGGCGCGGTCGTCCCGAACGCCGCGGTTACGGCGCGTAATACCGGCACCAATGTCACGCGCGAAGCTACGACGAACGAAGACGGCTTCTACAAGATCGTGAACCTGCCGCCAGGCGAGTACACGATCAACGTCAAAGCGCCGAATTACAAGACAGCGATTCTGCCGTTGGTTCGGCTGACCATTGGGCAGACGGTTAATCAGGATGTGCCGTTGGAAGTTGGCGACTTGTCGGCGACAGTGACGGTGACTTCAGTGTCTCCAACCATTGTCGAAACGACTAATACGAATGTCGCGACTATTATCGACCGCGAACGCATCGAGAACCTGCCGATTAACGAACGCAACTACTTGTCGTTTGCGTTGACCAGTTCGACGGTGAGTCGCGATGCGGGACGGCCGATTGGGCCGGCGCCGACAACCGGCTTGAATTTTGGCGGGCAGCGCGGCCGGTCGAACCTGGTACAAGTCGACGGCGCCGACAACACTGATAATTCTGTCAATGCTTCGCGCTCGACCGTTAGCCAGGAGGCGGTGCAGGAATTCCAGGTGGTCAGTAATTCGTTTGCCGCTGAGTTTGGCCGATCCTCCGGCGGTGTCGTCAACGTCGTCACCAAGTCCGGAACCAATGATCTGCACGGAAACCTGTTTGGTTTTCTGCGTCATAAGAGTTTTCAGGCCCGCAATGCTTTCGCTCCCATAGCCGACCCACCGTTCACGCGTGCGCAATACGGCGGCACGATTGGCGGAACGTTCCGCAAGGACCGCACCTTCTTTTTTGGATCCTTCGAACAACGTCAACGACACGAGTCAGGATTTTTCACCAGCAACGTCGTTGGGAATCTGACCGCGTCAGCAACCATTCCGGTCATTCCCGGACTTAATCCAATTGCGCGGACTTTCACGGGCCTGACTGCCCAGCAGGCCGGGTTCATCAACACGCTCGTCGCTTCCGGAAATCCGACGAACATTTGCGGCGCGCGCGCCTATGCCTTCTTCGCATCGAGTGGTGCGACTACTGCTTTAAGCGGCAGCAATCCGTTGATCTCGCCGAATGACGGCAGCGTCTGTCCGGCAATCAGCCCGATATTGCCGGGCGTGGTCGGCTCTCGTTTTCTGCTGTCCGGCGCTGCGGTGCCGGTGAACACGACGAACGCTGCCGGGCAGCTCATTGCGTTTCGTCCATTGCAAAGCCTGCAGACGATTTTCCCGGTGACCGAGAAGACGACCTTTAATTCCATTCGCATCGATCACCAAATAACCCAGGACAATCACCTGACCGCTCGCTTCGGTTATAACCCGAGCACGATTAGCGGCATCCAGGTCGAATCGCAGAACCAGTCACTTGGTCAAAACGATTTTTCGCGCACCGGCATTCAGCGGCTCAAGGATTATTCGTTCGTGGGTACCCTGTCATCGACGCTGTCCAACAAACTCGTGAACGAGTTGCGTTTCAATTTCGGTGAGCGGCGCGCGATCTTCCGTTCAGAAAACGGCGACGCAGTAGCTTTCAATATTTCCGGTACCGCTTTCATCGGGCGCGAATTGTTCTCGCCGGTTGTGCGCACCGAGACGCGTTATGAATGGACTGATTCGCTCAACGTAGTCGCCGGCAAGCACACATTCAAATTCGGTGGCGACTACGCGTCGGTGAATATTCCCGAGGCAATTTTCGAATTGAACTTCGCCGGCCTCTACAACTTCGGTGGTATCAGCGCGGGTTCGGTCAATGCCGGCTTCACCGGATTTCCCGATTTTACGCCGGTGCAGCAATACGGACTCGGCCTGCCGACCAACTACATTCAGGGATTCGGCAACCCCGTCAGCCGCATCAGCAATAAACCGCTTGCCTGGTTCGCGCAGGACTCATGGCAGATCAGCAAACGCGTGACGCTGAACTATGGCGTTCGCTACGATTATGAATTGACGCAGCAGGTAGCCCCGGTCGGACTTACAGATCCGCTCTCCGGAATCACGCTGACTGCTTCCGATATGCTGGCGGCGCAGAACGCGATGAACATTCAGCAGGGCATTCCCCGCGACAAGAACAATTTTGCGCCGCGCTTTGGTATTGCCTGGGATGCAACCGGCGATGGCAAAACGGCGATTCGCGCCGCGGTCGGCGTCTTCTACGATCACCCGCTGCTGGCTATCGCTTTCAATTCAGACATTGCTGACGCTGCGCAACAGCAGCAGGGAATCCTGACGCCGCAAGGTGGGCCGACACCAACATCTTTGCTCAACGCGACGCAGGTGTTTCAAGGCACCGTGGTCATTTGCAATTTCGCGGGCGCGATTCCCGGAGTCAATTGCACGCCCGGCGCTGCGGCGACTTCGCAGTATCAAGCCGGCCGTCAGCGATTCAACGATCAGACGTTTCCGGGCTTTGGCCCCGTGCTGCCGTTCACGCTGCACGTCAGCAAGGACTTCGAATACGCTTACGCGAATCAGGCAAACTTCACCATCGAGCGGCAGTTGATGAAGGACCTGTCGATCTCGGGCAGCTACCTGTTTGTCGGGGCGCACCATTTGCCGCATCCACTCGACATCAACGCCCCGCGGACTGATTTGCAGATTGCGAATTTCGCGCGCTGGTCGGGACGCAATCCGGCCAGTACCACGGAAGCGGTGGCTTTCTCGATTCCGACAACCGGAGCACCTTGTCCCGGCGGCGCCCCTTTGAATTGCTTCACAATGGCCACGCCCACAGGCGCGCCGGCATACCCAACCGCGGGAACGCCTTTTGCGATCATCGTTCCGGGCATGATTGCCGCACCTTTAACCGGCATCACCACGACCCGAATCATCAATCCGGCGATCGCCAACTTCTTCCGTCCAAACGCGCCGAACTACTTCCTGGCTCAAGCGCTTTCCGGTGGATTGGTTTCGCCCGCGGTGTTGAATTCACAGTTGCCGGGAACGCTTCGTACTCCCGGCACGATTTCGCCTTTCGGATCGATTAACGCGCAGGTTTCCGACGGCAATTCGAATTACAACGCGCTGAATATCGATCTGAAGAAGCGTTTCTCGCACAACTTTCAGTTCCTGGCTTCCTATACCTGGTCACACGCGATCGACGATTCATCGGACTTGCAGACGCTCCTGCTGCCGCAGGACAATCGGAACTTCGCCGCCGAACGCGCCAACGCTTTGTTCGATCAGCGACAGCGGTTTGTGTTCAGCGGTGTCGTAAGCGCGCCGCCGGCCTGGCGGAGTGGCAATGGCTGGCACAAGGTTCTGGCCGATTTCACGTTCGCGCCGATCGTGGAGTTCTCCTCGGGTCGTCCTTTCAATATTCTGAGTAATCAGGACACGAACAATGACCAATCAAACCAAACCGACCGGCCATCGGTTTCAGGTGCCGGCTTGCTTTGCGTTCCCGGCAGCCCTGCTTGCACACCGCTGATTACCAACGGCCAATTCTCAACCGGCGATCTGTCGCGCAACATGGGCATCACCCATAAGTACATCTCATTCGACGCGCGACTGATGAAATCGATTCGTTTCGGCGAACGCTATCGGCTGGACATCATCGCGGAAGGCTTCAACCTCTTCAATCGTTTCAACGAAGCTTCCGCATCGCCGTTCATTGACGACGTGAATGCTTTCCGACTCCGCGCGGACAACGGCCATTACTACAGCCGCCCGACTGCGTCCTACGATCCACGGCAATTTCAGTTTGGCTTGAAGTTGAACTGGTAGTAGCAATAGTCAACCAACTGAAAATACGAACGGCGAGCGTGATGCTCGCCGTTTCGTTTGTTGGGTCCTCAGGGCGGGTTTATGAATAATCCTCACACGCTCGGACGACGGACTCGAAAATCTTCATATAGCCGGTGCAGCGGCACAGATTACCCGCGAGCCCTTCGCGAATGGCGGCATCATCCGGATGCGGATTCTTCTCGAGCAGGCTGACGGCCGCGATCACCATCCCGGGCGTGCAAATGCCACACTGCGCTCCGCCGCATTCAATGAATGCCTTTTGCACCGCATGTAGCTGATTCTCGCTGATCGCAATCCCTTCGATGGTCTTAATTGAGCAGCCTTCGACCTGCGCCGCCGGCACCAGACAACTGTTTACCAATTGGCCGTCGATTAAGACACTGCAGGCGCCGCACTCGCCTTCGCCACAACCTTCCTTCGTGCCGGTGAGGTGCAACTGCTCACGCAACACGTCCAGCAAGCGCTCCATGGGAAACGCTTCGAGCGTTCGCGGCTCCTGGTTGACTATGCAGCTGATCGTTGATTTGCTGACCATCAGGTATGAGCAGTCTAACCTAACCGCAGTCCGACCTCGAAAGTTGCGTGCGCACTTCAGCGCTGCCGGCGCGACGATGCCACCAGTTGATTGTCGTGATCGAACGCTTGCACTATCCAGTCGGCCTTGCGAGAGCTACCGAGAGGGACGGTGGTCGGTGGCAACCGCCCACTATTCGCTTTTAGGGATTTGTGCGGTCGGCCGTTTAGAGAAACTTCAACGTGGGCGATTTGCATGCGCCGATCACGCGGTCGGACCTTTGAAGATGCGCTGATCCTCAGCGCTCGCCAGCCGGCTAACGAATGTACTGAAAGATGATAGAGCGGCTTGGTCGCCAGGATTCGCGCCGCGCGCCTCAGCATATCGCCATTCCGATACATCAGATCGTTTCTGGTCATGTAGTGGCGGAAGTCAGGCGCAATGCCGAGTTCTTCCAGCGGACGGCCTTCGCGTTCGCCAACGCGCACACTGCGACGCATGGCCAATTGAAACGAAGTGTCGCGTGGCAGCGGTTTAAATCTGGCGCCGGCATTCTTACCCAGCGCATCGACCAAATCCTGGTAGTACCACATATTCGCGCCGCCCGCGCCGGTGTTGTCGCTCGTGCCCAGAATTTCGCCGATCTTGTGATCCTGAAAACCTGCGGCGAAAATATCGGTGGTGCTGTATGACAGCGCGTCGGTAATCAGAATCACCGGGCCGTAGTAGACCTGGCCAATCTCGTTACACCATGCTTCGGGTTGCAAAGGAAAGCCCATCGAATAAGTGGCGCCCGTCTGGACCGATTCAGCAATCGAGTCCGCCCAGCGATGAAGGTCTTTGCGCTTAGGGGCGCGCCGGCAAATTTCGAGATTGAGCGGGGTGTTTATGAACTCAAACGGCTCCGGTTTGATGCGGCGCGGCGTGAACAATTGCAGCAGCCGTTCGCCGGCCCGTATCGTCCCCCCCGGGTTTCCGCGCACATCGATAATTAGTCCATCCTGCGGAAAATCTTTATCGGTAATGACGCGGCGCACTTCGTTGACGAATTGATCTATCTCCTCACGCGTGTCTTTGACGTCAAAGCTGAACAGACGAAGGTAACCGTAGTCGCGGCCGGCGACGGTCCGCGTTTCCGCATAGAAGTTCTCTTTAAAGGCCCTTACCTTGACGGGATGCGGGTGCGCAAAAAAAGTCTTCCTGAACTGGTTGATTTTTGTCTTCTTGACATCGACCGCGGCCCGCTTTTCATCGGTTCGTTTGGCTGTTTTGGAGCTGGAGTCATAGACCCACCACACAAAGCGCGTGGGAAACACGTCTCCGGTTTTTGTGCGGTAGGTTACTTCAACCCATTTCTCGTCCGGCGGCAGAGAAGTATCAAGCGGGCGCACGGTGAGATTGTCCAGTCCGCGGGCGAGCCGCGCTTCGGGATTGCTGCCCGCCTGGTTCTCACCGTTCTTTTCGATGGCGCGATGAATCGGCACTCCGTTCCAGTAGAGCACTTCGACGCCAGGCTGGAAGAAGACCGCGCTCGATTCGACGACGGAATTCTTTTCGAGCATTTCGTCCAACACCCGCGAAATTAAAAATTTTTCAGTCCGCCCGCCCTTACCGTCAGATTCAAAATATTGCTCGACAAAAAACGGCAGAAACGCGATCTGATCGGCGAATGGCCTGGGCAGGAAATAAGAGGTATGCACGTCGCGGAGCGAAGCAAATATCTCGAGCATCCGATTGTGAAACTGCATCACGGGCTCCAACTCGCTCCTTCTAGTTTCGAGGCGATACTTGAGCAGCTTGAGTCGCTGAATCGGATTGATGGCATGCATCGCCTGCTTGAGCGGCAGATGCACGTAATTCATATCAAGCAGCAGCAGCGCTTGTTCGACGATGCGCAGGCGATGCTCGCGTGATAAATGGAGATTTCGTTCGGCCGTCTTCAGAAACTCGGCCAGCGGTTTCATGCGACGGCCGCGCTCAATGTCGGCGAAGGTGGCGGCTGAACCTGTTTCCTGCTCTGACACGACGTGTGAATGGGCGGTGGGGTAAATGCCGTTGGCGCTGCGGCCTGAGGCGAAACATCAGCGCCAACGGTAATTGATTGTGTGAGCTTAAACCTATTTTTTCTTGCCGGCTTTCTTCTTGGCGGTCTTCTTGGCCGGCGGTCGCTTGCGTCCACCGCCGCCACCGCCCGGATCACCGGGGCCGGTTCCAAAGAGCACTGTTGAAGGGAATGTCATATTAGGTTTCTCCTTTACACTGAGTTGTGTCGGGTTGACTATGACCGTATTTGGGCGAGCTGCTTTCGGTACATCTGAATATCAGGTCGCCGCAAATAAGTTTCGTAGCTGTCAGCGCCCCACATCTGCTGCAAGGCGTTGCAGGCGGCGTCGGCTCGTGAAGCATAGTCAACGGCGGCCGACTTGTCACCCGCGATATCGCTGGCGCGAGCAGCAATTAGGAGCGCGCGCCATTCTGAATCTTTCTGTCCAGATTGTCCAAATATTTTTTGCGCCTCAGTCGCGGTCTGAATCGCAGCCGCCGTATCCTTGTCGAGTAACGAGGCTTCGGCGAGCGCGAGTTGCGCGTTGGTGATGAGCGGCTTCGATTTCAATCCCTGGGCGATCGCGAGCGCTGCTTCGCAGAGTTTCCTACCCTCCGGGGCCGAGCCGGACCGGGCCGCGGCTAAACCCATCGTGTACTTTGCTTGCAGCATCAGATCCGGAAAGTTTTCACTTAAGTCCTGGGCCGACTGCGCTTCCTTCCTGGCTTCCGGGTATTGACCCTGACTCAGGGCCATCTGCGCTCTGAGTAGATAGACCCAGGCCAGCACGGTCTTGATTTGCGCTTCCTTCCGGTTCGCAATCTCAAAGGCAGCGTCAAGCGCAGCCCGCGCCTCGTCGTAGCGTCCCAGCTGCCAAAGAAATCTGCCGCGATTCATTTGGTCGGAAGCGATTCCGCGTCCCGAGGTTGATGATTGATCAATGCGCAGCTTTTCATCGAGGTGCGCCAGCGCCTCCGTATATTTTTCCTGGCTACCACCGATCAGGATGGCCAGGTTCATGTGTGAATCACCCACGCCTGATGGGTCACCGGCCTGCTTTACCAGGTCACTTTGTTCCTGGAACAACTGCAGTGCCCTCTGATCCTCGCCCTTGTCCTGATAAGCGCGTCCCAGCACCGTCAGCGCTATCGACGTCTCGCGACGATACCCGGCGGGCTTGTAGAAATTCAGCGCGGTTTGCAGTTCAGCGATGGCCGAATCATTGTCGTTCATCTGGTAATACAGACGCCCGAACGCCAGGTGCGCCCTCATCTCCGTCACCTGCGATTTTTCCCGGCGCGCCAAATCAAGCGCCTGCTGAAAGTAGTTGCGCGCTTCGTCAAAGTTCCCGTTGTTCATGAACGCTAAACCGAGATCGATCAAGCCATTGATCGCCAGGTTCTTGATATCGCTCATCTGGGCGACGCGAATCGCATCTTGCGCGAACTCTTTCGCCAGTTCGAGGTTGCCTTCGTCGCGAAAAATCAGGCTTAGCTGCAGCTTGGTTCGAGTTAATTGGTAGTCATTCTTCTGGGTATTCAACGCCTCAAGAACTTTCTGAAAGATCGCCTTTGCGTCTGTCAGTTTCCCTGAAGCCGATAACAGCACACCCCGCTGGAACATCACCTCGAACAGACCTTCATTGTTCGCCAGAACCTGGTAAATCTTTTCGGCGCTGTTGAAAGCCTGTTCGGCGTTTTCACTTTTTCGGGCGCGGCTATATGCCATGCCGAGACGCAGAAAGGCCCCCGCTGACTGGGGATCGAGTTTGGTGGCCTGCAGGAAATTTTCGATTGCCTTATCAAGTTGCTCGTTGCGCTCATACGCCCGGCCGAGATCGACATAAGCGTTTGCCTTGTCGCCAGTCGCGGCTTGATTCACGATCCTCTGATAAGTGCTGATCGCTCCGCCGAAATCGTGACGCGCAGTCGCATCAACGGCATCGAGATGCAGTTTGTCACCGGCTGCCAGACTGCGCCGGCTGGCCAGTGAATTTGCCGTCAATATCTCGTCTTTGGCCTGCTCAGTGTTACCAATTTCGAGCAACGATTCAGCGAGCCGCGCGTGCGCCGGCGCATATTGCGGATCCAACGCCACTGATTGCTTCAAGGCGCGGCTGGCCTGGAAGTAGGTCGCAGCGCGCAATGCTATCAAGCCGGAATCGTAGTAACCCTTCGCTTCCGCCGCCGGCTGGTAAGGCGATGACCGCCATACTCGCCAGCCGATGAAAGTGATTACCAGCAGGAGCGGGAGAGCAATAGCCAATACTTGCACCCAGCGCAATCGCAACGCACGCTGGGCTTTTTCGGCGAACTCAACCGCAGATGATTGCCGCGTGACGCTGGGCAACAAGGCGGTCGCGCCGGACATGGAGGCTCGCACCTCCTTCAGATCGCGCAGCAATTCATCGACAGTCTGATAGCGATGCTTCACCTCCTTCGCCATGGCCCTCAGGATGATTTGTTCGAGCAGTGGCGGAATGCGCGGATTCAATTCCGACGGTTTACGTGGCTCGACCTGCAGTACCTTTGAAGAGATTTCGATCTTACTGCTGCCGGTAAAGGGCGGAGTCCCGGCCGCGCACTCGTAGAGCAATACGCCCAGCGAGAAGATGTCGCTACGGGTGTCCACCGATTGTCCCTTCAACTGCTCCGGTGACATATAAGCCACCGTACCCACGATGTAGCCTTCTTCGGTGAGCTGCGTCTCGGTCTTGGCTTCGGGATCACTCGGACGCTCAGGATGCGACATCCGCGCCAACCCAAAGTCCAGGACTTTCACCTGGCCGCGTGGGGTGACGATTACGTTCTGCGGTTTGATGTCGCGGTGGATGACTCCGCGCGAGTGAGCTTCGGACAGGGCCTCGGCGACCTGGACGCCAATGTCCAGCACCTCATCCGTCGTCAGCGACGATTCGAGCAGCTTCTCGCCCAGGGTCTTACCCTGAACATACTGCATGACGATGAAGAGACAATCGCCATCTTCGTTCACTTCGTGAATCGCGCAGATGTTCGGATGATCCAGCGTGGCGGCGGCCCTGGCTTCGCGCAACAGCCGCCGTCGGGCCTGCGCGTCGTCAATAGATTTAGCCGGCAGGGTTTTAATCGCGACCTTACGCTCGAGCTTCGTGTCCTCCGCCAGGAACACTTCACCCATCCCGCCCGCGCCGAGTTTTTGAATGATGCGATAGTGAGCGATCTGCGAAGCCAAGTTATGTGGCGACACGAAGCGACCGAATGAGGCGGTCTTGATGGTCGCGTTTTGTCCGTACTTGATAAGCGGAACGGTTTTTGGCCAACAACTGACAGGTTCTACTCGGAAGCAAGTTGCTTGTCAATGAGTGTTTTAACTCCCGGGGACGAAGCGATTCGCGGTCACTTCGCCGTGATTGTTGGAATTCCCAATATCCTCTCTGGAATCCGGATCGCAGTCAGGAGGTCGCAGCTTTCGCCAATACCATTTCCGGCATTAGCGGAATTTGATCGAATGAGATCCCGGTCGCATTTTCGATCGCGTTTAGAATCGCCGGAGCCGGCCCGTCCATAGGCAGTTCGCCAATTCCTTTTGCGCCGCCGGGTCCGAACGCATAAGGGTTCTCGGCAAAGTAAACGCGAATTGGCGGGAGGTCCGCGGCGGTCGGCATGATGTAATTGGTCATCTGACCGTTGGCCATTCGCCCGTTCTGCCAGACGACATTTTCGTAAAGCGTCATTCCAATCGCCTGCGCCACGCCGCCTTCAATCTGGCCGGCGGCGAGGGTGGGATTGATAACGCGACCGACTTCCTGCACCGCGACAAAATCATCCACTCGCGCTTCGTAGGTGATCGGGTCGTAAGAGATTTCGGCGACGTAAATCGCCCAAGCGAAAGCGCCGTAGGCTTCGCCCTGATATTTCTCGTCGTCCCAATGCACGTTCGGCGGCGGCTGGTACTTGCTGAACGATTTCAACGGGCCATGCTGGGCGATGTACTCGCGGCAAGCAGTCTGAAACTCCGCTTGAGTGAATTGTTCTTTCAGAAGGCCGCTGCCGATCAGCGTCTGCTTCAAACCAAGAACGGCTGATTCAACCAGCTTGCCGACAATCATGCAGGTGCGCGACGCGACCGTGGGCCCGCTGTTCGGCACGTTCGCAGTGTCGGGTTGAATGACCTCAAATAAGTCGTAATCGAGGCCCAGAGCTTCGGCCGCGATTTGCGCGAAGATAGTGTTGGTGCCCTGGCCAATTTCGGTGCTGGCCGCCAGAATCTTCACGCGACCTTCTGCCGTCGCTTCCGCGCCCACTACCGATTGCAAGTAAACCTCGCCCGAGCCCGTAAACCCGGCGCCATGCATGAACGAAGCGAAGCCGATGCCTTTCAGTGGCACAGACTTCGGTCTGTGTTCTGCGGGATCATTCACAGACTGAAGTCTGTGCCACTTTTCGCGCTTCGCGTGGTAATCCGTCAGTTCAAACGCCCGGTTCATCAACCCTTCCAAATCGACCTGCTCGCGAATGATTTGGTTCGTCGCCGTGGTCTCGCCTTCGCGAATAAAATTCCGCCGCCGAAATTCTTCAGGCGTTAATCCAATCTTGTGCGCGACCTTGTCCATGTGCCGTTCAAGCGCAAAGATGCTCTGCGGTGCGCCAAAGCCACGAAAGGCGCCATGCGGCGGTACGTTCGTCGCTACCGCGGTGCTCTTGATGCGTACGTTCGGACAGAAGTAAGGACCTGCCGCGTGGATCGTGCCGCGTGAGAGAACTACTGGTGACAACGTGCAGTAAGCTCCGCCGTCGATAACAAAATCAATCTCCTGCGCCAACAACTTGCCGTCTTTCGTCACTGCTGTCTTGTGACGCGTCCGCGAAGGATGCCGCTTCGTCGTTGCGACCATGTCTTCCGCGCGGTCGTAAATCATTTTCACCGGCTTGCCTGATTTCCATGACAGCAGCGCCGCGTGGCCGGCAATCATCGACGGGTATTCTTCCTTGCCGCCAAAGCCACCACCCGTCTCAGTTTGAATCACGCGAATTTTTTCTTCCGGCAATCCAAACAACTTGATTAGCGCCTTGTGCACGTAGTAAGGACACTGCATCGAGCCCCAGACGGTTACGCCGTCGGTCGGGTTGGCCATCGCAATCGCGCCGTTGTTCTCAATGTAAAGCTGCTCCTGCGCGCCCGTTTCGTATTCACCTTCAACGATGAAGTCCGCGTTCGCCCACGCCTCGTCGACGTTGCCCTTGTCTACCAGGAACCGTTTGAAGACATTGTCCTCGCCCCAGATGGTCTCTTTTTGCGTGAGCGAATCGTCCAGCGAAAAGATCGCCGGCAACTCTTCATAGTCGATGCGCACCTGCCGCCGCGCCTCTTCCAGCAGATATTTGTCGTGATGAGCCAGCAGCACGATTGGCTCTTCAGGATGATTTACAAATTCGTCGGCCAGATAAGGCTGGTCATTAATAATCAGCGCCACTACATTCTCACCCGGAATGTCCTTCACCGTAACGACAATGATTTCATCCCACGGAATAGAGTCAGTACCGCCTGCGGTAGCGGGTGGTTGATCGTACGAGATGGACTTGATCCGTCCCCGCGGAATCGAACTGCGCACCGTCACCCCATGCAGCATCCCATCAAACTTCAGATCATCGACATAGAGCGCCGCGCCGGTAACTTTCTTGCGGCCTTCTTTGCGGGGAATCGATTTGCCGACGAGAGTCATAGGTTTTCTATGTATCTGGTCTGTTAAGAATCCGAGCTGAACAGATGCTAAAGCGAAACGTGAGCGCAATAGGTCGTGTTTGAGTTCACGACGGATTCGCGTACTTCAATTGGCCGGTGATGTCCATGATTTCGATGCCGACCAGTTCTTCATCTTCATAATCGAATACGACCATATCGTCGATGTCGCTCTCGCTGTGAGTAGGGTGAGTTTTCTCTTTGAGGCGGATGTAGAGCGTATCCACGTCGTCCTGATAATCAAGCAACAGTTCACCCGGCGGGAGTTTGACTCGCTCGCGCGCAGCCTTCAGCAGTTCTTCTTTGCTGGGAACGACTATTCCTCTCGGTTCTCTTTGCGCCATACGATCTTTGTCTTATCCAGCCTCTCTCTCATCCAGGCCGAAATGATAAATCCGTCATACCGGCCTTTCTCAACGTAGAAAACGTGAAGAAAAGCTTTGCGTCCCAGAACTACGACTGCGGCGAACGCTCAACGTCTGCTGGCTAGAATATAGTCCGGGTCCTCTACCGCATCAAGGATAGTTTCGCGATACGAAGCCAGCTCGGGATGTGAATCGAGAATATGATCCCATCGCTCTTCGGTAAGACGAATCGGAACGCCGTTGATCGACTCGGCGATGCCCAGAATCATGGTTCATTTGAATGGCCCGAAGGATATCGTAAGGCGGCGGGAGATTATGCCTTTCCTCACTTTTCAGCAAGTAAGACTATTTGCATGATTTGAAATCGCGTGTTGCGATGTCAAAAATGAAGTATGGAGTGTACCCGGTCGCTCACGCTCCCCGGTTCCGCCTTCAGATCTCCACCGGCACGTGCGGCGATGCCGATTCATCGCGCGAGTGCATCGTTTCAGCGGCGCTGGTGATCCGGGTGGGATAGCGCGCGCTCCAGCAAGCAACACATGATTCATCTGCGCGCAGGCCGGTAGCAGATTGCATTCCTTCGAGCGACAAGTAGCCGAGCGAATCAGCCTCGATGAACTCGCGGATGCCTTCGACGGAATAATTCGCCGCAATCAATTCCGATTTGTTTGGCGTGTCGACGCCGTAGTAGCAGGGGCTGATTGTCGGCGGGCATGAGATGCGCACGTGGATCTCTTTGGCGCCCGCCTCGCGCACCATGCGCACGATCTTCTTCGAAGTCGTCCCGCGCACGATCGAATCATCAATCAGGACAATGCGTTTGCCTTCGATGAGATGCCGCACCGGATTCAGCTTGATGCGGACGCCGAAGCTGCGAATCGACTGCTGCGGTTCGATAAACGTGCGGCCCACATAGTGATTTCGCACGAGCCCGAATCTGAACGGCAATCCGCTTTCGGCTGAATAACCAATGGCTGCGGGCACGCCTGAATCAGGAACGGGCACCACCAGGTCAGCATCGGCAGGCTGTTCGACCGCCAGGCGTTGACCCATCTTATGCCGCGAGCGATTGACCGATTGACCAAAGATGATTGAGTCGGGCCGCGAGAAATAAACGTGCTCGAACAGACACATCGCATGTTGCTGCGGCTTCAGGGGATGAGAGGAGCGCAAGCCGTCTTCACCAATTACGATCATTTCGCCGGGTTCGACGTCGCGGACATATTTCGCATCGATCAAATCGAACGCGCATGTTTCTGAGGCCACGACCCAGCAATCGTTCAAGCGGCCGAGAGCCAGCGGGCGGAAGCCGCGCGGATCGCGAATCGCAATCATCTCGTGCGGCGTCAGGAACAAAGTCGAGAACGCTCCTTCGGTTTCCCTCAGTACATCGCCAATCGCCTCCGCCACGCTGGTCGCCCGCGAGCGCGCCACACCATGAAGAATGACTTCCGTATCCGAAGTTGATGAAAAAATAGCACCTTCACGTTCGAGGCGCTTTCGCTCTTCGCCGGCAAATGGCAGGTTGCCGTTATGACAGACGGCAATTTGCCCGTGCTGGCAGGTGACTGAAAACGGTTGGCATTCGCGAATCGAGACCTCGCCGGCAGTTGAATAACGGACGTGGCCAATCGCCGCCTGGCCGGGAAGTCGATCCAGCCGCGTCTGATCGAATGCTTCGGAGACATGCCCCATCTCGCGTTCCGAAATCAGTTGCTCGCCGTTCGCAACCACAATGCCGCACGATTCCTGTCCGCGGTGCTGCAACGCATAGAGCCCAAGGTAAGTGAGGCGCGCCGCTTCGGAATGGCCGTAAATGCCAAAGACGCCGCACTCCTCGCGTAACTTGTCGTCGAACACATTCGTCATTAGGATTCGGATTATAACTAGTTGCGCAGGTTTCGACCATAAGGTTGTAGCTGAGACTCGAGGGTATTCGGGAATTTCGAGGAAGAAAGGGTAAGACTCCGGCGTCACATGTGCTAACGGCCTTCGGCGCTTCGCCGACGATCGATTTCAAGCGAAAAGGGAGATAAGGTGAAGTCACAATCAAAAACACGAATTGTCTACATGACCATGACGGCAATCTTAGTGGTCGGCGCGTTTGTATTTGCGACGTCGCGCAATGTCAATGCGCTTTCAACTACTGCGGGCGACGCGAAATCGACATACAACAGCAAATGCGCCAGTTGTCATGGTCGCGACGGCCGGGCGCGCTCGGCGAAGGCAAAGCGCGAGCACGCGCGGGACATGACGACCGGTGAGTGGCAGGACAGCGTTTCAGACGAGCGCATCTATAATTCGATTAGCAACGGCAAAGGCAAAATGCCGGCATTCAAGAAGAAGTTGTCTGATTCGCAAATCGATGAACTGGTCAACTATGTCCGACGTTTAAGACGGTAGAAAGATGGAAGGCGACTCACCGGCGATACGAATTCTGCGAATCGTCCTGGCACTGATGCTGGTCGGCGGTCTGGTTTGGGCCGGTGCGCGCATTTATCGGAGATTACCGGCCACCGCTGGCGGCGAAGTTGTCCTTTCCGGCGTGCCGCAGAATCTGACCATCGTTCTGCGGGTCCAAGGTTCGAACGAAACCAGAATCAAACTCTATCCAATTGACGTGGCCACGGTTGAACGTGACTATGCGCGGGGGACCCGGCCGCGAAAATCGTTTGACGATTTTCTCGCGCAGCGCTTGAAAGATCTTACGCCCGTGATTGCCCAGGCTGACCCTAACGGACGGGCGATAGCCCGCATCACCGAAGGTCACTGGTGGATGCACGCGGTCACCGCTTTTCCCCAGGGCGAATGGCTCGAATGGCGGCAGCAACTGAACATGTCGCAAAAACCGCAGACGATCGAACTGTCGTCCGCTAATGCCTACGAGCGCTCGAAAAAGTTTTGATAAGGTCAGTGGTCAGTAGTCAGTAGTCAGTAGTCAGTGAGTGACGCAATCAGGTTGCGTCGGGTCTTCCTTGGTCTACGGAAACTGTGCCGGAGATTCTTTTTCTAACCTCTAATCTCTGATCTCTGGTCAGTGGTCAGTGGTCAGTGGTCAGTGGTCAGTGGT
>JBIOZK010000228.1:0-7705 GCA_044870975.1 Pyrinomonadaceae bacterium
AGATGGATCTCTTTTCCCACCTGTCGCCGATAGACGAGACTGACACCGTCGATTAAAAATGCCGCGCCCCAACGATCGTATTTGCGAGACCTGAATGGGCCCGTGCCGCCGGTGCCGAGAGCGAGCACTAATCCGGACTTATTTGTCTTACCGTCTGCGGCAGCGAAGGTTCCGAAGATTCCCCAGCCGGTCGTGTGTCCGTCAGCTTCTTTTTGCTCTTTGAAGTACTGGAAGAATTTGTATTGCACAATCCATGAACCACTCTTCGGCGTTAGCGGTTCGGCTGGCGGCACGGGATTGATGATCCCGTCATTCCGGTCATCGAAGGGCGTGAGCTTCTTCGTGGTCACCATTACAGTGACCGCCTGCTTTCCTGATTTGTTCAGCCACTTCGTCGGGAAATTCACGCCGGTGATGAACGTCGCGCCGTCTTTAAACAGATCTGAGATTCCCGGACTGGTCGGATGCCCTGTCGCATCTCTCACCGAAAAGGTGAGAAACGGATTGCCTTTGCGAATCCACGCGAAGTTCGCGCCGTTGGTTACGGATGGTACGAGCCTGCCGTTGGTCGGCGTACCGTTGAAAGCGAGATGCATGAAGGTTGTGTGTCCACCACCGCCGTTGAACGGACTGTCCGCGCCGTCGAAGCCGTAATAGCGTCCGGCGCCGAGCATGATGAAGTTGCCCTTCTTCGCATCCAGCGGAACCAGTTGCGTAAAGTTCAAGGCTGAGATCGCTCCGACAGTTCCACTGGCTTTCGGCGTGATCAGGTAAGTGACCGGGATCATTTTAGTCCCAACCACTTTCGCAAAATCGCCGAAGCGCGTCTCGGTCCTCACCTGCCACGAAAATCCTTTCCAGCCGGCCAGTTTCTCCATGTTGACCCGGAAATCAGTGTCGAATTTTCCTCCGTACGCGCCGTGCTCCAAGACTGATCCGTTCGCGACGCCTTGATATCCCTGAGTCAGGCGGAAGTCGAGTTCAATTCCCTTCTCGCCCAGCTTCTTACGCTCACCGCCCCAGTCACCCGTCAGCCATTCGCCATCCCAATAGTCGTCTTCGTTCGGTGATGGCGACGGAGAGGCTTTTTTATTGCTGACTTCCGTAGCGCTTTTCGGAGCTTCTCCCTGAGCCCTCACGGCGCTGGTCAACATCGCGAGGACCATTGCGGCGATAACGAGAAAACCCAGCTTCTGTTTTGAACATTTCGCCGTGCTCATGCTCACCTCATACCTCAACGCGTTTACTCCTGACCATAGAGCGTCACGATCCCGTGTCGACCGGCAAGCCCCCGCGTGTCGTACCAGAAATCAACACTGCGAATCACTCGATCGCTGCCGCGCAGATCGATGATTCTGGTGTACCCACCCGCCGGAACTCGTCCGCGAATCTCCACATTGTCGTCGCCACCATTTGCGTAATGAACGACCACACGATGGAAATCGACGGCCACATTGCTGACGCGCAGCCGGATGCGACGAAAATCACCGCGCACGGCCGTCACATGAATAGTGTCGTGGTCAACCATGTGATTTACTTTGTGTTTCCCCAAAACCTTCCATCGGCCTTCGGCCATCGCGGGCGTCAGCGCCAAGACACACACTAAGAAAAGAATCGAAAGGACTAACGAACGTCGAAACATGGATTGCTCCCTTCGTTTACCGATCGCGACTAAAACCAGTCTCAGGGTAGGCGAACTGAATGAGGTTGAGAATCGAGAGAATTACTTAATTCCTCTAGGTATGTTTACTCAATCTGATTGTGTGCGGCGCAGGAAGGAATGACCGGCGTTATTGACTCAACGCATCCTTGTGCTCGAGTGCGAACTTCATCAAGGCATGACTTCCGTGAATGTCGAGTTTTTGACAGATGTTCGCGCGATGACTCTCGACCGTCCGGCGACTAACAAAGAGTTCTTCGGCGATTTGTTTGCTGGTCTTGTAGTCAGCAAGCAACTTCAGCACTCGTCTTTCCGTCGGCGAAAGAGTTTCGACCCCTTGCCGCTGATTGATTCGTGATTTCTGCGAGCCATCTCGCTTCATCAGTAAAGTTGTTAGTTCGGGACTCGTGTAATGCTGGCCCGCAATGACTGCTTTCAAACAATTCACGATGTCATGGGCCGCGTTTTCTTTCAGCACATAGCCTTTGGCGCCGGCTTCGATGGCGTGTTCGAGCATCTTCTCATCGCGATACATCGTCAAGAAGATCACGGCGACAGAAAGACCGTCATCGTCAACTGAGCGAGCCACCTCCAGGCCGTCCATCTTCGGCATGCTGATATCGAGCACTGCGATTTCCGGTTTCAGGTCGCGAATAGCTGCGAGCGCACTTTCACCGTCGCCAGCCTCGCCTACAACTTCGAAGTCGGATCGAGACTCGATGACCTGGCGTAGACCAGCCCGCGATAGCGGATGATCGTCAGCGATCACTATGCGAGTTTTGTTGGCCATTCTTTCGGTTATTAATTGCTACGCGGACCGTCATCAAAGTGCCGCGCTCCGGCTGCGAAACCAATGAATAATCGCCGCCAAACATGCGCGCTCGTTCAGAGATGCTCTGCAAGCCAAATCCATCTCCGTTCTTTCCATTGCCGTTGTTCCGGTTAATTCCGCGTCCATTGTCGTGAACTGAAACTACCACATCGGGCCCGAGGTGTTTGATGGCGACCCGCACTTCGCTGGCGTCAGCATGCTTTATTACGTTGTTGAGGGCTTCCTGAACGATGCGGTAAATACTGGTCTCGGCTGCTGAAGAAAGTAACCCGTCAATCTGATCGAGATCGGCCGAGACTTGAATCTCGGTAACTTCCGACACTCTCGCGATCATCGATTGCACGGCGGCAGTCAGACCCAGGCGGTCTAACTCATAAGGCCGCAGATTGTGCGCAATCTGACGCACTTCTTCAATTGCCGAAACGGCCGCCTCGGAAATCTCGTCGAGCTGTTCGGCGGCACTTTCCGGATCGGCAATATCTTCTTTGCACAGCGTGGCACGGTTACGAATGATCGAGAGGCTTTGACCCAGCCCATCGTGGAGTTCCCCGGCAATCCGCCGGTGTTCTTCATCCTGCAGACTGATGAGGCGAGTCGCGAGATCCCGTAATTTCTGACTGGCACGCCAGCGTCGCTTATGCTCGATCAGCAGTACACCGATCAGCACGGCTTGCAGGAGCATGACGCTAAACGCACCGACGATGCGCCACCTGTACCGCTCCCAAAAAGTCGGCTCACGAAATTGCACGACGCTGCCAGCAGGTAAACTCGCTTCGCTAAACCCAAAACGCCGCAACTGGCGCCAGTCAAATTCAGTGACGCTGGGAAAGATCTCGAGTACGGGAATGGCATCGGCAGGTTCGCCGTTTAGCACCCGCAGCGTTACGGGAACCGCCAGCTCAAACATTCTGTCGTAGCTGAGTAACGTGCCGCCTAAAATGCCCTTCCCCATGTCGGTGTCTTTGAAGCTGTAAATCGGCACACGCGCTTGTTGAGCTATCTGCGTCAGCGCTTCGCCGGATCCGAAACGGTTGCCGAGACGATCTTCGGTCATCGTTATTTGATAGATTGCCGAGTTCGGTGGCAGCCTTTTCACATCAGCGACGACCTCGTCGACAGAACGGCCCGAGGAATAAGTAAACGCGATCCTCCTCTCGAATTCGCGAAACTGTTCGCGTGCGCCCTGCTCATAGTGCTTATCAAAATTCGCGGCCCCCGTGATGACGTAGACCTGTCGAAGGTCAGGCTGAATCTGCAGAGCATTCTCCAGGGTGGGCTTGAGATCGACCTTATAAAGTACTCCTGTGAAATTTGTTCGCGGGCGCTCATTCTCGGTTTCAAGGCCCTTGCCGGCAATGAATACAACCGGCGTGTTTGGGAACAGTTCTTCTGCGAACTGTGTGGCAAACGTCAGCGCGGAACGCTGAACAGTGATGATGAGATCAAACCGCTGACCGGCGTATTTGTGACTGATGAATTCTCTCAACGCCGCCTGGTAATTCGGATCAGAGAAACGCGGCTCATCGATATATTCGGTGTAGTCATCCAACTGTCCATTAAGTTTTTCGCGCAGCGGCGTCACCAGACTTTTCTGCACCGACGCGTAGATGGGTGAATCCTGACGCAGCGAAAAGAACATCAGCACGCGCTTGCGCGACTGCGCGTTGACTTCGACCGGCAAGGCGAAGAGGCAGAGAACGATCACCACGAGTGCGCCCGCCGCATTCCTCATCCAGGCTCGTGATTTGTCGGTCATAAGCCGTTCCTCGCCTCTCGTTTAGAACTCCAGGCGCGCGCCAAACTGAAATGCTCTCGGCCCCCCGGTGCCAAACGCCTGGCCCACGCGCGAACTTGGCTGCCCGTAATTCGGTTGGTTCAGCACATCGCTGTAGCCAGTCAGGTTGGAAACGTTAAAAAGGTTGAAGACCTCGCCCATCAGGTTCAGCCGAAATTTCTCACCGAGCTTAATGGTCCTCGTTAACCGAACGTCCTGTGTAATGAATGAATCACCGTTAGAGAACTGG
Source organism: Pyrinomonadaceae bacterium (assembly GCA_044870975.1). Classification (GTDB taxonomy): domain Bacteria; phylum Acidobacteriota; class Blastocatellia; order Pyrinomonadales; family Pyrinomonadaceae; genus UBA11740. Next base: position 4,517 of record JBIOZK010000228.1, read on the forward strand.
TCGGGCAATACGATCGAGTTGATGATTTGATTAAACGGCGTGCGCGGACGAACGACGGTAGTTGTGCCGTCGGGATTCTGAATGCGACGCGTGCGGGCTTCGACATCAACGTTGTAACTCGCGACTAAACTCCGTAGTTGTTGCGCCGTCATGCCTTCACCCAATCCCTGATAGACCGCGCCCGGCAACAACGTGCGACTGATGCCATCACCGTCAAGATCCAAACCGGTCAGGATTGCGTTTAGGGGCGTCGGACTGAACGTTTGTGAGATAAATGCAATGGTCCAGCCGTTCTGGAGCACATGGCGGAAATGCGAGCCTGCTTTATAAACGACGGGAGACCACACGCCACTGATCGTCAGCTTGTGACGCCGATGGCTTGGGTTATTGCCGGAGCCAGCCAGCGGATCGTCATAACTCAGAAATTCAAAGAAGCCGATATCCTGCGAATACGCGTAGCCGGCGAGAAACTGCAGTCCGTCCGACCAGCGGCGCTCCAGCGTCATATGCAAACCCTGATAACGATATCTTGCGCCGCTGGAAAAAACATTGATTGGGCCGGTCGAGCATTGATCCTTCGGATTGAGCGCGACGCTCTGCGCTGCGGTGCAAAGCGGAATCACCGGATCACGTACAAAAGAAACTACGCCGGTGTCAGGGTTGACGCCCGTGACGCGCGGACGGTTGAAGCGATTTCGATCAATGATGTAGGTATTCTGCAGTGGCCCCACCTGGTAATACTGGCGCAGAACGTAATCGGCCGTGAGCACCAGATTTGGTCGCAGCTCAGTTTGAATACCCACGCTTGCCTGAATCGAGTACGAAGTAGTTACATCGGGTGCCAGGATCTGATCTCCCTGCTTAATGACTTCGACTCCACGCACGGCCGGATTGGTGCCGTCGCCGAACAGTGCGCTGAGGTTGCTCCGAATCCCTGGCAGTAGGGGCAACAGGTCCGCCCCGCGAAAAGCTGTCGGCGTGCTGGTGAAGCTCAATCCGGTCACGGCTCCATCAACAATTACGCGCCCGTTACCCGATGGCCCAATGAAGGCGCGGTCACGGGCCTTCCAATACAAAGCGTTTTCATCCCGATAGACACCGAAACCGCTCCGCAACACGGTGCGCTGCCGCTTCCCTAAGGTCCACGCTGCTCCGACAGAAGGATCGAAATTGTTCTTATCGCGTTGGGGCGGCCGCAGATCAGCTCCAATCAACGGAATCAGATAAGCAGGGTAAGTCAGATCGTGATCGAAAAGATTCGTCTCCAGCGAATACGAGATCCCGTACTTGAAGGTAAGACGATTAGTAGCGCGCCAGGTGTCCTGGAAATAAAATCGAAAGCGATCGTTGCGCGAAGCCTGATCGAAATTGAACGGGCCCGGATATCCGGGATCACCAATTCCGGTTGTGAAGCTGCGCAGTGGGAGTTGCAGAATCTCTGCCAACGTCGGCGGAGGCCCGCCCGACGACTTGAGACTTGCCGGCAAGGCATCAAAGAGAGGCTTCAAGGCTGGCGTCTGTAAGTTAGTTGGCCCCCAAAGAGTGATCTGCGCTGGATCATTGAATCCGATGAAGGCCTTAAAGTACAGATGCTCCCATTGCCCGCCGAAACCGAGTTGATGCGATCCCTGCAGCCAACTCACGTTATCAACCATTTCGTAGTTGCGCTGCCAACGATTGAGAGGCGTGTTCGCTTGCGTGCCGATGCGGAACTGCGGAGCATCAAACACCAGAATGTTGGGCGCGCCAGCACCAATGCATGAGACCGGGTCACGACATTGGCCGGCCGAAATGGGATTGAGATGGTTCGTCAAGTATCCATAGGAAATCCGCAGGTCGTTCGCAGTCCGCGATGACAGTGCCGAGGTCAATGCGGCCTGGATCTGAAATCCACGATTGCGCAGCGACTGCCAATTTGAGGGCATGCCAACAGTGACTCCGGGCGCTACCGTGCGGTTGTAATCTGAGCTGTAGCGCAGCGACGCGCGATGTTTGGCGGTGAACTGCGCGTCAAGGCGAACATCAAAAGGATCCGCCTGTAACGGCGTTGGATAGATCACATCTAGCTTGGAAAAAACCGGGTGATTATTTGTGATCGAGAAGACCGCATCCTGGTCTCGGTGCTCGTAGTTAAAAAACCAGAAGAAGCGATCTCGCCGGAAGGGTCCGCCGACCGTTATTCCAATCTGCCGCCGTGCGAAAAATGGATCAGGCGTTCGTGGATCACGCGTCAAGGCAGGATAAGCCGCGAGATTATGATCTCGATAAAATATAAACGCCGAGCCATTAATATCGTTCGCCCCCTGCCGAGTCTGAACATTAATCGCGCCGGCCCCTGTTAACCCGAGGGTTGGATCGGCATTGAAAGTCGAAACGCGAAATTCCCGCACCGACTCCTGCGAGAAATTGATCATCGTTCCGCCGACGAAACGATCCGTGACGGTTGAGCCATCGGCAAAGATCCGAGTCTGGGATGGGAAACCACCGGCGACATTAACGCGTTGATAACTATTGCCAATGATTCCGGGATTCGCGACGGAGGTCACGTTGACGCCGGGTTCGAGCTGCGCAAGTTCAAGAAAGTTGCGACCATTCAGCGGCAATTCCTGAATCTGACGCCGGTTTATTACGCCTCCGATCTCGTAATTCGTCGTTTCGACAAATCCGTCCGCACTAACTTCAACTCGCTGCTCCGGCAAGCCAGCCTGCATCACCAAATCAATCGTTGGGTGGTTACCGACCGACAGAATCACCCTTCTCAAAAGAGTCTGAAAGCCCTGGCCACTGGCCTCGAGCTGATAATCACCGAGGGGCAAGGCCGCGACAAAATATCTGCCTTCAGCATCCGTAGCCGTCGTTCGGTCGAAGCCAAGCGCGTCAGTATGAATTGTGATTTTAATTCCGGAGATGGCCTGCCCGTTTTGATCAAGCACTTGTCCCTGTATGGAAGCGTTCGATTGGCCCTGGGCGTTGATACTGGAGAGGGAGAGCACAGCCAGCGCGAACATTACCGATGACAGCGCGGCTTTAATACGCAGCTTACTGGCAAGATACAGATCTCCGCTGATGTTGAGCAACATGGCGGCCTGATTAATCTGGGGGAAAAGGAAGTCTACGAGTTTTGGTCATGCAGGGCAAGAATTTTGACCATCACAGGGTTAAAGAAAGCGAAACGCGACAAACGTAGCG
>JBIOZK010000229.1:0-19730 GCA_044870975.1 Pyrinomonadaceae bacterium
TGCGGCGTTTCAGAATAGGCTGCAGACTGAGACGGCGTTGGAGCAGATGGTGGAGAGTGAATCCGCCTCCGTTGATCGCGCGGCGACAACGGGGTAGTAGCGGATCATCAGGAAGGGTGAGTCCGCGGAGCGGACGACGGCATAAAGCCCGGGGTGAGTCCGCGAACCCCGGGAACGCGGGTGGTAACAGAATTCGAGTCTGCGAAGCCATCTCCTGCTCATCGCTAAATTCATAGTCTTGCAGGCGTTGTCGAACTGTTATTTGATTGGCGGGAATCAATTTGATTGTCTCGTCTGGATGTTCTGTTGTTATGTCATTACTAGCGCAAAGTGAGATCGAAAGCGCATTATGCCGACCGCGGTTCGAATCCGCAGGCGATCATCAACGCGCGCTGTACGTGAGGCCAGCGTGAATCCGGTAATGTGCAAATGACGCTTCCAAGACGATCACGTTGGGCAAGAGAAACATGATCGAAGTTCAGAGCGCAGGCGACCGGCATTCCGTCTTCAGGCGTCAATTCAACTTCTGTTCTTAAACCGCGGATCGTCCGCGTGGCGGGTACAACAATGATCTCATTCAGTCGATCGATAACTTCATCTCTGGTGAGAATCAGGACCGGGCGGCGTTTGTCCGGGAGTCGAAATGTATACCAACGGATCTCGCCGCGTCTCACGCGACGTTCTCCCATCCGGCCGCGTCCCAAGCGAGTGCATCTTCATCGCTCGAGAATTCGGAACTTGAAGGTGGGTGCGATTGGTAAGTAGCGGCATCGGTGGCGGGTATTATGCGTGCGAGAGGTTTGCCATTCTCTTCAATAATGACCTCGCCACCTTTGGAGGCATTATTAATCAAGTCCGAGATCTGGGCTTTCGCTTGTTCCAAATTCACTCTCCGCATTGACATGAATGGATGATAGGGCGAGAGGGAATGCGAGTCAACGAAACTGCTGCGCGCATTAGGTCATTTTTGTGTTGACGCTTAGAAGCGCCAGGCGTAGACTGCCGCCGTCGTTTGGTTGTTTGCTAGGTCATGTAATTGGTTTTGAGGTGGTCGTGTTCCCCGTGCGTCTGCCGCCCAACCTGCTCAACGGCGCTCTCTAGCGAGTGCTGAGGTTGTTCTCGTGAAGTTGTTGTCCCGAATCCCGCCTTTCTCTCGTTTTTCAATCCAATCATGTCTCGAATTAGGGTGCAGTGGGTTGGGGGTAGGGTGTAGTGCGAGCGCAGGGCCTCACCGCGGCTATCGCCATGTGAGGGAGGGGAATTCTGCGAAGATTGGGCTGTTTTGGGCAGTTTTGATGAGATTGACGCAGTCGCGGAAGGGGCTGACATTTGCGCGTCGAGCGCTGATAGACGCGCGGAGGCCGCTGACAGATGCGCGGAGGCGGCTGACAGACGTGCGGAAGCCGCTGACAAGACCGCGACGGTCGCGAACCGCCGTGCAGACTCCTCTGACAAGTTCGCGGCGGCGGTTTGACGTGGCGCGGCGACACGTCACAGCCGAGCGAAAGCGGATTACAGGTGAGCGAAAGCGAATTACGTGTCAGCAAACGTCATTGCGGATGTGAGAAAGCCGTTTGCAAACGCGCGGCGAAGCCTGCGATAGCGGCTATGGCGCAGGACATCGCGGAAAGACTTTGCCTTTCCGAGAGGGCTACTCAGGAAGTCCGAAGCTGCGCCGCGCTGAGTTGAGGCATAGCCTCAGACATACGGTGGAAGACACACGGTAAGCCAGAGGCTTACCGCGATGTGCTGCGGCATAGCCGCAGTAGGATTCGGTGGTGCCCTATTTCGAGAATCGGAAGGGTGTCGGGTTTAGGGTGTCGGGGGTAGAACATCTTGCATTGCTACACCCTACACCCAAGACCCTGTCCCCTAATACAAAGTCTGTGAATCGAAAATAGGGCACTCAGTAACGTTCGGCTCGAGTGGCTCTGCAGCTGAGTCGCCAACCCGGGCTACTTAAAACCTGGGCGCTGCTGAACGGTCCGGACACACATCCCGCGATAACGTCGCCGTAGTCGTCACGTCTGCGTGACTCAACTCCGGAGCGAAGTGCTCCCCACAACCACAAAGGAGAATGCAATGAACAACAGGCAGAGTAATCAATTGAATATGTACCAGTCGGTGATTGCCGTTCTCGACGAAGACAATGCTGTCTGGACTCCGATGGCTCCGTTCGGTCCTGCGCTCACTGCGCTGAAGAACAAAGTGAACGGAATTCGCGCGACGGCCCAACAACAAGAGACACCAACCGGCGCTGCTCAGGACAAGGCCGACGCGCGCGACGATCTTGAGGAGGTCTTGTTTCTAACTTGTCAGGCGCTGGCGGTCCTGGGGTACGAAGATAGCGACAATGATCTTCTGGCATTGACCGATGTCACGCGCTCGAGTCTGGCGAAGATCGATTCTGATCGGCTCTCGCAGTTGGCATCCTCGATTTTGGCGCAGGCGAATGCTAAGCAGACTGAGTTGGCGACGCTTCAGGTGACCCAGGCGAATATCGACGAGTTGAACCAGGCTTTAGCGGAATTTAATGAAGCCAAGACTGGTCCGAGACAGGCAACTGTGGCGCGCTCGGCGCACACTGATTCGCTGACGACGCAGTTTCGTGAGGCGAACGAGATTCTGAGGGACCGGCTCGACCCAATGGTGAATATACTCGGTCGTACGAATCCGCAGTTCGCGAGCCGGTATCGATCCGCGCGGGTGATTGTGGATCGGGCGGCCACTCACGTGCCGAAACCTGAGACCACTCCACCTCAGCCAACGGCGTGAGCCGTGGCTGTAGGGGCTCCATGAAATGATCCGCGGTTTACGCGAGGGCCAGTACCCGATCGGTTTTGGCTTGCTTGGCTAAGTAATCGGCCAGCCTGGTAGCGTCTTTGTCGCTCATCTGGGTGAAAGCCCCGCCCACCAGCCATCGCACTGGTTTGGTTGAGCCAACCCGTTCGCAGGTAATGGCTGATACCACTCCGGCGATGATTGCGCAGGGCAAGCTTATGTTCACGTAGAATGAGGAACCGGCAGTCACCTGCTCCTCGCTGAAACGTGAACAGACAAAGGCGACCGAGAGGCCACCCTGGCTTATTACTTCGCAGTGACCGCGTGCGGCTGAGGAGTAGCTTACTTCCCACGTCACCGGATTTCTCTCTACCAGCGAAATCGTCGTCGGCAGGTGCACTTTGTAACGGGGGAAGCGTCTATCGGTCTTTCTGGTTCCGGTGTGTCTCGCCGGGGCGCGCCTCAATTTCCGGAGCGGGTCAAAGCCTTTGAATTCCAGTCCGCAGTTATTACAAAGCAACTCATGCAGGCCGGCCAACTGGAATACAAGCGACGAATCATCATAGCCGCGTTGGATACGCGTGCTTTTGCATCGGGGACACCACATGCTGGTCTATTAACCTGCCTTAATTGTTGAAGCTAGCTTTCGCTGAACGCCATGAGGAGGAACTGCAGGGCGGCAGGCATTGTACCAAAATCACGGAAAGGGCCGCCAGATATTATCTGACATGCTCTTTTCCTGGTGATTACGGTGGCGTACTCACTTTCAGTGGTAAATACCCGCAGTTGCTTTTCTATGCAAGCGTGCTATTTTTAGACTGAACCCCCTGCAAATCCAAAAATGACAACCCGGACGATCGAAATGATCTTCCGGAGGGAGGCAACTATGTTGGCGAACCGACGCTTGCTGTTCCCGATTCTCTTTTTGAGCCTCGTATCGTTCGCAACGGTTATCGCTCTGGCGACCCGGGCCGACAACGAATTCCGCGATGACTCCGCAGAAACTGATCCGAATCTCGCGCAAGGGTTGGCTGCGTGGGAGCGGGTGTATTCAGTTTTGATTTCGCCGCGATGCATCAACTGTCACACGGCGACGGACTATCCGCAGCAGGGCGACGATCGGCATCGGCACTTTGCAAATGTGGTGCGTGGCGGTGCGGACGGGCAAGGTGTGCCGGCTTTGCATTGTGCGGGCTGTCATCAGGACGCTAACGCTGACAGCACGGGGGTGCCGGGCGGGCCGAATTGGCATCTGGCGCCGTTGTCGATGAAGTGGCAGGACCCAAACGATCGGCCGCTGTCGAGCGCGGCGGTGTGTCGCGCGGTCACTGATCGATCGAAAAATGAAAACATGGATGGGCCCGCGCTCTTGAAACATCATGAAGATGCGGCGCTGGTGCTGTGGGCGTGGAATCCGGGGCGACGGCCTGACGGCACGATGCGCACGGCGCCTCCGCTGAGTCACGCTGAATTCGTCAACGCCACGCGCACCTGGGTCGCGGCGGGGACGCCTTGCCCGCGCGGAAGATAGGAGAGAGCCATGGCGACTTATCAATTGAATGTGAATGGGCAGTCGAAAAAAGTGGACGTCGATCCGGGAACGCCTTTGCTCTGGGTTTTGCGCGAAGAGCTGAAGATGACGGGGACGAAATATGGCTGCGGCATCAGCGCGTGCGCCGCGTGCACGGTGCACGTGGAGGGCATCGCGACGCGATCCTGCGTCGTTCCGGTTTCGATGATTGGCAGCCGCAAGATAACCACGATTGAAGCGATGGCCCAGGACCCGGTGGGGCGCGTAGTGCAGAATGCGTGGGTCGAAAAAGATGTCGTGCAGTGTGGTTATTGTCAGAGCGGACAAATCATGAGCGCGGTGGCGTTGCTGAAGGCCACGCCGAAACCCACAGACAAGAACATTGAAGAATCGATGGGCGGCAACCTGTGCCGATGCGCGACCTATGTGCGCATTCGGGAAGCGATTAAGAGAGCGGCCGAACAAATGGCGTGAAGAGGGTGCGAAAGACTCTGCTTCTCACCAAAAGAGCGGAGAGAGCGGACGTTGTGATGAGCTAACCCTTCAACGCCGAAGGCGTTTGCGAATTCCAGCCCAAGGCAACGCCTTGGGTTAGGAGGTTGTTAATTATCGGAACTCTGAAAGAGTTCGTAAGCGAAAGAGTTCCCGAAACAGCATGGAATTGAATCCGGCGACCCTTACGTCTCAAAAATGCTGGCGGACTCTTTTAGAGTTCATCGTTTGCTTGCCGCCAATTAACCCAGGGCGCCGCCCTGGGCCTGGACAGGTGCGAACGCCTTCGACGTTTGTGGTTGAACTATTGGATTAATGATGCCAAACGGAGAGGGAGAAACGGCGCAAGCCACAGGAAGAAGAGTCTCCTAACAGCAAGGGAATGAACCCGGTGATAGAGGTAGTGCTTAACATTCGTTCAGTGATTCGGCTGCCGCGCCGCTCCGCGGGCTTGCTCGCTTTTTCTGGCGTCAACCCCGGGGCTTACGCCCCAGGCTTTATGCCGTCGTCCGCTCCGCGGACTTTCTGAAACGCATTAGGAAGGAACGTCATGCGAACTCCATTGAAGACGCCGCGCAATGTTGATACGAACCGTCGAAGTTTCCTGTTTGCTTCGACGGCCGCAGCTGGTGGTTTGTTGGTTTCTTTGTATCTCGATCTACCGGCGTTCGCACAGGAGGGCCGGCCCGCACCGCCGCCGAAGGTCTATCCGCCCGACGCTTTCGTTGAGATCAAACCTGACGGGAAAATATTCATCACGGTGAATCGTCTTGAGTTCGGTCAGGGCGTGCAGACCTCTTTGCCGATGGTCATGGCCGACGAGCTGGATGCCGACTGGTCCCAGGTCGTTCCGGAACTCGCGCCGGCCGCTGAGGTCTACAAAGACCCGGTATTCGGAATTCAGATGGTCGGCGGCTCGGGCTCGATTGCGCATTCGTTCCAGCAGTATCGCGAGGTGGGAGCAAAGACGCGCTCAATGTTGATTGCCGCGGCGGCTGATCGCTGGAAGGTTTCGCCGAACGATTGCCGGACCGAGAAGAGCGTCGTCTATGGGCCGGGCGGAAAATCGGCTCGCTACGGCGAGCTGGCCGAGCGCGCGGCGCGCCAGCCTGTGCCGACGAATGTGCGGCTCAAGAGTCCGTCCGAGTTTCGCATCATCGGAAAGGCAACGCCGCGTCTCGATAGCCGGGCGAAGTGTGATGGTTCCCAGAAGTTCGGGCTCGATCTCGATCTGCCGGGAATGAAAATCGCCGTCGTGGCCCATCCGCCAGTGTTCGGCGGTCGGGTAAGGAGTTTCGATGACAAGGACGCACGCAAACTCGACGGTGTCAAAGACATTTTTGAGATTCCGCTCGCCAAGGGAAGCGGCGTCGCCGTGGTGGCGGATCGATTTTGGACCGCCAAACAGGCGCGCGATCGTCTGAAGATCGATTGGGACGTATCCGGAATTGAACATGCCGACAGCGGACAGCTATGGACGAAGTTCAAGGAAATGGTGCGCACGCCCGGCAAGGTCGCGGTCGCGCGCGGCGATGAGAAAGCCATGAATCGCCTCCCGGCCGCGCGGCGCATCACGGCTGAATATGAGTTTCCTTATTTGGCCCATTCACCGATGGAGCCTTTGAATGCGACAGTCCGTTTCGAGGGGGACAAGGCCGAAGCGTGGGTGCCTTCACAATTTCAGACGCTGGACCAGGCGGCTATTGGCCAGGTGCTGGGTCTGAAGCCTGAGCAGGTAACTTTTCACACGGAGTATGCCGGTGGCGGTTTTGGCCGGCGGGCGGTGATTGATGCGCATATACCGGTCGAAGCGGCGACGATTGCAAAGCGTTTTCGCGGCACGCCGATAAAACTTATCTGGCCGCGCGAGGACGATGTGCGCGGCGGCTATTACCGTCCGATGCATGCCCATCGCGTCGAAATCGGTATCGGCGCTGATGGACTGCCGGCCGCGTGGCGTCACGTGATTGTCGGTCAATCGCTGGTAGCCGGGACTCCGTTTGCTGCCATGCTGATTAAGAACGGCGTCGATCAAACTACCGTCGAAGGTGTGAACGACACCAGCTACAACCTTCCCAACCTTCACTTGACGGCACACAATCCGACGGTAAACGTTCCCGTGCTGTGGTGGCGCTCAGTTGGCAACACGCACACTGCATTCGTGATGGAGACGCTGATCGATGAGTTAGCGATGCGCGCGAAAATGGATCCGATAGCTTATCGCCGCAAGCTTCTGAAATCTGACGCGAAAAAGTTGCATGCGGCGCTCGCCTTGCTCGATGAGAAAAGCGCCTGGCGCAAGAACCTTCCGAAAGGACATGCCGCGGGCATCGCGTCTCACGAATGTTTCGGGACCGCGGTGGCCTGCGCGGTGGATGTTTCGATCGAGAACAAGCGCCCGAGGATTCATCGCGCCACGATCGCGGTTGACTGTGGCCTGGCGGTAAATCCGCTCACCATCGAAAACCAGTTCCAGGGCGGGATTGGTTTCGGGTTGACGCAATTAATGGCGCAGGGCGCAATCACCTTGAAGGACGGCCGGGTGGAGCAGCGAAACTTTGACGGCTATACACCACCTTACATGGTCGATGCGCCGATGACTTGCGACGTGCACATTGTGCCGAGCACTGAGGCGCCGTCGGGTTGCGGCGAACCCCCGGTGCCGGTCATCTCGCCCGCGGTTGTCAATGCACTGACCAGACTTACGGGAAAGCGTTATCGGAAACTGCCGTTGACGGATCTCTAATGGCTGCTGAAAGAATTCGCCGTTCGGTCCACCCCAGAGGTTAGGCTGTTGGCGAAATAGCGACAACCCAAAAGAACTCCCATGAGTTCTCGCGCCAGGTCCGTGCCAACGCTTTAGCAAAGGCTTGACATACCCGACTCCGCAATTTGCCTGTCCCCGCAGGGGACAAATTTAATAGCCGGTGACAAGGTCACCGGACACCTGTCCCGCCAGAATTGCCTCGACCCTGAAAGGGTCGAATTCGGTTTCAAAGAAAACTGCTCACCGTTCTGTCGTTTGGGAGGAATAATGCCGGTTAATCCGACCCTTTCAGGGTCAGACACTTTGCTCGGATGCGTTCCGTGGGCGTTGCCCACGGCTATTCCATTGCACGCTTTCCGCGTGATGAATAGGAATCCGTGCAGTCGCGGAGTCCATCATATGAATACCCTCCCAAAAAAGAGGGACTTCTTAGGCAACGTGCTCAAGTCCCTCGCTAGTGCATTATCCGCAGTTCACTCATCCGCTGTTTCAATCGCGCAATTGATTCCTCGGCGTTGGTGATTAATGGAGGGATGCGCGTGCGGTTGGCCTTGAGTGTTTCAAGCTGCGTCTGGATGCGGCGCTTTTCATTCGATAACCGTCGCGAGATTGCTTCCCGTTCTTCTTCGGGCCGTAACGAGCCGACTCCCGCGAGCGAACGCTCAATGCGTTCGGGTCGCTGTTCTTCTTCGATTTCATCCAGACGCTTCTGCAGTGCTGCTTCTTTGGCGCCGATATCGATGAGTTCCTTTTGCAGGTCTCGCACACGTTGCTCTTCCTTGAGCATTAACTCGCGCGTGTAATCGATGGTTCGATATCGTTCGAGCTTTGCCAGTTCGGCGCGCAGGCGGCTGACTTCGCCGCTTAACTGGGCCACCTGCTTGCGCAGTTTTGCTAACTCTTCCTCAGGCGATGTAGCAGTCGCCTGGGCCGGCGGCGCTGCCTCCTTCGGTTGTGACTCCTGGGCCGTTGCCGAGCCTGTGAGGATAATGGCGGCGATACACCACAAGGCCGCGGTCAGCAATCGTTTATTGCAGCAAGAGGTGAGCTTGGCAGTTTGAATCATGACGGGTCTGCTCCTTTTCAAGATGATTCCGGCCAGGGTCGTTATCTTTTGAACGCCATGAAGCCGGCTGCGTTCCCGTAAGATGCCGCTCGGCTTTCCACTTAACGCCATTCTCGATATCATCGGTAATCAAAATTCAATAAGGAGACTCTAATCATGTCACGTTACTTCGTTCTCGTCATCGTCGCTGCCTTGCTGTTTATTCCGTCTGTGTTCTCTCAGAACCCGCAGGACGAGACTTCGCGTGCGGTCGCCGGCGGCGGCGTCACCGTTTCCGGTTGGACCGGGAAGGTTGACACCAAGGAAGCGGCGCAGGGGATGACGCTGAACAGTGCGAAGTTCGCCAAGGAAGGTGACGCGATTCATGTGGTCACCGGGCCGGCGATTACTTATTGGAATCCGGCGAATAAGGCTGCGGGCGATTACACAGTGAGCGCGCATTTTCGCGAGCCGAAGTTCATGAATCTCAACACGCATCCGCATCCTTACGGGCTTGTGATTGCCGGAAGTGATTTGGGCTCCGAGACGCAGAGTTATCTTTATTGCGCAGCGTATGGTGACGGAAAGTTCATCGTGCGCGGAATGGGGCCGGGGCCGTTTCAGATGAATGGACGCGGCGCTGCTGATCCGGCGGTTCACAAAGTTGCGGTCGGCGAACCGGTTGAGCAGGACATCGCGCTTTCGGTTAAGGGCGGCCAAGTGTCGTGCTCCATCAACGGAAAAGTCTTATGGACGGCGCCCACGTCCGATGTCGTGGCGGCCGGCAAGTTGAAGAGCACCGATGGCCTCTATGGTTTGCGCGCGGCGCATAACACGGAAGTGTTCGTGACCGGGCTGAAGATGACGAAGAACTAGAGCGAGAGGTTGGGGGTTAGAGATTAGAGGTTAGAAGTTGGGCGGTTTATAATCCGCTGACTGCAATTCCAAAATGTAGTGGGCAGAGGACCTAATCCAACAAAAGATGTATTCGCAGATTACGCAGATTACGCAGATTGGAAACGACATCGGCTAGTGCGTTTCCCTTTCTGTGTAATCTGCGTAATCTGCGGATAATTCTTCCGAGAGATCGTTTACAACGATGAAAATACACGAGTATCAAGCTAAGGAATTATTACGGAAGTTCAATGTGCCGGTGCCGCGCGGAATTGTGGCGCGTTCGCCGGAAGAGGCTTATGCGGCGGCGAAAGAGTTGGCGACAGAGCCGGTAGTGGTCAAGGCGCAGATTCATGCGGGCGGGCGCGGCAAGGGCGGCGGCGTGAAGCTGGCGAAGACAGCTGATGAGGCTCGCGATTTGGCGAGCCAGATACTCGGCATGAAATTGGTGACGCATCAGACCGGGCCGGAGGGCAGGGAAGTCCGCGTCCTGCTGATCGAAGAAGGGCTGCCGATCGATAAGGAATTCTATCTCGGCATCGTTTTGGACCGCGCGAGCGGGCGGCCGGTGTTCATGGCTTCGGCTGCCGGCGGCATGGACATCGAAGAAGTCGCAGCGAAGACTCCCGAGAAGATTTTTAAAGAGACAATCGATCCGGCGGTTGGCTTCCGGCCTTTTCAAGCGCGCAAGTTGGCCTTCGCGCTCGGCCTCGACAGTAAGCTCGTTTCGCAAGCGGCGAAATTCATGCAGACTCTCTACGCCGCGTACGAATCAACAGACGCATCGCTGGTGGAAATCAATCCCTTCCTGTTAACGAAAGACGGTCGCCTGATTGCCCTGGACGCGAAGATCAATTTCGATGACAACGCGATGTTTCGTCATCCGGACTTCAAAGACCTGCGCGATCTAAACGAAGAAGAGCCGCTCGAGATCGAAGCGTCGAAGTTCGACCTGAACTACATCAAGCTCGACGGCAACATTGCCTGCATGGTGAACGGCGCGGGGTTGGCGATGGCGACGATGGATATTATCAAGCTGGCGGGCGGCGAACCGGCGAATTTTCTCGATGTCGGGGGCGGCGCTTCTCAAGAACGCGTCGAGGCGGCGTTTCGAATTCTGCTGGCCGATCCTAACGTGCAAGCGGTGCTGATCAATATCTTCGGCGGCATCGTGCGTTGCGACATGGTCGCGCGCGGCGTGGTAGGCGCGGCGAACAACCTCGGCGTGAAAGTCCCGGTGGTGGTTCGTTTGGAAGGAACGAACGTCGAGGAAGGTCAGCGTGTCATTCGCGAATCGGGGTTGAACTTCACCGTGGCGAGTGGAATGAAAGACGCGGCAGAAAAGGTTGTAGCTCTGGCCGGCTGAAAAACGAGTGGCACAGACTTCAGTCTGTGATGTCCCGCGATAAATTCACAGACTGAAGTCTGTGCCACAAAGCGGAGGGTTCGATGAGCAATACCAAAATAGCTTGCGCGCAGATCGATTGCGCGTTGGGCGATCCCAAAACCAATCTGAAGAAGATTACGTCGACCATTCGCTCAGCCGCCGAACGGGACGCCAGGCTGGTGATGTTTCCCGAGTGCGCGTTGACGGGTTACGCATACGGCTCGTTGGCGGAAGCGATTCCCGTGGCTGAATCGATCGATGGCCCATCATCTCAAGCTATTGCCGAAGCGTGTCGCGACACTGGGGTTTATGCAGTAGTAGGATTTATCGAAGCGGCCGGCGACAACTTCTACAACGCAGCGATGCTGGTTGGCCCCGACGGCGTCGTCGGCGGTTATCGAAAGGTTCATCTGCCGTTCATCGGTATAGACCGGTTCCTCACGCCGGGCGATCGGCAATTCGAAGTGTTCGACCTGCCGTTCGGCAAAGTCGGGATGAATGTCTGCTATGACATCAGCTTTCCGGAAGCCGCGCGAGTGCTGAAGCTGAAAGGCGCGGAACTGATTGCGTTGATTACGAATTGGCCCGAAGCGTCGTGGCGCTCGCCTGAGTTCGTGGCCAATACCAGAGCACTTGAGAATCACGTGTTTTTTGCCGCGACGGATCGTGTGGGAACTGAGCGAGGCTGGAAATTCATTGGCCGCAGCAAGATTATCGATTGCAACGGCGATACACTGGCAGAAGCCGGCGTCGAAGATGAGGAGCTGCTGATTGCCGCAATTGATTTTCAACAAGCGAACGAGAATCACATCGTCAATGTGCCGGGAGAATACGAAATCGATCGTGCCAGAGATCGCCGACCTGATCATTACGGGCTGATTACTGAACCCTTGGCGGCATCCGAACAAGCCCGGACCGCCGGTGCCGACTGACCAGATGACCGCTCGCAGAATCTTTCGGGTAGTTGTACATCTCTGCCGGTTCGGACTCGCCGCGCTTTTTATTCTCACCGCCGCCGCCAAGCTCTGGATTCTAAAGAAATTTGCCGCCAACGTTGCTGAGCTCCTCAGCGCCTCACACATCAATTACGAACGCTGGATGTGGCCGGCGACGATTGCCGTCATTGTCTTTGAGATCATCACCGCGGTCCTTTTGCTGGTTCCTCGGACTGCGCGTGTCGGCGCTCTCCTGGCCGCGCTCATGTTGATTGGCTTCAGCGGATTTGCGCTCTACTACGTTTACGCTTTGCACGGCGAGCCGCTGGAGTGCGGCTGCTTTGGCGGGATTATCGCCAGTCAGTTGGGAGTTAAGACCGCGCTGCGGAACCTCGCCCTGTTGATTCCGGCGGTAATTGTCTTCTTTGGACGGTCGCGTCCGTCGACCTGACGACCTCACAAAATTTCACATCTCTTGACAGTGGGAACCTGAACTCACTAACGATTTCTCGCGTAATAGCGTCGATGCACCAAAACTTAACTTGTCGATTACTGCGGAGACCTATCCATTCTTCTGTTGAAAGAAAATCCTGATGAATCTAATGAAGGCAAAGCTTGTTCTAATCGTCCTCGTGGTTAACGTGATCCCGGCAACCGCGCAGACTACATTTCACGGCAACAATGCACGCACGGGCGTCTATCAATCACCAGCCCTGAAAGCGCTGAAAGGTGTTAAGTGGCAATTCAAGACTCAGGGCGGGATTGTCAGCTCGCCCGCGATCGCAAATGGTTTAGTTTACATTGGTAGCTCGGATGGCGCGCTTTACGCAGTCGATCAGAGTAACGGTCAGCAGAAATGGAAAACTCAGACACGCGGACCAATCGCGTCGTCCCCGGCGGTGGCTGATGGCCTGGTTTTCTTCCTTGGTTTTGACGGCGGCTTCTACTGTCTGGATGCAAACACTGGCGCGCGCAAGTGGCGCTACGCGACCGGCTACGAACGAAGGTTTGAAGCGAAACGCTTGCACGGAAGTACGCCTGCGGAACAGACAGTGCCCGATCCTCATGATGTCTTTTTATCCTCTCCCGCGGTCCTGAATGGGCGCGTCTACTTCGGCAGTAGCGATGGAAACATCTATGCGCTCGAAGCGAAGACTGGCCTGCTGCAATGGAAGTTCGAAACCAAAGGACAGGTCCATGCCTCGCCCGCGATCGTCGGCAATACGCTCTACATCGGAAGTTGGGACAGTTATTTGTATGCGTTGGATGTCGAGAGCGGAGCAGAGAAGTGGCGTTTCAAGACCGGCGAAGATCCAGTCATTGCCAATCAGGTTGGCTTTCAATCATCGCCGGCAGTAGTTGATGGCATCGTCTATGTGGGTTGTCGGGACGCGCATCTCTACGCCATCGACGCCCAGACCGGAAAGAAACGGTGGGACTATCCGACCAGCAAGTCCTGGGTCAACGTCACGCCCGCAGTCTTTGATGGCTCGGTTTATTTTGCCACCGGTGATACCCGTCGTTTTCATGCAGTGGAAGCAGCGACCGGCCGGCTTAGATTTACAGTGCCGGTAATCACCGTGATTTTTTCCTCGCCGGCGATTGCCGAAGGTTTGGCTTACTTCGGCAATCTCAACGGCAGTCTTTATGCGGTAGACATCAAGACCGGCTCGGTCGTTTGGGAGTTTCAAACCGAAGCATCAAAGAAGGATCCTCTCCAGTTCCTGAATCCTGACCGCACGCGCAAGAATGAAGTGAGTATTATGGAGTTCAATGACTTCGAAGACATGTACGTTTACTGGTTCAAGAACTTTTCGCTGGGCGCGATAGTCTCATCGCCGGTGGTTGATAAGGGTGAGGTTTACTTTGGCAGTACGGATGGCAACCTTTACGCTTTGAATTAGGTTCTGCGACGCATGCGATTAATCTCGTAGCGAGTGTTATCGATTCTCTCAGCCGCGTCGGGATGATCCGAAAATAGTGAACCAAGCAAATCGGAATCACGCTCTTCAATGCGTTGAAGCTTCTGGAACATTGTGATCATTCCCTGCGGGTCGAGGCTGGCGCCCGGCATCTGCCGCACACCCAGAAAATCAGCTTCCCGTTCTTCGTCGCGCGAATGAATCGTCAACATTCCGGCGCCGACCATCTGACCCAGACTGACTCCCAAGTCGCGCGCGATGCTGCCGGCGACCCCGGTCCACTCTCCCAACTGGTTCGCGATATTGTCGTACTCCTTCGATTTTTTCAGCGTCTTCAGGCTGTGGCGCGCAACCACATGGCCCACTTCATGGCAGAGCACCGCGCCCAGTTCGTTGTCATTGGCGAGCCGCACCAACGCTGTCGTTACGTAGATATGGCCGCCGGGAAGCGAAAAGCCGTTAATCTCGCGTCCCTGAATGACGTGGAATTTATAAGTGAGACTTGGGCGCTGGCTGGCGCGGGCGCATTGCTGCCCGAGGCGATCCACGCGCGTAAGCCCGACATCAGTCAAGTTGTATTTCTTGGTGACCTCGCGATGAAGTTGCATCCCCAGCTTGATCTCATCGCGCTCGTTTAATAGTCCGGCATTTGAGTATCGCGCGTTGCGAAATTCTGAGTAAGGGTCGTCATATTGCGGACGAACGCTGCTGCGTGAATGGCCGGCGCCGAGACCCTGTACGGTTAGAGTTGAGAGGACCGCGCTGATAACGAAGACGAAAAAGGAAAGGCGAATGATCTTGTTCATTGATTCTGGTTAACGTACAAAGCGCATCATAAGCGAGCATCGGGAAAACTGAAAGCGTCATCACGCGTGTCAGAACCGGGAGCGGTAGCGACCGGATCAAAAAGTTACTTTGAAAATAAGAGCTCCGTCCTGGTAGCCGCAGGCATTCCTTGATCCGGTCGCTACCGCTCCCGGTTCTGACACTGCTAACATGCGCGCTATGTCGACACTTTCATTCTGGGGCGCTGCCGGAACGGTCACCGGATCGAAATACTTAATCGAGTCCAATCAAACACGCGTTCTCATCGATTGCGGATTGTTCCAGGGTGGTCACGACCTGCGCGACCGCAACTGGCAGGAGCCGCCTTTCAACGCGGCTTCGGTGAATGCCGTCATCATCACTCATGCGCACATCGATCACACCGGCTATCTTCCCCGCTTTGTCAATCATGGCTTTCGCGGACCGGTTTACTGTTCGGCAGGTACGTCCGATTTGATGAAGATTCTGCTGCCTGATTCCGCGCGGTTGCAGGAGGAAGAAGCCGATTATCGAAATCGGCACAAGATAACGAAGCATCTGCCCGCGCTGCCGCTCTACACAGAGCAGGACGCGCGCGAAACTTTGAAGCTGCTGCAAGTCGTGCCTAACACCGGCACCCGGTTTCGCGTCGTCAAGAATATCGAGGCCGAGTTTCGCATTGCGGGCCATATCCTCGGTTCGAGCCAGGTGCTGGTTCAGGTGAATGGCGACAGCGAGCCGCGCACGGTGCTCTTCTCGGGAGATTTGGGCAAATACAATCAACCGATTATCCGCGATCCTGCTCCGCCGCCGGCCGCGGATTATCTGGTGGTGGAATCGACCTATGGCGATCGCCTGCATGACACCGAGGAGCCGAAGGTAGCGCTCGAGCGCATCATCAAGGCAGCGGCGGAGCGTGGCGGCGCGGTTTTGATTCCGGCGTTTGCGGTCGGGCGCGCGCAGGAAATCGTTTACTTCATCCGCGAGCTGGAAGACGAAAAGCGAATTCCAATCTTGCCGGTGTGCGTTGATTCGCCGATGGCGTCGGCCGCCACGCAGGCGTACGCGCGCCGCAAGGATGAGCACGATGAAGACTATGACCTCGCTTTGAAGACGACGCCCACGCCGCTGCGGACCCATTCGATGCTGGCCTGCAGTACGCGCGACGAATCGAAACGCGTCAACAAGATGGAAGGCGCGCGCGTCATCATCGCAGCGTCAGGAATGATGAACGGCGGCCGGGTGCTGCATCACGCGCTGCGTTTATTGCCCGATGAAAATGCGACGGTCGTTTTCGTTGGCTATCAAGCCGCAGGCACATTGGGACGTCGAGTGGCTGACGGCGAGAAGCAGGTCAAAGTCCTGGGCCAATGGGTTCCGGTTAAATGCGGGCTCGAAAAGATTGGTGGCTTCTCGGCTCACGCCGATTGGAAAGAGGTGGTGCGCTGGTTGGAAGGAATGCCGTCGCCCCCGCGTCGCGTTTTCATAACGCATGGCGAACCGGACGCGGCCGCAGCTATGGCATCGCGCATCCGTGAGCGCTTTAACTGGCAGATAGAAGTACCGCAATATGGCGAGCGATTTGAGCTGGATTGAAATCGTCTCCTTTTTCTCAACTCGACTGTGGAAAAAAGCAGGGAAGTAGTCGATACACCGTCTTTAATTAGTCGCTGGCAGCAAGGCCATGATCGCGAAGCCGTCTTTAAGGCAATCTTCGAAAAATACTACCGCCCCGTCCTCGGCTTGTTCGTAAAACGAGGATTTTCTTCAGCCGAAGCTCAGGAACTAACCCAGGAAAGCTTTATTCGTGTCTATAACGGTATGGACAGCTTTCGGGGGGAAGCTCCATTTGAAGCCTGGTTGTTCCGAGTCGCCACAAACTTGTATCGGAACGCAGTCCGGGCCGGAGCGACCCAGAAACGAGATAGACTGGAAGTGCCTTTGGAGGAAGTTGGTTCGTCGGAAACGACTGTTCCGGCCATCGAGTTAACGGACCGTAACGCTATCAGTCCGCTGGAAGGCGTTGTCGAGGCCGAGCGCACCCGAATCGTGCGCGAAGCAGTGGATTCGCTTCCCGATCAGATGCGTCGCTGCCTTACTCTCCGCGTCTATCAGGACATGACGTACCAGGAGATCGCGACGGTGATGCGGCTTTCGATTGAAACAGTGAAGGCGCATTTGTTTCAAGGACGCAAACAACTCAAGCTCAAGCTGGCCCCGTATTTTGAGGACATTGAGATGTAAGGGACAATTATCAGTTCGATGAATCAAGTCGATCAGTTCAGAGAGTCATTTCGGGCGACGATTGACGGATCTAAATCTCTGTCGTCTCAACACCTGAGCAGCGAGGATATCTGCGCCTATCACGCCGGTGACAAATCAGCCCGCGAGGAAGCGCGAATTCAAGATCACCTGGCCGAGTGCCGTGAGTGTGCCGCGCTTTTGCTAGACCTGTCCGCGTTTTCAGAGCAGGCCCGGCAGTCCGAAACCGGTGAAGATGTTTACGCGGCGTGGAATGAATTCAAGCGCGCGGCGGGAATGTCAATGCCACCGCGCGTGGTTGATTTCGAATCGAATCGTCGTCGCAAGATGTCTCCGTTGACCGTCGGTTTGGCGATTGCGGCTTCGCTGATCTTTGTGGTGCTGGCCGGCGGCATCTGGATGCGCATAAGGCGAGGCGCTACTCCAGAGATTTCCAGACAAACTGAGCCGGGTCCGCCGCAGGCTGTGCCCTCGCTGACGCCGCCGACCGCGGCATCACCAGCATCTGATAGTCCGTTGCCTGACAAAACAGCGGTCACGCCAGAAGTGCCAGGCCTCGCGCCCTCGCCGTCGAAAGAGTTGATCGCCAGGAACATCGCGCCAGCGGAACTCTACCCAAACGAGGCATTGCGTGGTGATCCAGAGGTGAAAGCAATTCAATTAACGAAAGACGCGACGACATTTTCGGTGATTCTCCACGTTGTCAGAGCGAACCCGTTGGGGTCCTACTCGGTCGTTGTCAAAGATTCGAGCGGCAGCATTGCGTGGTCCGCGAGAGTGGCTTTTCAGAAGTCGACCAACACTTTTCGTCTTCGAATTCCCGCTAAGGCCGTCCCCGCAGGAGACTATCAAATCAGCGTTACCGGATCAGGGAAGGGCGTCAGCACCAAGATCGCGGAATACACCGTGCGATTTCACCAGTAGGCCGTTAGATCGACATCCCCGTTATACTCTGCTGTTCAGAGGTTCTTCTTTACATATCGCCAGCGCGCTTTTAAACTCCCCGCACCCTGACGATTAGTTTCAGTCATCATCCAATGAGTTCCCCCAGAGTGTGTCGGCTAATAGCCGTGCTGGGCGTGACTCTGTCGTTAGCCCTTCTGCTTATTCCGACCGTAAACCTACACGCCCAGAACCCGAAAGAAGACGCATCTGAAATCGCCGCGATCAAAAAGTTCGCAGGCGAGTTGGCCGCCTCCGGTAGCGACAAGGAGCAGTCAGCACTGCTCGAGGCGCAGCCGCAGCTAGTCAAATCCGAACTATGCAATCAACTCATACTTCTTGGGGATCCCTTAGCCGACCGGGCCGAGTACATCAAGGCCTTTGCTCTCTACGGCCTCGCGCGCAGAATCGCTGAACAAATCCACGACGACAAATCACTGGGCGCGGCGCTTAGTTCGATGGGCTTGGTCTATTCGCGACAAGGACAGCATGCGAAATCTCTGGAAGCTCGAGAACAATCTCTCGCGATCTTTGAAAAACTTGGCGACAAGCATGCCATCGCCGATGTCCTGAGTGATATTGGTGTCTCCTATCGTCGCCAGAGCAAGTATGACCAGGCAATTCAATACTATGAAAAAAGCCTGGCGTTGAAGGAGCAAATTAACGATCGCGAGGGCATGGCCAGCACGCTCACCAGCATGGGCGTCGCCTACGACGGACGGGGTGACTACTCGCAGGCGCTGACCTGCCACCTCCGCGCGCTTCAATTGCAAGATTCAATCAGCGACAAATCCATACTCGGATCGATCTTCAATAATTTGGGGGCGGTTTATTCCTACCTCGGCGATCGAGTCAAAGCCATCGAATACTATGACCAGGCCCTCAAACTTGCAGAGGACAAGAACAGCACTCTTGGCCAGGCCATCTATCTGGGCAACATCGGCAGTGCTTACTCCAATCTCGGTGACTATCGGCGGGCGCTTGAATTCCACCAGCGCCGGTTGGTGTTGACTGCCGCATCGGAGGACAAAGAGGGTCTCGGAACCGCATACAACAACATTGGGCTCGTCTATCGTCTTCAGGGCGATTATCAGTTGGCGCTGGACTACTATGGCCGCAGCTTGAAATTGCGGGGGCAAATGGGAGATCCAGACGGCATCGCAACTACTCTTAGCAACATCGGTCGCGTCTACCTCCTTTTGGGAGATTACGATCGCGCTTTGGAGAATAGTTTAAAGGCCCGGGCTATTCGAGAGGAGATTAAGGCCAAGAACGGCGTCGGGCGCTCGCTGGCAGACAGTGCATTGGCATATGCGGGCCGCAAAGACTTTGATCGTGCCCTCGCGAATCTTGCTCGCGCGGAGGAGATTCACCGGGCCGCCCACGACCGACCCGGAATCGCGGAAGTACTGTTGTTCAGAGCCAGAGTTTCGCACCAGCGTGGCAGTGAAAAGGAAACGCTCGAGGCGGCAGCGGAGGCGGGAAAGCTCGCGGAGGAAATCGGGGATCAGGAGAGACTGTGGCAAGCGCTTTCTTTAGCTGGGCAGAGCCGCATAGTCCTGGGGGACATCGCAATCGCAAAGAGTAACTTCGAAGCAGCGATTCGCACGATTGAGACGCTTCGCGGGCGAGTCAGCGGCAGCGAGCGTGAACGGCAACTGTTCTTTGAGAATAAGCTTGTGCCGTATCAAGAGATGGTGAAGCTGCTGGTCGCCGGCAATAAGCCAATTGAAGCCCTTGAATTTGCCGAGCGCGCCAACTCACGGGTTTTGATTGACGTACTGAGCGGCGGGCGAACTGACATATCAAAGTCGATGACCGCCGTGGAGTTGGGGCGGGAACAAAAACTCAATGTCGAGCTGACTTCATTGAATGCCCAGATAGGTGTTGAGAGCCGACGGTCAGCCCCCGATCAGACGCGTCTGGCCGAGCTGCGGACTCGTTTGGATCGCGTGCGGGTTGATCTGG